>JANLIC010000178.1 GCA_024654125.1 Sulfuricaulis sp. | reverse complement strand
CTGCCGCTGTTCGCCTTCGCCAATTCCGGTGTCTCACTGGCCGGACTTTCACTCGCGCAGGCCTTTGCGCCGGTCCCGCTCGGGATTGCGCTCGGCCTGTTCCTGGGCAAGCAGTTCGGGGTGTTCGCGTTTTCCTGGATGGCGATCAAGCTGCGCCTCGCGTCGCTGCCGGAGGGCGCCAGCTGGTGGCAGTTGTACGGTGTCGCGGTGCTGTGCGGGATCGGCTTTACGATGAGCCTCTTCATTGGTTCGCTGGCCTTTGACCAGACGGGGCAGCAATACTCGACAGTGGACCGGCTGGGAATCCTGATGGGCTCCGTGGTCTCGGCGATCGTGGGTTACCTGATTCTGCGATTTACCACTCGCCGGCATGGCTAGAAGGATTCGCCCGGCCGGGCGGCCATGGCGGCGAAAGGAATTCTCCTAATCGGAAATGCCTCAATCTGACCCGGGTTTTCTTCCATTCGATGAGATTGAATAAATACATCAGTGAAACCGGAATCTGCTCGCGCCGCGAAGCGGATGCCTGGATTTCCAGCGGTCGGGTGACCATCAACAGCCAGCGCGCCGAACTCGGTACGCAGGTCAACGAAGGCGATGAAGTGCGCGTGGACCAGCGCGTGGTCAGCGCGAAGAAGCAGCATGTTTATCTCTGCCTGAATAAACCCGTCGGCATCACCTGCACCACCGAGCGTCATATCGAAGGCAATATCGTCGATTTCGTCAATCATCCCGCGCGGATTTTTCCCATCGGGCGACTGGACAAGGATTCCGAGGGGCTGATTCTGCTCACCAACAACGGCGATATCGTCAATACCATTCTGCGTGCGGAGAACAATCACGAGAAAGAATACATCGTGACCGTCGACAAACCGGTGACGGAAACTTTTCTCGCCGGCATGGCCGGTGGCGTGAATATTCTTGGCACGCGCACCAAGCCCTGCCGGGTCAGCCGCGTCGATAATAGCGCGTTTCGCATCATTCTCACGCAGGGGCTGAACCGGCAAATCCGGCGCATGTGCGAGGTGTTCGGATATCACGTGGGCCGGCTGCAACGCATCCGCATCGTGAATATCAAGCTCGGCAACTTGAAGGTCGGGGAGTGGCGTAATTTGTCAGAAGCGGAGCTTCGCGAGTTGCCGCCGTCCGCAGATGCGCGATGTTAGGGCGAGAATCTGCACCATGAAAATAAGACGCGTGGTGGTCAATGACTTGATGCAGAAGAAATACATCTACTGACCCTCACTGCCAGTCGGCAAAAAGTTTCATTCGGATTTCAAACCGCAGTTGACGCCGGAGCAGATGCTCGAGCTTGGCGTCTTCGGTGGCAAGTACATGACGGATTGCCGCCAGGAATTCCCCAAATCGAGGTTCGCCCCGGGGGCGTTCGCGCGGCAGCGGGACGCTGAAGTAGTGCGAGTCATGGCAGGCAGCTTGCGTCGTCCAGTTTTTTCTTCGTGGTTTCCTCGGTTTTTCACTTGCGGCTGCCAGGTAACCTGGGTTGCTGTCAGGCAGATAACCCTCGACCGTGAATACATTGTTTTTTCCGCACTCAGGATCCGCCATCAAGCGACTGGCCGGTCTCCCTTGGTTCTGCGCTGGATTGATAAATATCAATGTTTGGATAATGCCAGATGTTATCTTGAAAATGTGGGAAAAAGGTTCGGCACTGGTTTTTTTCCGGCATGGGGCTATGGTTTTTTGTCCTGGATTAAGTCGTGAGAAATAAATTTTCATCGCCAAATTTGAGGGCAGCTTTTAGTTCACTTAGGCAATTGAGCAATCGTAAGCTTCGCGCTACGCACAATCAGTAATACTTAAGGGTAATGGCAACGAGGAGAACGATGATGGCGCAAAAAACCACCAGGTTTGCTTTATTGGCAGGTGCTGGTTTGTTCGGCCTTTTTCTGGCCACCGGTGCGTGGGCGGCCGACGTGAACAAGCTGATTGAATCCTGCGCTAACTGTCACGGCAAGGACGGCGCCAGCACCGAATCGGACATACCGATCATCAGCGGTTTTTCGTCACAATACATCATCGACAGCATGGTGACTTACAAGAAGAAGGAACGTCCCTGTCCGGAGACAAAATACCGGACCGGTGACAAGAAAGGGCAAAAAATCGACATGTGCCAAGTGGCCAAGGATCTGAGCGAGGCAGACGTTAAGCAGCTTGCCCAACATTATGCCGGGAAAAAATTTGTTCGCGCCCAGCAGAAATTCGATCCGGCCCTGGCCAAGAAGGGCAAGGATGTCCATGCGGGGCAATGCGAGAAATGCCACAGTGATGGCGGGAGCCTGGCGGCCGACGACGCCGGAATTCTGGCCGGCCAGTGGATGCCCTATCTCGAGGAAACTTTCAAGGAGTACGCCACCGGCAAGCGCCCGCAACCCAAGAAGATGAAGCCGAAGATGGACAAGCTCGACAAGGCACAGACCGAGGCCTTGATCCATTATTACGGCAGCTTCAAATAACCAAGTGGCGCGGATTCGAGTGAATTGCCGAGCATAGTCATAACTGCGTCTAGGAGAACTTAGGCATGGCAGACCAGGAAGAAGAAAAAGTCGAAAGACGCTGGCCCAAATTGTGGCGCCACCCGCGAAAGTGGTATCTGCTCTGGATCCCGACAGGCGGCATCCTGATGTTCGTGGCAGGCATTATTTTCTGGGGCGGGTTCAACACGGTTTTGGAGGCGACCAACTCCGAGGGCTTTTGCCTCTCGTGCCATGAAATGCGGGAATTTCTGTATCCGGAATACCAAGAGACGATCCACTACAAAAATCGTACAGGCGTTCGCGCAACGTGTTCCGACTGTCACGTCCCCAAACCTTGGATTTACAAAATGGGGCGCAAGATTCAGGCGACCTTCAACGAAGTCCCGAAAAAAATTCTCGGCACCATCAGTACTCGGGAGAAATTTGAGGCGCATCGGCTGGAACTGGCCAAAAGTGTTTGGGCATCCATGAAATCCACGGATTCGCGTGAATGCCGCAATTGCCACGATCTGACTTCAATGGATCTCGCGAAACAGGACAAGAGTGCGCAGAAAAAACATTCAATCGAGTATGTGCGCGAAACCGGGAAAACCTGTATCGACTGTCATAAAGGGGTCGCCCACCACCTGCCCGAGGGCTATGAGTAAAAAAGACCCGGCTTGACAGGCCAAGGATTGAAAGGGGGTCCGATCCTCCCCCGCCCCTCTCCGCGAACCTATTTGTTCTCCTGATCGTTCGAGCTGTTTGAAAAAAATTGATCCAGGTCAACTTTCCATAAATTGATCTGGGTCAACTCTCCAATATATCTTTATCAATTACATTACGCACAGTGTGTCGAAACACTCAACCAAGGTCGGAGGCCGGAGTAGTTAATTTTTTGTGGCCATGATGAGGGTAGAGATAAAAGCGTTGACCGGAGGTTAACAATGAAATTCTTGTGGCAAATAGTCATGTGCGCGTTCATTGGTAACCTCGGAGGAATCTCAAATGCGTTGGCGACTGATCTGCCAACGTTGAGCGGAGGGAAAGAATCGACCACCGCGTTGGGAGCCAAGGACCTTTTTCTCAAGGGCGACGCCAAATGTACGCGCTGTCATGATGAAACCGACAGCCCCAAGCCACTCTCGATAGGCAAGACCAAGCACGGCACCACGGCAGACAGTCGCACGCCTAGCTGTGCCAGCTGCCATGGAGATAGCGAGAATCACTTGGTGGATGTCATCGGGAGCGAGAAGAAACAACCGCAACCCGACCGCGTATTCAGCAAAAAATCGACCACATCCGCCAAGGAACTCAGCGAGACGTGCCTCGGCTGCCACCAGGGCAGCAAGCGCATTCACTGGCAGGGCAGCACACACGACGCGCGCGACGTGACCTGCGCCTCCTGTCACACAGTCCATGCATCCCACGACAAGGTGCGTGACAAGCTCACGCAGGCCGAGGTGTGCTTCAGCTGCCACAAGGAACAGCGCGCCCAGATGAGCCGGCCGTCGCGCCACCCGATCAAGGAAGGCAAAGTCGCCTGCTCGGATTGTCACAACTCGCACGGCACCGCCGGGCCCAAGCTGCTGGTGCGCGACAACGTCAACGACACTTGTTACACCTGCCACATGGAGAAACGCGGGCCGTTCGTGCGCTCGCACGAGCCGGTGCAGGAGGACTGCTCGATCTGCCACAACCCGCACGGCACGACGAATCCCAATCTGCTCAAGGTGCGCCCCCCCTTCCTGTGCCAGTCGTGCCACGAACCGACCTCGCATCATTCAACCGTTCCGGCAAGCGGCGTGGTGGGCGGCGGGAACCCGTCCACGAATCAGGCCGTGATCATGGCGCGCGGCTGCGTGAACTGCCACACCAACATCCACGGCAGCAATAACGCAGCCGATGGCAGCGGCCGCGGGTTCCGCCGTTAACGCGTTAACGACAGCTAGTTAGCTAGATAGCTAGAGAGAGGACGACATGAACGCGATTAGAAAGAACTTTCTCCCATTGAGCACACTGGCCGCGGCGGTGCTCGCCACTGTTGGTACCGCTGTCGCAGCAGAAAACGAAGAGCTCACCGAGCTTACCAAGCCCGGAAGCAAGGTCAGCTTGGGAATCGGGCACGTATCCAAGGACAACCAGCGCTTCGGCCAGTACACCGGACTGAACGAAGACGGTGTCTATGGATTGGTCGATGTCGATATCGTGCAGCGCGACGAAGCAACCGGCACCTGGCTCATGCTCAATGGACGCAATCTGGGCTTCGACAACCGCGAGTTGCGCTTCGAGCATGAGCGCCAGAGTGACTGGGGCTACTTCATCGACTTAAGCCAAACGCCGCGGTTCGACCCGTACACCGTGACGACCACGCTCACCGGCATCGGCACCACCACGCAGACTGTCGCGGGCAGCGCGACGGCGCAGCCATACCACCTCAAGACCGAGCGCGATACCGTGACGCTCGGATTCAACAAGGAGTTCACGAGCAACCTGGGTTTACAGGTGCGCTTCCGCAACGAGGAGAAGGACGGCGAGCGTCTGTGGGGCCAGGGTACTTTCGGAACCTGGCGCTTCTTGACCGACCCGATCGACCAGACGACGCGCCAGATCGACGCCACGCTCAATTACACCACCGAGAAGCTGCAACTCACGGGTGGTTACTACGGCACCGCGTTCGAGAACCGCAATAATGTCCTCAACGTGCCGGGCTGCGCCATCTTTACGGGCTGCGACCAGATGGGCCTGCCGCCGGACAATGAGTCGCACCAGCTGCATCTGGCCGGTGGCTACAACTTCAGCAAGATGACCCGCGGGACCTTCAAGTTCGCTGTCGGCCGGATCACGCAAAATGAGGCATACGCCACAACGCCTGTTGCCGGCGCCCCGGGCAGCCTCGACGGCCGTATCGACACGACCCTGGTGCAGGCCGGTCTGACCGCGCGCCCGATGCCGAAGCTGTCGTTGCGTGCGGATGTGCGCTACGAGGACCGCGACGACAAGACCCCCGTATTCGTGTATTTCCCCTCGAACTTCGCCACGCCGACGACTGCCACGAGCGACGGCACCAATGAGCCGCGCGACATCAAGACCACCGCGGGCAAGTTCGAAGCGAGCTATCAAATGCCAATGGACTTTCGCCTGACTGGCGGCCTGGACTACGTGGAAAAGACGCGCAACAGCCCGCCGGTACGCTCGGTCAGCTTCCGCGAAACAACCGAAGAGACGTCAGTGCGCGCTGAACTTCGCCGCTCGATTTCCGAAACCCTCACCGGAGCGCTGTCGTACATTCATAGCAATCGCGGCGGGTCTGAATGGCTGGTCAGCACGTTCGTCTCCAGCGCTACCTTCGCCACCTCCAGCAACCAGATCGCGCCGCTGCACCTGGCCGATCGCGACCGCGACATGTGGCGATTGACGTTTACCTGGATGCCGATCGATCCTCTGTCGCTGAACTTGCGTCTCGACCAGGCGCGCGACGAGTATAGCGGGCGTGGCTTCGGCGTCGTCGACCAGGCGGTACGCAAGGGCAAGGCAGAAAACTACTCCCTCGATGCCGCCTACAGCTTCACTAACGACGTGCAGGGGACCGCTTGGTACTCGGTCAATGACACCGCCCTGGAAAGCGTGCAGTGCCGTAGCAGCAACGGCGACGTCTGCACGCCGGGAACCCAGCAGGTCTGGGGTTCCGATGTGCAAAACCTGGCGGACTCCTTCGGTCTTGGGTTGCGCGCCAAGCTCAACCCGAAGCTCGAGCTGAGTGCGGATGTGTACCAATCGAAGGTGCGCGACGAGATAGAACTGAGCACTATAGCCGGCACGTCGGTAACACCGATTGATGACGTCATCAACACTAAGGTCACGTCTGTAAAGCTTTCAGCGAAATACGCGCTGCAGCGCAATTCGGGCGTGCGGGCAATGTACATCTACGATCGTTACCGGACCGACGACTGGACCTGGGCCAACTGGAACTATAGCCCTGCCGATGGCGGCACCACTGTCCTGCAGGAGCCGGTACAGAAGGTAAACTTCTTCGGTGTGTCGTATTTTTACCGGTGGCGGTAGAGCTAACCGACTGACTCCACCCGGCCCGCCTTGGCGGACCGTTTTTTTCCCGGAAAGAATCCTGCGGGGACTCCCCTAAGTCGTAACGGTGGTTTCGGCAAACTCGCGTTCGCGCCCGGTGTAGTTCGGCGTCCAGCCCGAGGTGTCGATGAAGTAGCGCACCGCCTTGCAGCGGGTGCAGCCGCGCATCTCGAACCAGTGCTCGGTGTTGGCCGGGACGTTGATGTAGTCGCCGCCACTCACTTCCAGAAGAAATTGCTTTCCATCCGGCTCGACGAAGCCGAAGTAGCCCTGGCCGTCGAGGATGTAGCGCACCTCGTCATCCGAGTGGGTGTGGATTTTGTCGAATTTCGCGAGCATGTCGCCGAGATTCGGGATGTCCTCGTGGATCACCACCATGTCGCGCGTCTGGTAACCCATTTCCCGTTTCAATTGCTCGAAACGATTCTGGACAAATCCGAGCAGTTCTTCCTTCTCGGCGTCGTTCAGGCTTTTCTGCTTCATCAACGCCTTCGCGCGTTCATCTGCAGGCGCCGGCCAGTGACGCAGGGTGATATTCAGCCGCGCGAGGCGATTTTGAATCGCGGGAAGGTCCTTCAATTCTTTACCATCAGGAAAAATCATCCGGGCCATGGGCATATCCTCCTTTGCGTAAATATTAACCGATCACCGGCTTGTCGCCGCCGGAGCGGCGCAGCGCCGGCCTGATCAGCCGTTTCGAACTCGGTACCGGCTTGGGCAGCGCCGGGGGAGTGGACGGCCGTGACTCGGCAGACCGCTCCGCGCGCGGCTCCGCTGCTCGAGCCCGGACTTCCGGTTCACGCTGGCGTTCGTCCGGGCGGCGCGACTCGTGCGGTTCCGGCACTATCGCTTTGACGTCAGGTTCGCGCGGACGCTCACGTTCCGGACGTCGTGCACCACGCTCACGATCGCGCCCCCGCCCCCGTTCCGGACGACCACCGCGGCCGCGCTCAGCGCCGGGACGGGGATGATATTCGCGTCGGGCCGACGGCTCCAGCTTCGGCAACATCTCCGGTGTGATGGGGGCTATCGGAAGCTTGTGTCCGATGTAGGCCTCGATTTCAGGCAGTGAAAAAACGTAGCGCTCGCAGGCGAAACTTACGGCATCGCCGCTGGCGCCGGCGCGCGCGGTGCGCCCGATGCGATGCACGTAGTCCTCGGCGTTTTGCGGCAGATCAAAATTGAACACATGCGAAACGTCGGGGATGTGCAGGCCACGTGCGGCGACATCGGTCGCCACCAGTACCGGCAGCCGGCCTTCCATGAAATCGTGCAGAATGCGCAGGCGCTGGGTCTGCGGCACATCGCCCGAGAGCACCGCGGCATTCAGGCCGTTGCCCTTGAGCCAGGCGGAGATGGCTTCCGCCGCGTCCTTGGTGTTGGTGAACACCAGGCTGCGCGTCGGGGCTTTTTGCCGCAGCAGATGCACCAGCAGCGGAATCTTTTCCTCGATGGCGGTGTGGTACAGCACCTGCGTCACGTTGTCGACGGTGCGCTTGTCCGGCTCGATGCTCACGAACTGGGGGTTGTTCATGTGCTCGTAGGCCAGCTCGGTGACGCGGTAGGAGAGTGTCGCCGAGAACAGCATGCTCAGGCGCTTGGAAGGTTCCGGCATGCGCCGTAACAAAAAGCGGATGTCCTTGATGAAGCCGAGATCGAACATGCGGTCGGCCTCGTCCAGCACCATGACCTGGACGGCGCGCAGGTCGAACACATGTTGCTTGAAATAATCGATGATGCGCCCGGGCGTACCGATCAGCACGTCCACGCCCGCTTCCAGCATTTTGCGCTGTGAGTCGTAGCCGGTGCCGCCGTACACCAAGCCGAGTTTGAAGCCGGCGTGCTGGCCCAACATTTCAGCGTCCTTGTGGATCTGCACCGCCAACTCGCGCGTCGGCGCCAGCATGATGGCGCGTGGCTGGGTCGGGCCCCGTCCTTCCGCGGGATGGATCAACAAATAATTGAATGCCGCCAGCAGAAACGCCGCGGTCTTGCCGGTGCCGGTCTGGGCCTGGCCGGCCACGTCTTGGCCGGCGAGCGCCAGCGGCAGGGCCTCGGCCTGGATAGGCGTGCAATATTCGAAACCAGCCTCGTGCACACCGCGCAACAGGGGCTCGGGCAGGCTCAGTCCGGCGAAGGACTTGTCAGTAAGGTGGTGATCACTCATAAAACGGGACCGCCAGCATAACATTTTGATTACACGCCAGCACTTTATATAAGATCGTACTCGACGGCTTGCATTTCAGGGCGCATTCGGACCAAACTATGGACCGTCAATCCATTTATTCAGCCCACGACCAGCCGGTCCGGACGAAATCCACCCAAGACAGCCACACGGAGGCATCACACAATGAGTCAAGGCATTGTAAACATCAGCGACGACAGCTTTGAGGCGGAAGTGCTCAAGGCGGAAGTGCCGGTGCTGGTGGACTACTGGGCAGAGTGGTGTGGACCGTGCAAGATCATCGCCCCGGTACTGCTGGAAATTGCCGAAGAGTACAAGGGTAAACTCAAAATCGCCAAGCTCAACATCGACGAAAACCCGCAGACGCCCCCGAAGTTCGGCGTTCGCGGCATCCCGACCCTGATGTTGTTCAAGAACGGCAATGTCGAGGCCACCAAGGTCGGGGCGGTGTCCAAATCGCAATTGGCGGCTTTTATCGACGGTAACTTGTAAAAGGCGGCACCGGCCCTCGGGACTGGACGGGGGCCCTAACTGGTGCTATGGTTTATCTGAAGTAAAAAAATTCCAAGACGTTCCTGCTTCTAACTCTAACTCCTGATTATTCATTCCCCGGGCTTCACAGCGGGTCGGTAGCGCCCCCAGTGCGTCCGGAAGCGGTGACCACATGAACGCAAATTTGATGAACCTCTCTGAGCTCAAGCGCAAGCCCGCGACGGAGCTTGCCGAAATGGCCGCGGCCCTGGAGGTTGAAGGCGGCGGCCGCCTGCGAAAACAGGACCTGATCTTCGCGATCCTCAAGGCCCAAGCCAAGAAGGGCGAGGATATTATCGGCGAAGGGGTGGTCGAGATATTGCAGGACGGTTTCGGATTTTTACGATCGGCGGACGCCTCCTACCTCGCCGGTCCCGACGACATCTACGTCTCGCCCTCGCAGATCCGACGCTTCAACCTGCGCACCGGCGACACCGTTAAGGGCAACATCCGCCCCCCCAAAGAATCCGAACGCTACTTCGCCCTGCTCAAGGTCGACGAAATCAATTTCCAGAATCCGGACGAGGCCAAGAACAAGGTCCTGTTCGAGAACCTGACGCCGCTGCATCCGAGCGACCGCTTCCGCCTCGAGCGCGACAACTCCTCCACGGAAAACCTGACGGCACGCGTGATCGATCTGATCGCGCCCCCCGGCCGCGGCCAGCGCGGCCTGCTGGTGTCACCGCCCAAGGCCGGCAAGACCGTGATGCTGCAAAACATCGCCCATGCCATCACCGCCAATCACCCCGACGTGTTCCTGATCGTGCTGCTCATCGACGAGCGCCCGGAGGAAGTCACGGAAATGCAGCGCTCGGTACGCGGCGAAGTGATCTCCTCCACCTTCGACGAGCCGGCCAGCCGCCACGTGCAGGTGGCTGAAATGGTGATCGAAAAGGCCAAGCGCCTGGTCGAGCACAAGAAAGACGTGGTGATCCTGCTCGATTCCATCACCCGCCTGGCGCGCGCCTACAACACCGTGGTTCCGGCTTCCGGCAAGGTGCTGACCGGCGGCGTGGATGCCAACGCGCTGCAAAGACCGAAAAGATTCTTTGGCGCCGCGCGCAACATCGAGGAAGGCGGCAGCCTGACGATCATCGCCACGGCGCTCATCGACACCGGCTCGAAGATGGACGACGTGATCTACGAAGA
>JANLIC010000119.1 GCA_024654125.1 Sulfuricaulis sp. | reverse complement strand
GGGGCAGATGGGGAGGTAGGCGGTCATCCGAAGTACCCCGCGAACGCGAACGCCATCACGCCCACGATGAACAGGATGTAGCAGATGGTGGTCATATCGAAGCCCCGGACCGCATGAACACCTTGCCTGCGTAGTATTTCACGCGGGACCATCCGCACGGAGGCGCGATGTCCTGGCGACAAGCAATCGGTCTATCTCCGATGGTCTGCTTCTGCGCGAATACGGCATCGTCTAAGGTGCGGAACGCGCCGATGGACTCATGCGGCAGTTCTGGAATCTTCAGGCGGCGTCTGGTCATTTAGATTATTCCCCCCTCTCGTAGTATTTCCGGCTCCTTTGCGTCCCAAATACTCCCGTCTGAATCCCAGGCTGGGTCGGCCCCGTGTTCCCTCCCGGCGTGGGTGAGCGCGTCGGTAAGCCCGCAACACTCGAATGAGCATCGGCGACATTGCCATCCGTCGTCATTCTTCGCCAGGACAGGTTCCACGTTGCCCTCCCTTCGCGTTGGATCGTTCAATGAATCAGCGGGACCATTTCCGCACCCTCGCGTGGGCCGACCGATAACCCGGCATTTCGGCGGTCGTTTAACGGATGATGGCATCCCCCGTCATAGCCATCGCGGGTCAGAGGGCATGATCCCGGTTCGCCCAAAGCGACACCCGCTGATTCACTCAAAGATCGTTCAATCGTGCGGGGGCCGGATTCCAACCGACTCCAGACCTACCCTGGCTCCTCAGATATGCCCCGCACGATTCAAAGATCCGTGGGCCGGTCAACTCACGGCCCCCTATCGTTCTACCCCTCGGGCCTTTCCGCTTGCCGCATCGACCGGGATAATCACCGCATCGCGCAGCCGGTAGGTGCCTCGGGTACCGGGTATTTCCCGGGGTGGTGCTGCATCTGAGTACCCATGATACACGAAGAAAAATCAATTGCAAGTGTTTTTTCGCTTGCAATGTAAAATAATTCGTGTATCCTACAAGCATGGAAAAATTCAACGACACCGAATTGCACGTTTTGAGGCAACGATACTCCCGGCAACGTATCGAATACTGGGAGCATCGCGGCTACGTCCCAACGCACCTGCTCCGCACCGTATCGGGGATGATCGGCAGGAAGTTAGATGAACTGCTACCAGAGGAGAAAACGATGCGGGATACGGACAAGTGAGATCCTGCCAGTCCGTCGAAGTCTGCCAGTACCAGTATGACCTTGTTCGTTCATATTTACCCAACGATCCCCGTAACTGGATTCCCTCTCCGTGCCTGAACTGCAAAACAGGAACCGCCCGGAAAATGGCGGCGTGGATACCGGAACGCGACACACCCCCCGGCCCCAAACCGGCGACCGTATGCCGTCAGGGGCACTTACGCTCCGAACATGGGCGGCGGAAGACCAAGGGCCGTGACGCGGGGGGGTGGGACTGCCGCGAGTGCGAGCGGATCAAGTACGCCAAGCGTATGGCGCGGGGGAAATACGTATGCAAGGACTGCGGGAAGGTCATATCCGTCGGCGCGGTTCAATGCAGGCGGTGTCGGGCCAAAGACAAGAAGGCCGCGCAACCCGTGTACTGCACGGTCGAGGGGTGCCGCGCCAAGGCAAGGCGGGGCGGAATGTGCGCAACGCACTACTGGAGGGCGCGGGGGGAAGCGAAGGTGGAGCAGAGGAAGGCGCGGCATATGGAGGCGCAAAGGCGGTTTAGGGAGAAGGCGGCGTGACGATCCCCGCTTGCCCCAACTGTGGCCGCGTCGATAGGCAATCCCTGGTTGAGCCTGACGGAACCTATATGTTCTCCGGTCAAGTAATGCTTATTAGCTTCCGCTGCCAATGCGGGACGAATAGGGCGATTCGTTACCAGGACGCTTCCCACGAACTGAAGGTGAAGGCGATGAAGGTGGAGGAGAAAGGTTGAGCGATCCTTACTACCGATGGTTCCCCGGCGACTACATCCGAGACACAGGCACGTTGACGCTTTTAGAGCATGGCGCGTACCAAATGTTGCTTAAT
>JANLIC010000168.1 GCA_024654125.1 Sulfuricaulis sp. | reverse complement strand
CCAGGCAGAGCAGGGAGATCCACGCAAAGGCAAAGCGCTTGAGCGCCAGTGCCCAGGTGATTGGCCCGCCATCCTTCGTGACTAGCTTCAGGCGCCAGGTGCGCAGGCCGAGCGTTTGACCGCCGCGCACCCAGAAGCCGGTGTAGAAGAAGAAACAAATTGCAAGCAGATAAAACTGATAGGCGGTTTTCACGACCAGGCCGGGTTTGTCGCCGCCGGTCAACCAGACGTAGGGATAACTCAGCATCATAAGCAGGGCGAGCAGCAGCAGCGCATCATAAAACATAGCACCAAGGCGGCGCAGGAAACCGGGAGGCGGCAATTCGGTTGTCATGGCCTATTTTATTCGGAAATTTTCCGGGCAACATGTATAAAAAACATTCAATCCAACGGCCGAGTCGTACGTCAACCGGTTCGGACCAGTTCAGTGTCGATTGCACACAGTCTTATGCACAAAATCTGTGAGTAGTTTCTATTCCAGCTGGTTATTTGCGGATAAAACTGGATGAGCAATATGCTGTCCGGGCAACGTGGTTCGACTCTATACGAAGGCAGGATAATAGGATAATCTTGCAACCCGTTGATAGGCGAGGGAGCGAATCTCACCGTATGCGGTCCTCCCGTGTTTCCCCAGGGAATTCATTCTAAGTGTCGGCCAATCTCCTTTCACTCAATCTGGTTGAACTCGGGCAATACTGCGCGTTTCTCGCCCTGCTGGTGGCGTTGGTGCAGGGGCTGGCGCCAGCAGTGGCGCATGTCTGGCGACAACCACGCCTGGCGCAACTGAGCGTCTCTGGCAGCGTGGCGGTGTTTGCGCTGACCAGCCTCGGGGGCCTGAGTCTGATACATGCCTTTGTCACCAGCAATTTCTCGGTGCAATACGTCGCGCAGAACTCCAATACGCTGCTGCCGATTTTCTACAAGGTCGCGGCGCTGTGGGGCGGGCACGAGGGCTCGCTGTACCTGTGGGTGTGGGTGCTGACCTTATATACGATGGTCGTCGGCCTGCACGGGCGCAAGCAGTACCCGGAGCATCTGCCGGTCATCCTCGCGGTGCAGGGCTGGTTAATTGTCGGCTTCTTTGGCCTGATCCTGTTTCTGTCGAACCCGTTCGATCGACTGTTCCCGATCCCGGCCGACGGGCACGACCTCAATCCGCTGTTGCAGGACCCGGGCATGGTATTTCACCCGCCCATGTTGTACCTGGGCTACGTCGGCTTCTCGGTTCCGTTCGCCTTCGCCATGACGGCGCTGATCACGCGCTGGCGCAGCGAGCTGTGGATCGGCCTGGTCCGGCGCTGGGCGCTGATCGCCTGGGGCTTCCTGACCACGGGCGTTATGCTCGGCGGCTGGTGGGCCTATTACGAGCTCGGCTGGGGCGGTTACTGGGCCTGGGATCCGGTGGAGAACGCCTCGTTCATGCCGTGGCTGCTTGGCACGGCGCTGGTGCATTCCATCACGGTGCAGGACCGCCGACGCATGCTGCACGCGTGGAATATATTCCTGGTTATCTCGACGTTCGCGCTTTCTCTGTTAGGTACCTTCCTGGTGCGCTCGGGCGTGCTGTCCTCGGTGCATGCCTTTGCCGTAGATCCGGGACGCGGCGCCTACATTCTCGCGTTCATGACGATCGTATTAACGGTGTCCTTCGGTATCTTCATGTTGCGCGGGCGTTACCAGCAGGCCGAGGAGTCCATCACGTCGCTGATGTCGCGCGAGTCGCTGTTTGTCTGGAACAACGTGCTGTTCACCGTGGCCTGCGCCAGCGTCCTTCTAGGCACGCTGTATCCGCTGGCGCTGGACACCTTCACCGGCCAGAAGATCACCGTCGGTGCGCCGTATTTCAATATCGTCATGGTGCCGATATTCCTGGTTATTGTTCTGCTCATGGCCGTGGGGCCGCTGGTGCCGTGGCGCAAGGCCAATCTCGAGCGCCTGCGCGCGCGCCTGCTGTGGCCGCTGATCATCGGCGTCGCCGCGGCGCTGGGCGTCATTTTATTTCTGTCAGCGGTGCATTGGACCGGGCCGGCGGCCGCGGGGATCGCGATCTTTGCCCTGATGAATTTGATCACCGAATTCGCCCGCGCTATCCGCCAGCGCCGCCTTCAGCTGCACGAACCCCTGGCGAAAGCGTGCGCGAAGACCGTGCTCGGCAACCGCCGGCATTACGGCGGGATGATTGTTCATTTCGGTATCGTGATCATCGCGCTCGGGCTGGTCGGTTCGGGCCTGTTCCGTTCCGAAGCCTCGGTCAACATGGCCCCGGGGGATGAGGTGGAGGTCGCCGGGGAGCGCCTGCGCTTTGAAGGGGTAACCCCCTTGCGTGGACAGAATTACAACGCCATGCAGGGCCGCCTGACACTGCTGAATAGCGGGCGCGAGGTGCGTCCGGAGCGACGCACATACATGCGTCAGGAAGCGCCGATGACCGAGAGCGGCATCGATTCCACGCTGCTGCGCGACGTCTACGTGGCCATGACCGATTCCACCGGTGGGGACCGGTGGGCGGTGCATGTTTACGTCAATCCGCTGGTGCGGCTCATCTGGATCGGCGGGGGCATCATCCTGGCGGGATTGTTGCTTTCGCTTAGCAGTCGCCGGCGCGCACGTGAAAGCGAAGTGTCTGTGGGTACAGTAGAAGCGACTAAATAGGATTTGATGGTTTTTCTGTCCGTAGACAACCACAGGTATAAGTAAATGGATTCATCACCGCGAAATCTTTATTCCTTCTCCCTTGAGGGAGAAGGCCAGGATGAGGGGGGAGAATATAAGATTAATATCCCCCTCACCCTAACCCTCTCCCGCAGGGAGAGGGGATTCTTAGATGCCTATCTGCGCCCGTCTTTGCTCACCGGTTGTTCAATTTTACTTGCTTTGTTGACGTTGCCGCTTTTCGCCGCCCCGGTCACGGAAGACCCGCTGGAGCGGCAAATGCTCGACATCGCCAAGGACCTGCGCTGCGCGGTGTGCCAGAACCAGCCGATCTCGGAATCAAACGCCGACCTCGCCCGCGACATGCGGCGAATCGTGCGCGAGCAGATCGAGGCCGGTAAGTCGCGCGAGGAAATCATGAATTATTTCGTCGAGCGTTATGGCGATTACGTCCTGCTCAATCCGCCCAAGCGCGGCCCGGGCGCGGTTATCTGGTTGGCGCCGATTGCGTTGCTGCTGGTGGTCGGTATTTCCGGATTTGTTTTCCTGCGTAATCGGCTCAAGTCGACCCTGCCTTCGGCGCCCAAACTTTCCAAGGATGACGTGGCGCTGGTGCGCGCCGCGCGCAAACAGGAAAACCCATGATCTGGCTCGCCATAGCTGCCCTGCTGATTGCGGCCGTGACCGTGTGGTATCTGGTCCGTCCGCTCGGGCAGACGGCACTGGCGGACGAACGCGAACGTGTACATCAACTGCAATTGTTGCGTGGGCGCCTGCTGACCCAACTGAACGAACTCGACCTCGAGGAAGCGGACAAGAATATCGATGTCTCGGTGCTGGCCGATGAGCGCGCCCGCCTGGAGGCGGAACTGGCGAAGGTACTGCGTGAATTGAAATCGCTTACGAGTAAACGGAAAAAGAAAAAGGAAAAACACGAATCCCGCCGTGCCTGGGTAACCGCGTTGGTGGCTTTGGGGATTACGCTGCCATTGTCGGCGGCCGGCTTGTACGCACTCACTCAGCGCGCGACGCTGGACCGTTTGGCCCATCCGGAAGTTGTGGCCGAGGGTTCCGTGCCGCCCATGGTGATGGAAATGGTTGCGCGTCTGGAAAAACGCCTGAGCGAGCAGCCGGACGACGCCGCCGGCTGGTTCCGGTTGGGTCGCGCCTACGCGGTGTTGGGGCGGGCGGATGCCGCCAACGCGGCCTATGCGCGCGCGTACCAGCTTAATCCCAACGACCCGCAACTGGTTTCGGAATATGCCGGATTTCTCTACAACGGCGACCCGCAAAATATGAATGCCCAGGTGCTTGGCCTTTTCGGCCGGTTGCATGAACTCGACCCGGAAAATCGCGATGCCTTGTGGATCCTCGGTTTCGCGGCCTATCAGAAGACGGATTACAAGAAAGCCCTGAACCATTGGGAGCGTCTGCTGAAGGCACTGCCGGCGGACAGCCAAGAGGCGGAACACTTGCGCCAGATCGTCGTCAAGACGCGCGGTCAACTGGGAAAGAAATAGCATTTCTCCGACCGCCAGTCGCAAGCCTTTACAGAACGCAACCGGCTGGAGTATAAGAAAAGCCAGCGCGACAACAAAACGATCGAGATGCGATATTCTTTTTTACTGCCGGTGCTTGTAGCGCTATTGAGCGCTGCTTGTTTCGAGCCGGTGGCGGCGGGGATTTATTCTTTTACCGATACCAACGGTATCCTGCACTACACCAATAAACCCAATAACTCGCAGTACGCCAGCATGAAGCTCGTGGGTTATCTCCCTGAACGCAGTGACCATCGGGTGCGCTCGACCAATTTAATGCGATTCAGTCCTTTGGTTGAAAAAGCGGCGCGCGAACATGAGGTTGACCAGGGCCTGCTGCATGCCGTGATAACCGTGGAATCGGGTTACGACCCCCACGCGGTCTCGCGCAAGGGCGCGGTGGGGCTGATGCAGCTCATGCCGCAAACCGCGCGGCGCTACGGTGTCAGAAACATTCGCGATCCAGACCAGAACATCCAGGGCGGGGCGCGTTACCTGCGCGATCTGATGGGAAAATTCAACAACGATCTGTCGCTGACGCTGGCCGCCTACAATGCCGGGGAAGAAGCCGTCGCGCTGCACGGCAACCGTGTTCCGCCCTTCCGGGAAACCCGGATGTACGTGCCGAAGGTGCTGGACGTATACCGGCGCTATCAGCCTGGCGTGAGGAATCTGAACTGAAGTTGCCGGTCAGGAAATCTGCCTGATCAGCGGCGCCAGTTGTTGCTCCCACGCTTCCGGCGTGATCGGGCCGATGTACTTGTAGCGGATGACCCCTTCCTTGTCGATCACGAATGTTTCCGGAACGCCGTAGACGCCAAGGTCAATGCCGAGCCGCCCGTCGGGGTCGGCGAGACTCAGTTCATAGGGGTCGCCAAGGCTGCCCAGCCAACCGAGCGCGTCCGCGCGCTTGTCTTTGTAATTGAGACCGATGATGGGCACCGCCTTGTTGCGCGTGAGTTCATTGAGGAGGGGATGCTCCTGGCGGCAGGCGACGCACCACGAGGCCCAGACGTTCAGCAGATAAACGCG
>JANLIC010000161.1 GCA_024654125.1 Sulfuricaulis sp. | reverse complement strand
CTGCATAGGGCGAGCTTATCGCGGGCATGACAGCTTGCCGCTTGAGGATTCCTAAAGCGAATCACAGGGAAGCAAGGCCCAAAGCCGTCCCGGGCGGGCATCCCGATCATAGCGTGAACGCAGCGGCTATATGGCGTCAGGCCCCTGCTCGCCGGTGCGAATGCGGATCACTTGCTCGACGGGTGTCACAAAAATCTTGCCGTCGCCGATCTTGCCCGTGCGTGCCGCACCGGTAATGGCCTCGATGCACCGGTCCAGTATTTTATCGTCCACCACCAGCTCGATTTTAACCTTGGGCAGAAAATCCACCACGTATTCCGCGCCGCGGTAAAGTTCCGTGTGCCCCTTCTGCCGGCCGAAACCCTTAACCTCGGTCACGGTCAAACCGCTCACGCCGGCCTCGGACAGGGCCTCGCGCACGTCGTCGAGTTTGAAGGGTTTGATGATTGCTTCGATTTTTTTCATTGTCGCGAACCTCGAATCAAGTAAGTGTTCATTTCCGCCTATTAAATACCACCGGTCGAATCGTTGCCACCCGGGTTGTTCCCATTGGAACGCCCATAGCCTGAAGTGATGGGATAGCGCCGGTCCCGGCCGAAAGCCCGCGGTGTGATTCGCACACCAGGTGCCGCTTGACGACGTTTATATTCGTTGCGATCCACCATGCTCAGCACGCGCCGCACGACGGCCTCATCGAATCCCGCAGCAATGATGTCCTCAGCCGACTGATCCAGCTCGACGTAGCGTTCGAGAACCAGGTCCAGCACCGAATACGGCGGCAGGGAATCGGTGTCTTTCTGATCCGGCGCCAGCTCGGCCGACGGTGGTCGTTCGAACACCCGTCGCGGTATGACAGGTTTGATTTTGTTCCGGTATTCCGCCAGACGGTACACCAGCGTCTTGGGCACGTCCTTGATAGCGGCAAAACCGCCAGCCATGTCGCCGTAGAGCGTGGCGTAACCGACCGACATCTCGCTTTTGTTCCCGGTAGTCAGCACCATCTTGCCGGTCTTGTTGGAGATGGCCATGAGCAACATCCCGCGAATGCGCGCCTGGATGTTTTCTTCAGTGGTATCGGGCTCCTTGCCGCGGAATTCCTCCTTAAGTGCCTCACGAAACGATTCGAACAGATTTTCGATCGAGATGAAACTGTATTTCACTCCAAGCGTGAGCGCCTGCCTGCGCGCATCTTCGAGGCTCATCGACGATGTAAAAGGCGAAGCCATCATGACGGCCTCGACCTGTGAAGCACCGATGGCATCGACCGCCAGACACAGCGTCAGCGCCGAATCCACTCCACCGGACAGGCCGATGACGGCGCCGCTAAACTTGTTCTTGGTGATGTAATCGCGGATACCCAGAACCAGTGCAGAATAAACGCTCTCCTCGTCAGCAAGGTCCGGCATGATTTGCGCCACGACCGGCTCAACCCGTTCTCCGGTTTCGATTTCGACGAGATATAGACCTTCCACGAAAGCCGGAGTCCGCTGGGTCATTTCGCCCCGGCCGTTGACGACAAAGGAGTCGCCGTCGAACACCAGCTCGTCCTGTCCACCCACCAAGTTCAGATAGACAATCGACACGCCGTTGGCACGCGCCCGGCGCGCGACGATATCGAATCGCTCCTGCCCCTTTCTCCGGTGATACGGGGAAGCATTGATGTTCAGCACCAGTTGGGCACCCGCGTTCACGGCCTGTTCCACCGGTCCGCGTTCCCAGATGTCCTCGCAGATGATGATCCCCACCGGCGTGCCCTTTACATCCAGCACGCAGGGATCGGTGCCCTCGGCAAAATAGCGCTTTTCGTCAAACACGCCGTAATTGGGAAGAATGTGCTTGAAATAGGTCGACGCCACTTTGCCGGCGCGCAACAGCGAGGCGGCGTTGAACAACTTTCCATACTGCCGCTTGGGATATCCAACGATAACGTCAATTCCGGAGATGCCCTTTAGCATTTCGCCCAGCGCCAGCTCCACCCGCACGCTGAGATCGGGTCGCAATAGCAGATCCTCGGGCGGATAACCGGTGAGCGCGAGTTCGGGAAACAGGACCAGATCGGCCTTGAGTTCATCGCGCGCGCGCTGCGCGGCGGCGATCATCTTCGCCGCATTACCGGCCACATCGCCTACCAGCAGATTGAGCTGGCCGAGTGCAATGCGCAGGCGCGCACCCATTGTCAGGCCAGCACTTCGCGCAGGCGCGCGCCGATGTCCGCGGGAGAACGCACGGTATGCACACCGGCGGCTTCGAGCGCGCGGTACTTCTCCTCGGCCGT
>JANLIC010000160.1 GCA_024654125.1 Sulfuricaulis sp. | reverse complement strand
ACCTGGGGCGAGGAGGTTTATTTCTCGACGCCGGTGCACGTGAAGCGCGAGGCCGACGCCCGCGATGTCGTGCAACCCGGCGAGCTCGCCTTCTGGATCGAGGGCGACTCCATCGCCATCGGCTTCGGCCGCACGCCGGTGTCGCAGGGCAATGAGATCCGTCTCGCCGCCAAAACCAATATCTGGGGCAAGGCCCGGGGCGACGTGAAGCAGCTCAAGATCGTCAAATCGGGTGCTGCGATCAAAGTCGAAAAAGCGGGCTGATGGCAGGATTCCAGTTTCGGGATCGGGCGCGCTACACTTCCGCCTGGTTCCGTCATCACTACCTTATGTCCAAAGACCCGGTTAACAATCTCAACGTCCTCTCGCAGGACCTGCTGCCGACGCCGCAGCAGGTCAAGAGTGCGCTGCCGCTGACGGACAAGGCGCAGGCGACGGTGTTACAGGGGCGCGAGACGGTGCGGCGCATCCTCGATCGCGAGGACCCGCGCCTGTTCGTGGTCATCGGGCCGTGCTCGATCCACGACATCAAGGCGGCCCATGAATACGCCGCGCGCCTCAAGCGCCTGGCGGAAGAAGTGAATGACTCTCTCTATCTCATCATGCGCGTGTATTTCGAGAAACCGCGCACCACCGTCGGCTGGAAGGGCCTGATCAACGACCCGTTCATGGACGATTCCTTCCACATCGAGAAGGGGCTGCACCTGGCGCGCGAGCTGTTGCTGCACCTGGCTGAGATGGGCCTGCCGACGGCGACCGAGGCGCTCGACCCGATCACGCCGCAATATCTTTCCGACCTGATCACCTGGACCGCCATCGGTGCACGCACCACCGAATCGCAAACGCATCGCGAAATGGCGAGCGGGTTGTCTACACCGCTCGGCTTCAAGAATGGCACCGACGGCAGCCTCACGGTCGCCATCAACGCGCTGCACTCGGCGGCGCTCGGGCATCATTTTCTCGGCATCAACCAGGAGGGCCAGTGCGCGGTGTTTCGCACCCGCGGCAACCGCTACGGCCATATCGTGCTGCGCGGCGGCAACGGGCACCCGAACTACGACCCGGTTTCCATCGCCATGGCGGAGAAGGAACTGGCCCGGGCCAAGCTTCCCGGCAACATCGCCGTGGACTGCTCCCACGGCAATTCCAACAAGGACCCCGAACTCCAGCCGCGGGTCGTGGAGAACTGTGTCAACCAGATCCGGGAGGGCAACCGCTCGATTGTTGCCTTGATGCTGGAAAGTAACTTGCATCCCGGCCGTCAGCCGATTCCGTCCGATCTTTCACAGCTTCAGTACGGCGTGTCCGTGACCGATTCCTGCATCGGCTGGGACACCACGGAAAAACTGTTGCGTTCCGCGCGCGAAAAACTAAAGTCCTTCCTGCCCACGCGGCCGGCCCCGCTTGAGTTACAGTAACCCCTGAATGGATCTTAGGCTGGGGATCAAAAGCCGAATCTTTGGCGCCTATCTTCTGGTGTTGGCGCTCGGGGCGGTGCTCGCGTTCCTGGTCTACACCGACAGCAAGCATGTCGCGGATACCTCCCGCCAGTTAACTGGAAATGTCGTTCCGCAGTTGAACGCCATTAACGCGCTTAAGCTCGACCTGCTGATGCAGGAGTCGGTGCTTTATCGCTACTACATTAATCTCGATCACGAGCGCTTCCTCGCCGACTATGAGCGGATAGACAATGCGTGCGTCTCGGGTTTCGTCAATCTCGCCGAGGCGCTGGACCAGCGCCTTTTGCTCCAGTCGGTGCAGGGTGATTACAACCGGCTCGGACAGATCGGCCGCAACCTCGATGCGGCGCTGAAGAATAAACCGCGCAATACGAAGCGTGCCGCCAAGCTGCTGTCCGAGGCGGGGGAGGTTGTGGGCCGGATACACCGCGAACTCGATGTTCTGGCGGGGGACATCAGTTCACGCGTCCAGCAAAGCGGCGCGCGCGCCAGCTCGACGGTGGAAACCATGCAGCGCCGCGTCATTCTTTTCGCCGGTGCGATTTTCCTGATTTCTTTGTTTGTCGGCTACTACATCAATGTCTACATCAACGAGCAGACCGAGCGTCGGCGACTCGCCATGTTCCCGGAACGCAATCCGAACCCGGTGTTGCAGTTGTCGCCCGCGGGTGCCGTGTTGTATGCCAATCCGGGCACCGCGGAGTTGTTGAAAAAGATCGGCGCGGTCTCCAACGACGTGCGCGCCCTGTTGCCGCTGGACCTTGAAAAGCGATTAACCTCCTTACGCGCGAAACCCGCGTCTCATGAACTGTGGGAATACACGGTCGAGGGCGGGCGCACGCTCGAATGCGGTATCCACTGGCTCCCCGACCTGGAAATCTTCCACGTCTACGTGACCGACGTAACCGAGCGCAAGCGCGCACAGGAGGGACTGATTCATCAGGCTTATCACGACGCGCTGACCAAGCTTCCCAACCGGCTGATGTTCGAGGAGGAATTTGAGCGTCGCGTATACGCCAACGACCGCGCCGGCATGCGTGCCGCGCTATTGCTGATGGGCGTTGACCGGTTTCGGGTGGTGATCGAAAGCATGGGTCATGACATTGGTGATTTGTTGCTGCAGGCGGTGGTGGCGCGTCTCAAGCATTTGCTCGGGGAGGTGCGCGGACAGGTGCGTGAATCGACGCTGTACCGCATGGAAGGCGACCGCTTTGCGATTCTGGTGCCGGGCTTCGCCACCAGCCAGAATCCGGTGTGGCTGGCCGAGCAGATCCTCGAGGAAATGCAACAGCCGTTCCATGCCCTCGGCCGCGAGTATCACCTGAGCCTCAGCATCGGTATCAGCGTGTATCCACTGGATGGCCAGGAGGCGGCGACGCTGCTACGCAACGCCGAAGCCGCGATGCAGCGTGCCAAGCGCCAGGGCGGCGCCGGTCTCGAATGCTATACCCGCGACATGAACGAGCGCGCCGCGGAGTGGCTGGCGCTCGAGAACGAGCTGCGTCATGCCGAGGAACACGGCGAGCTGCGGTTGTATTACCAGCCGCAGGTCGACATCGCCAGTGGCCGGGTCATCGGCGCGGAGGCGCTGCTGCGCTGGGAGCATCCGAAGCTCGGCCTGCTCGTGCCTTCGCAGTTTCTGGCCTTGTCCGAGGAATCCGGACTCGTGGTCTCGCTCGGCGAGTGGGCGTTGTACACGGCCTGTGCACAAGCCGCCGCCGCGGACACGCCCGAGACGCGGGGGCTCAGCGTGTCGGTCAATATCTCGGCGCGCCAGTTCGCCCTGCCGGACCTGGCGAAACGCGTGGCCGCGGTCCTGCAAGATACCGGCTTGTCGCCGACGCGGCTTGAGCTTGAAATTACCGAAGGCGTGGCGATGCAGGATATCGTGCGCACCATTGGGGTACTCACGGAGCTGAAGAAGTTCGGCGTGAAGTTTGCGGTGGACGATTTCGGTACCGGGTTTTCATCGTTGAGCTATCTCAAGCGTTTTCCGCTCGACAAGCTCAAGATCGACCAATCGTTTGTGCGCGGATTGCCGGCCGACGAAAACGATGCCGCCATCACCCGCGCGGTGATCGCGCTCGGACAGAGCCTGAAGCTCAAGGTCATCGCCGAAGGCGTGGAAACCCGCAAGCAGCTCGACCTGTTGCGCGAGCAGGGCTGTAACGAATACCAGGGCGATTTCTTCAGCAAGCCGGTGCCGATACAGGAGTTCGACCGCTTGCTGGCACACGCCAGTGCACCGGCCTGACAGCCGCGAGCTTGGTCGACGGTCAGAACACTCTTGCCCCCGATCCTGCCTGGCGGCGCGACAACAGCTAACTGGCCTCGCCCCGGTATCCGTACGGTGGTTTGAAAGACAGCGCCATTTCTCAGGTCTTGCGCCTCATGACCACCGTATCGATGGAATCGAAAAACGCCGCGTACCCGTAATCGGCGTCGCTGAACAGCCCGTCGATTCTCATGTCAGAACGATGAGTCCGGTTGTTGCAGAAATTCGATCTCCCCGGGAGTGGAAGCGCGCCCGAGAATGGCGTTGCGGTGCGGGAAGCGTCCGAAGCGGTCGATAATTTCCTTGTGTTTATGGGCGAAATCCAGGAAATTCTGAAACGGCGGCTTCAGGGCCGGTGTGACTTCCCCGAGCAGCGACGTGAACAATTGCTCACTGAACTCCTGATCCTGACGGGATTCGGAGTGCTCGAAGGGAAGGTAAACAAATACCCGTTCCACAGGATGCAACGGCCTGTCCAAGCCACGGTCGAGTGCCTCGCGTGCCAGTTGCCTTGCCCGTGCGTCATACATGAAAGACTCGGGTTCTCCGCGATATATGTTTCGTGGGAACTGGTCGCAAAGGAGTATCCGGGCCAAATGTCCGCGCGGGTTTGTGCTCCAGGATTCCAGCACGCCGCGCATTTCCTCCGCCAGTGTCGGCTCGAAGCGCCACCGGATTTCTTCATCAACTTTCGGGTTCTTCTTCCACCACAGCGCTGATTTTTCGCGGATGATTGCGGCATCGGCCGCGTCGGGACCGAACCAGTAGTGCCATATGGAATCAGCGCTTTCCATCCACTCGGCCAGAGGTGCCTTAGATTTTCAAAGTCAGTTGCGAACCTTGTAACCACGGCTTCGCATCCGGTTATTGATGACCAATTTCTTTTCCTCTCGGGCGGCGACCGCGCCACGCGCCGTTCCCACCAGTGCAGCAGCTTTTCAGAGCTTGTCTGAACAATGAACACAACAAAACTACCAGTACTGTAGGGGATGGGTCAGTCGGATTACATCAAGCTATATTCGACTGGTGGCGCGGGGATTGATCTCTGAATCCGCCGTCACACACCACTCAATCCCCAACCTTGGTAGTCACACGGGAACTGCAATGTATAGGATTCGAGCAGCTTAACAAATAGCGTGATCAGCGAATCGATTTCCTGTGCTGGGCTGCCCCCCGTGGCTGAGACCAGGGCAGATTCTATTTTCGTGACGAACGTTCCGTCCGGCTCGCGCACGGTAAAAACAGGCAATAGCGCCGCGCCTGTCGCCACGGACAGCGACGGTGCCCCCTCGGCCAGCTGGATGGTGCCCTGCAGAAAAGGCAGTGGATGAGGGTACTTCACGCCTTCATGATTCGCCGTCAAAGAGACCACCCGATTTTCTCGCAATCGCTTGATTAACAACCGCAACGGGGTCACTTGCACCGTGAGCGACATCACTAGGCGCTCTGCGAGATAGCGCTCCTCAATCCGCGTCCAGAGCGGGTTGAACAATCGAGCACCCCAGCGGCTGATCGAGTAGCCATGATCAAAGCGGCTGAGGTGAGAAACACGGTACCCCGCTTGATGAAGCGCCATCTTGGTTATCAGGTCTCTGGACGCCATGGGCGCGATCCAGAGAATAGCGCCCTTGCCCGCGGCCAGCGCACGCTCGATGTGTTCTTGTCCTTCAAGACGGATCGGCGGAGACCACCCTCCCGGCGCATAGCATTGCATGCACTGCACACGCCCAAGGTGGTTCTTCGCCAAATAACAGGCAAGAATTTCTTTGACATCGAGCGCGGTACGATGCCCTCCGAGAATCTCGTTGAATCTCCGGTAATACCCGCGAGTACGCGAACGGCGTAGCGCCATTACAAAACGTGCCAAAGCGTTACATACGCCGCCCCACAAACGCTCCGGCAAGCACCAGGCGATCAATGTGATGGCCGGAATGTAAGCCAGCAGGAAAAAATCCGCGCGGTGCCAGCGTGCCCGGCCCAAATGGGGGGTCCACCCGGGGTGCTGTGAGGCGTGCGAGGTTGTTTCCTGCGTATTATCCGTCACGATTATGATTCCGATGATCTAGCCGCCAACTGCTTGCCAACATATACATCAGAGAATTAATTTCTCAAAACCCGAAATAGGGGTAGCCCGATCGCAGCCGGATCAACATCAGCTCTCGAATAACCCTTTTTATGTCAGTGACGACCCCAATACAAGGCGCGGGCGAGACCATATCTGGCCAGGAATTTTATTGATTGAAAATGTCTCTTTCCCCGAGTTTGATTCTTGTGCGGATTAATCGGCTCATACATGACTTCCGGCCACAGGCGGCTGATTAATTCGTGATAAATCCTGCAGTCAGGAGACGCACGATACGGTTTCGGCACCGCTAACAGGGAAATCAGCACATCGCGGCAGTTAAACGGGGTAAAGATATCACGCCAGGCGATGCTAAATTCGAGTTGTGTCATGGCCAGCCAGTTGCCGCTGCCTTGTTCCCATTCATACAAATCGAGAAATTCGATGCCGCCGCCATGGGGCGCGGCAGCGCACCACGCTTGCACGTTCTGTATCGTAAAGGGATGCAGCCCTCCTATATCTACCATCGCCAGGAACTCGGGACTGGGTTTATTCTCAAGAAAGGGTATCCCCAGCCGCATGTCGGCACGGCAAATCTCGGATCCGCTACCCGTTACCGCCACCTTGGTGCGGCCGAAATGTCCCAGTAGCGCTTCGGCATCGGGTCCGTAATGGGCGTGCGCCAGGAAAACGCTTTTATCGTACACCTCCCGAAAGGCATCGCTCATTCGCGTTTGGACATGAATCACCTCATGAGGCAGTTCCAGCTTGCGCAACAAATTCGCCGGAATCATCAGGTCGGCGTGATCGGCTTGCATTCTGACCTGTCTGACAGAGACGAACGATAACTGCTGGTGCATAGACTTCGATGCGGCCAAGACCAGACGGCTATCGATGCCCGCGGTAATTCCCAGAACGAGTTCAAAACGATTCGCCGCTGCCTCGACGAGTTGTGGCAAGCGTTTGGTCAGGCGTTCCACCGCCTCGTCGAACGTGATCGGGACGAGCGGCTCGTTCGGCCAGAACCGATGGCACCGGCCGGTGCCGAGGTCCAAATAATGATTGGGCAGTAAATGCCGAATCTCGCGGAACGGGCTCGACGAGCCCGGCCACATATATTCCGTATGGCCTTTGGATAATCGCCGTTTGACGTAGTCGCGGGCCAATGGGTCCATCGTCAGCCCCAGCCGCTCCGCCACCATTCCCGCTTGCGACATTACCCATAGGTTGCCGTCGGTGCATTCCTTATCGGTATAAAACGCCTGCCGCAGGCCCATCGGATCGTTGAATAGAAAGCCGTGGTTGCCTTGCTGTGCGATCAGCAGCCACCGTCCTCCCAGGCGAAAGGTTGCGTCCACGAGTGCCTGAATCGAGGAATACCTTCCCAGCAGCTCATCCAGGATGTCCGAGTCTTTAGCAAGGGGATGTTCAGGGTCGAGGAGGTAGCCAATCAATGTGAGCGAGCGGCTCCCGTCGAATCGCTGGCACAGAGATAACTCAGGATGGGCGGTGATCTTGAGCGCAGTCCCGATTGATAACTTTTGCCATCCATCCAGGTTATCGGCGAACACCGGCCCAAGAATGAATTGTCCACGATATAAAAGCGACTCCAGGTGTTTTCCGCTCACGTGATATCGTGTCGCACGCGACTTGTCAGTATTGAAAAAATTCTTTTGCATTGAAGATTGTGTCAGTACTAGCAATCGTTGCTTTGTGTTGTCGTGCTTGAGGCAATCTCCGGGAAATGGGAGTGGACAATTGAATTATTCAGCGTTGCCATCACTATTTCACCGCCAGGTTGAATTGCATACTTGGGGGGTTTCCATCGAGATAGTTTTCAATATTTTCAAAAAACATCGCTAACTTCGCTTGCTTGGCTTCTTGGGTGATGCATGCGATTGCCGGATACATGACACAATGGCGGTGTCGTGCCAGTCGATTGGCCTGATCCGGCGACAGTTCATCTGAATGGTCCAGAATAAATGTCACGTCAGCGCGTTTCAGTCTAGTTTCCAGCCCATCGAGGTCGATCACCTCGACCGGCGCCAGGTGCACGATGACGGCGCCCGGTTTGATTAAAGCTATCCGATCGGTATTGATGAATTTCTCCGTTGCCGGAACATGGGGAAGATTGATCGAGAGGATGTCGCTGCTGCTCAGTACCTCGCTGATTTCCGCGAAACGAACGCCAGTTTTTTCGGTGTCCGGTTTTCGGTTCCTCGACCAGTAGGAAACGTCGGCGCCAAATCCTTTGCTGGCAATCTCGGCAATTCTTCCACCGATCCGCCCCAAACCTATGATTCCGAATTTCTTGTCTTTTAGTTCTTTGCCACGATAGCCAAATCCTGAGTAATGACCGTCGCGCGCCCGGGATTTGGCTCGTTCAATTTCTCTGATGTGTTCCAGAATCACCCCGAATACAAACTCGGCCACACCCTCCGTGCTGTAACCGGGGGTGTTGCATACCGTGATACCCCGGCTGGCGGCATATTGAACGTCCACCCGGCCGTATCCCGACCCGAACACGCCTATGTATTTCAAGCGCGGAGCGGCGTTGATGATGGTCTGATCGACGTAAATGCCGGTTTCGACCACTAGACAATCGGCGTCGGCGATATGGTGAGCGATTTCGGTGCTATCTTCTGGCAGCGCTCTGATTTCTTCACCCAGACGCGCCAAGCGTTGTCCTGCCTGCTCGCTGAAATTGCTCTGAACGTAGCTGAGCATCACAATTTTTTTGAATTTCATGGTTGTACTTGAATCAATTCATGAAGTGCCAAACCATCAAATCTTCAATGGCAATAGCCTTTATTTCTAATGGTGGTTTCCCCTTACGATAAGCATAGCAATTCCTTTCATGATATTTTTTGTTTGCAAAACGGCGTGTTTTAGGCTTGGCAGCGAGCTGCCCAAGCCCTATGCCAGTCCACAATGCCAACATTGGGATTAGTTGTATGCGCGATCTGCCAGAGGAGATGAAATTGCTGTTCCGTCAGCTACGAAATGCGTCACCACTTGACCATCGCTAGAGCACCCCAAAATATTGCAACGCAATCCCCGACAGCACCAGCGTCAGCAGAATTTTCAACCAGCGCTCGCGCAGGACGCGCGACAGCCGTGGGCCAAGCCAGGCACCAAGGAAAGTACCGGCGAGCAGCAAGATAAGCAACGGCAGGTCGAGGCGCACTCCAAGCGCGACGTAATTGGCGATCGACGTGGCCGAGCTCACGAAAATGGCGAGCGCTGCGGTACCGGCGATGACGAACATCGGCAGATGCAACATCAGCGCCATGAACGGCACCAGCAGGAAGCCGCCGCCCACGCCCAGCGCCGAGGACAGAATGGCGATCCCCATGCCCATGGTGAACGCCACCCATGGGCGGTAACGGAAATGTTCCTCGCCGAATTCGAATTCCGCGGTGAGCGGCGACCAGCAGCGGCTGCGCACGCCGAACATACAGGGCTCGCCACCGGTGGCGATCAGTCCCTCGAAGGCGGCGCTACCAGCCGGCACTGCCGGTAATACGCCGGCACCGCCACCAGCGGTGCCGCCAGCGTCAGCGCCTGCGCCATGGGTTTCACCATGTTGGGATCGGTGAGGCCGATCACCGATATCAGGCCGAACGAGGCGAGGATGCCCCCGGCCGCACCCACCAGCGAAAACACCAGGCCCACCAGCAGACCCCATGCCACGGGTAACCACAGCGGAACGGCAATAGCAGAGAGATCGAACGGCATGCGTTAAATTCTACTGAATCGAGCGTTTCCGGAGCATCAAAGCAACGACGAACAGCGCCGTCGCGGCGAGCAGGTGTTTGAGCGAATGGCCGCTGATAATTTCGCTTGTCAGACTGAAAACGGCATGGTCATAGTGCTCGGTCAGTTTCGAGACCATGTAGAGCACGAGCGCCGTGAGCAGGAATACGTGGTTTTTTCCGGGGCGGTGGTACAGGAGCAGAATTGCCGGAATCACAAGGAGAGGGAGGAACTGCACCAGCACGTACAGGCGCAGATCGTCGGTGTAGTGCCAGGTAATTACGCTGGCAATCCCGAGGACGATGGCGGGGGCGAGCAGGAATTTCTCCAGGCGCGGGTTGACGTATTCGGTCAGCACCGCCACCGACAGCGCCATAAACCCGATGCTCATCGGCAGACGGTCCCACACCAGCGTGTTGTTGTCAGGTGCCAGGTGATAGTAAGCGGACCCGACACTCACCAGCGCCACGCCGGCGAAGCACGCCAGCCACGCCTGTCGAGCGCCAAGCACTTTCTGGGGCGAAGTACAAAACAGGATCCCCGCGATGCCCGCGGCCAGAAACGCGAGGTTGGTGGTGATGTTCAGGAAGTTCGGAATGCCCAATAGGCCGCGGCGGTCGGCGAAAATGTGATAAGCGGGGTCTTGCGCCATCGACGGCAGCATGAGAACGGCCAGCAGCGCCGTAATCACCAACATCACGAGAATGAAGCTGCGACGATCAGGAGACATGACGTTTGCTACTTTTCTTGAAAACGGTTAACCCCAGAAAGATCCCCACAGTCTGTTAAGTTTAATGGATATTGCAATACTAAGAAGGGGGGCTTTCTTGGAAAGGCGCGATGAAGAACGTCAGGAAGTGTCACTTTCCCTTGAAATAATCGATCCACCGCGTCTCGGCAAGGTCAGGCCGCATACCCGTGACCTCAGCAAGAAGGGGGCGTATATCCTGTTAGACCGGGACAAGTGCCTGCCCATAGGGCGCGATGAGACCTCCACCGTTTCGGCCCGGGTGGGGCGCGTGACCGATCAAGGCATGGGGGTGTTGTTTCTCGATTATGATTTCATGTAATCGCGGGTTAGCGCGATCGGCGACCTCAACAGTGGTGTGGTTCACGTGAACCGCGCGATCGCACAGACCGGCTTGGTGTTGCGGCTTGACCCCGGGGTCGCTAGGTAAAGTTGGTTTCGAGAAACGCGATCCCCATCCCTTCGTCGGTCACGTGGACGACCCGTCCTTTGATGGACGGGGGAGGCGATGTCCCGCCGATCGTCTGTAACGGCGTAATGACGATATCGGTGCCGACAGGGAGGCATTCGCCCCGTGCAGCCAGGAGGAAGATGCCGCCGTCCCCAACATTGCCCGTGGCCAGGGTTCGGGCATCGCCCTGGGGCAACTTGACTGTCATTTGCAACGATTTGGGATTTCTTTCATGTATGCGTTTATCTTTCATTTTTTCCTCGGCAAACTGACAGGGTTGTTATTCAGTTATTGTTGTCTTTCACAGCAGTACCTCGGCATGATAACGGGATCGAATCCAGACTGTTTCGCGGTGAGTGGTTTTGATTCCTGAAGGTGGCGTATCTGCCGATTTGTGAAAATCCACAACTAGCTCGCGCTCTCATTGATAAATTCAATCCCCATCCCCTCGGCGTTGGATCGCACCACGCGCGCCTTGATCGCCGGCGGGGTAATCCCGGGCAAATGGCGGGCCGGCGAGATGACGACCACGGTGCCAACCGGTACCTGCTCGCTGATCTGGGACATCAGAAACATGCCGCCATGGCTGATATCAAGCGTGGTATAGGTTTTGGTCTGACCGACAACCGGCTTGACGGACATCCGCAATGTTTCGGGGCGTCGCTCGTATCGGCGTTTTTCTTGCAATCATTTCTCCAGTGCAACTGGTTTGTTGATTGTTGGGGTCGGGTGCTTGCTTGCCGTCGGGAGGCTGGGCGACTGAACCGTCTTGTTGAGCGAGGGAGCCTCCTTGTTTTTCAAGGCGGACAGATTACTCTCGTATTGGAAAAAAATATAACCCGCAATGGGGAATGTCAGGGCGCACGCAGCAGATTCTGTTGAAGAATGGCGCTATCGCAATACAATTTAGACTTTATCTATTTTTTGCACCAAAAGTGGACATGACTGAGACCACGCCGGCAGAAGTAACGTATATCCGCCGGGTTACGTGGAGCCGGGCGACCCTTTTCCGCGGCCAAGCTTTTTCGAAGGGGGTGTGCCGGGCCGCCACATGCAACAATGTGCCTTGTGTCGCTTGGCCGACGCCGCCGAAGGAAATTACGCTCCGGGCACTGTCGCTAGTTTTTTAGTGCAGCGCGGCGGTCAACTGTTTCTCCCCCACAACTCCTCAAGGCGATGGTCGCGCCCACAGGAATAACGATAATATTTATATCGTAAGGGATTTTTTTTGTAGTAATCCTGGTGGTAATCCTCGGCCGCATAGAAGGTCGCGGCCGGGCGGGTCGCGGTGACGACTGATTTTCCAAGCTTCTTCTCAATCTTGGCCTTCGACTGTTCTGCGAGTTTCTTCTGCTCTTCGTTTTGATAGAAGATTGCCGTGGAGTAAGTGCTGCCGCGGTCGCAGAACTGCCCACCCGGGTCGAGCGGATCGACGTTACGCCAGAACACTTCTAGCAGCTTTTCATAACTGACCCGTTTCGGGTCATAGGTGACCTGAATTACCTCTATATGCCCGGTGCTACCCGCCGAAACCTGCTCGTAAGTCGGATTCGACAATTGTCCGCCACTGTAGCCTGAGATGGTCGCCACCACCCCCGGCAGTTTGTCGTACGGCGGCTCCATGCACCAGAAGCAGCCGCCGGCAAAAACAGCCGTCGCCGTCTCTCTTTTGGCCTTCGCCGTCGGCTCCGCCGCGGTGGCGACCAGTGCCGCACCTAAAATCAGTCCGACCAGCAGCGACATGAATTTGGATAGATTTCTGTGCATCTTCTGCCTCTTTCGAATGATCAATGCGTTAGTTATATGACTGGGCTTTGGCTTATTGGTTGCGGGAACTGATATGCCTTAAGGATAAGGCATGTATGCTTCAGATAGAGTTAAAGCAGCCAGCCACCCGGTCCCCCGGCCTAAAGAATAAGTAGCTATTCATCTCCACTTCTGTATAGTTCCGGACTTGCAGTACAGTTCTTGCAGACAGTTCGGTAGTTCCTCCCAGTTTCTTCGGCAGCTACTCCCGCAAACGCTTTCAGGAATGATCTGCAAAATATCGCAATTCAACTATTAAAGAGGTATTTTTGTGAATACAGGAACAGTAAAGTGGTTCAACGACGCCAAGGGCTTCGGTTTCATTACCCCGTCCGATGGCAGCAAGGATGTCTTCGTGCATCACTCCGCCGTCCAAGGTTCGGGCTTCAAGAGCCTGACCGAAGGTCAGCAGGTGAAATATGAGCTGCAAGATGGCCCGAAAGGTCCGTCGGCAGCGAACGTTCAGCCGGCCTAACGCCAAGTACTGCGGAAGCAGGCTTTGAATCGAGGACCCCGCCGAGAGGCGGGGTCTTTTTTTTGACTATACGGAAAGGAGATTATTCCTGCGTGCGGTCTTGTCCTGACCCTTGCAGCCATCGCATTTGTCGGTACGTACGAATGTTGGTATCGGCACTCCATCTATCTAAGGTTGTAATCAATAAATTAAAAACAGTTAACGAATTCTTCGCGTTCTGAAATCTATCGGCCTGAATGCCCGGAGAGCTTGACCTCGACCTTCTCGGTCAGGCTGCCGTAGTAGGTGCGCAGGATTTCCAGCACCTCGGGACGCGAGAACTTGCTGGAGACTTCTTCGCCTTCCGACAGCGCCTTGCGCAGCTTGGTGCCGGACAGCAGGATGCGGTCGCCGGCCTCGTGCGGGCAGGTACGCATGGAAGCCATGCCATCACACTTGTTGCACCAGAAGGTCCAGTCGATCTTGAGGGGCTTGGTCTCGAGCGCGTTTTTCGGGATCTCGTCGAAAATGTGATGCGCATCGAACGGACCGTAGTAGTCGCCTACGCCGGCATGGTCACGGCCGACGATAAGGTGCGAGCAGCCATAATTCTGGCGGAACAGCGCATGCAACAGCGCCTCGCGCGGACCGGCGTAACGCATGTCCAGCGGGTAGCCGGCCTGGATTACGGTGTTCTTCGCGAAGTATTTTTCGATCAGGACGCCGATGGCCCTGGAGCGCACGCTGGCCGGGATGTCGCCGGGCTTGAGCTTGCCGAGTAGGGAGTGAATCAGCACGCCGTCGCAGGTTTCGATGGCGACTTTGGCGAGGTATTCGTGGGAGCGGTGCATCGGGTTGCGGGTCTGGAACGCGGCGACGGTGGACCAGCCATTTTTCTTGAACATCTCGCGGGTTTCGGCCGGGGTCAGGAACTGGTTGCCGTATTCCTGCTTGAACGTGCCGGTGGAGAGCACTTTCACCGTGCCGGCGAGATTGACGTCGCCCTGTTCCATCACCATCTTGACGCCGGGGTGTTCCAGGTCAGTCGTCTTGTACACCGTCATGCACTCGTGGGCCTTGTCGATGGTGTATTTCTCGGAAACCTTCATCGTGGCCAGGATCTCGCCGGACTCGCTATCCACCAGCGCCACGTCGGCGCCGGTCTTGATGCCGTCGGCCGTGGCCTTGTCGGTGGAGAGGGTGATCGGGATCGGCCAGAACAGGCCATTGGCCATTTTCATGCCATCGCAAACGCCCTGCCAGTCGGCCTTGGTCATGAAGCCGGTCAGCGGAGTGAAGCCGCCGATACCCATCATGATGACATCGCCGGTCTCGCGCGAAGTGATTTTTACTTTTGGCAGGGATTGTGCGCGCTGCTTTTCTTCGGTGAGCGCGGCGCCTTGGAGCAAGAGGGGTTTCAGCTCTCCGCCGCCATGTGGATTGACCAATTTTGACATTGAGACCCGCTTCTCCTGTACCTGTCGAAGTCGTGTGAAATTCAGGTGTTCTGACGACTTAGCCGCGAGACTCTATAGTGTCGGAGTGCGCAAACCAAATAAGATTTACTGGCACCGCTCATAAGTTTCACTTATTTTCGGTGGGTGCTTCAATTCCCGGGAAACTAGGGCGTTCGATGAAAATTGACACGCCTGCGAGCAGGACCACAACGGCCCCTTTTAAGGAGATCCTGATATTCTATCGTAGCTTACCCAGGGGTTCACCCTGGAATACTTGGGGGTTTAATCATGAGCATTACAGTCAGGTTCTTTGCCAGCCTCCGTGAGCGCTTGGGAAGGGACCAGGACATCATCGATAGCGAAGGCATTCGCAGCGCCGCCGATGTCTGGAACCGCGTGGCGCAGATTCCCCTGCCTGGCAATGCGCTGGTGGCGGTAAACATGGAGTATGCGCGCCCCGACCAGCCGGTGCGCGACGGGGATGAGGTGGCGTTTTTCCCATCGGTGACGGGAGGGGCGCAGTGAAAATACGGCTTATGGAGCAGGCCTTCGACCCGTGGCAGGAGATCTCTCTCCATCAATCAGAACAGCCCGCGCTGGCAGGGAAATTCGGCGCGACTGCCGTATTCGTCGGCACACTGCGGGATTTCAATCAGGGAAACGAAGTCCGGAAGATGACGCTCGAACATTACGCGCCCATGACGCAGAAACATCTGGAGCGTGTGGCGGAAGAGGCGTCAGCCCGCTGGCCGATCGCAGACGTGCTGGTGATTCACCGATACGGAGAGCTGTGCCCGAACGACCCGATAGTTTGCGTGGCGGTGTGGGCGGCACACCGGGATGCCACGTTTATGGCTTGCCGCTACATCATCGATGAGTTGAAAACGCGCGCACCTTTCTGGAAACAGGAATTGACAGCGCAGGGACGGCGCTGGGTGGTGCCGGAAAAAACCGGGTGAGGCGCGCGGCGCCCGAGATCAATTTTTGGCCGCAGTGGAAGGGTTTTTTACGGGCGCTTTTTTCTTCAGCTCACGGTAACGCGCCAGTTCCGCAGCGTATTGCTCGCGCATCGCTTGCTGCTCCTGACGCTTTGAGGCGATTGCTCCTTCATGTCGCGCGATCTGGTTCTTGGTCAGATCAATGTTCTTCACGGTGGTTTCCGCTGTCTTGACATCCATGCCTTCATCCTTGACTTGCGCTTCCATGCGTGCCATCGCGCCGCGCAGCGACTTTAGTGTTTCCTCGCTGGCCTTGATCTGGGATTCGATTTGCGCGATTTTGCGGTCGCGGATATAGAGAATATCGTCTTCGACACCATAGGTGGCCAGCAACAAGGCATCCTTGCGCGCCTGTTCCTCGGCGCGCGCGCGCTCCGCCGCGATGCCATCCTGTTGTGCTTCGTGTTCCTTCAGTTCCTGTTCGGTCGGTGGTGCCGCGATCACCTTCTTGGTTGTGCCCTCCTCGGATAAGACCGTTACCTTGGATTTGGCGCATTCCACGGCAGCGCTATCGCCGTAATGCCATCGGCCGGTCGCGTCCTTGCATTTCTTGATGGTCGGGGATTCGGCCGCTTGAGCCGCCATGCCGGTTAGCAGCGCGCCGAGGAGGAGCAGGGGGGTGAGTTTTTGCAGCAGCATGGATGGGTGACTCCTTAACTATCTCCTCTTCAAGATAGGTGTTGTTTCACGAGTGTGTCAACCAGGTTCGCCGCACGGCAGGCTGTCCCCGAAGGACGCCGCCGGGTGTCGGATCCGCGGTTAACCGGTCATCCGTGCCATAATCCGCGGCCATGTCCCCAGTGAAACTCCATCGACTGGTGTTCCGGTGAACGGGATCGAGCAGCTGATTCTGTTGCTGGTGTCGCTGGTGGCGAATGTGTTCTCGGCGTTCGCCGGTGGCGGGGCCGGACTGCTGCAATTCCCCGCGTTGATTTTCCTGGGGCTGCCGTTCGGTGTGGCACTCGCCACCCACAAGGTCGCGAGCGTGGCGCTGGGCGTGGGTGCGACGCTGCGGCACTTGCGCGAAGATTCACTCGAATGGAAATTCTCTCTGTTCATTCTCGCCGCCGGACTGCCCGGCGTGATCCTCGGCGCTGCCTTCATCCTCGATGTGCCGGACCGGTTCGCCCGCGTCGCGCTGGGCGTTCTGACCATTGGTCTCAGTCTCTACTCGTACTTCAACCGGCAGCTGGGAATGGTGCATGCGCCCATCCACCGCACGCGGCATGGTTATGTCCTGGGTGGTCTCGGGTTGTTCGTCGTCGGCGTGCTCAACGGTTCGCTCACCTCAGGTACGGGGCTCTTCTGCACGATGTGGCTGGTGCGCTGGTTCGGGCTCGACTACCGGCGCGCGGTGGCCTACACCCTGGTGCTGGTGGGATTGTTCTGGAACGGCACCGGCGCCGTGACCTTGGGCCTTCTGGGGGATATCAAGTGGTCGTGGCTGCCGGCTCTGTTGCTCGGCTCGCTCCTGGGCGGCTACCTCGGCGCCCACTGGTCCATTATTAAAGGTAATCTCTGGATCAAGCGGGTGTTCCAGATCATTACCCTGCTGGTGGGTCTCAAGCTCATTTTCTGACCTCGCAAGCCGGTTGAGCCCTGCTAGTATTTTGAGAGGTCCCGGATTCGGGCAACCCAACAGCACACCGGAACGCCGCCTTGAAAATCGAAGAAATACTGAAGGCTATTGGCCGCAAGCAACGCCGTCGCACCCTCGATCATATTGAGGATTTCACGAGCATGCTCGGGCCGGAATCGGTGTACACCGGCGTATTCCAGGGAAAGGACAACCACATTATCTACGGCCAGGTGCAGGGTGAGTGCGACATCGAAGGCATCCTCGTCCTGGGAGAAGGCAGCCGTTGGAAGGGCAACATCCGTGCCGGCAGCATTGTCATCGCCGGGCGCGTTGACGGCGACATCCAGGCCGTCACCAAACTGGAACTCGCCCGCACCGCCCACGTGCGCGGCAAAATCACAAGCCCGGTGGTGGCCATCGCCCGCGGGGCGGTACACGAGGGCAGTATCCGCATGGCCAAGCAAACACAGATTACCCGCTTTGTCGACCGTCGCGAAGCGGTAGATGAGAAAAACCGGGAAAGGGACTAGCTCTGCACGATGGTGGTACCCGGGGAGTTCAGGTGCCGTAGGCGCGGCGGTAGGTGGTAATGGCGTCTAGATAACGCCGCGCGTTGTCTTTGGACTCCAGGTAATTCAGCAGCGTTTCCAGCGTGACGATGCTGATCACGTGCAGTCCGAGCGTGTTCTCCACTTCCTGTGCCGCGGACATTGACCCTTCGCCACGTTCCTGGCGGTCCAACGCAATCGCCACGCCGACCGGCGCGGCACCTGCGGTTTTGATGATCTGCACCGATTCCCGGACCGAGGTGCCGGCCGAGATCACATCATCCACGATGACGATCTTTCCCTGCAGCGGGTGGCCGATGATATTGCCGCCCTCGCCGTATTTTTTCACTTCCTTGCGATTGAAGGCGTATGGAATGTCGCGATCCGTGATCGCCATGGCCGTGGCGCAGGCGAGCTGCACGCCTTTGTAAGCCGGACCGTAAAGCATGTCGAAGGCAATGCCGCTGTCAGCGATGGCCTGCGCGTAGAAGCGTCCCAGGCGCGCCAGCTTGTGGCCGGAGTTGAACAGGCCGCTGTTGAAAAAATAGGGACTGAGGCGCCCCGATTTCAGCGTGAATTCCCCGAAGCGCAACGCCTGGCACTCGATGGCGAAGTCCAGGAACTCGCGCTGGTAGTCCTTCATGGCGCCGATTGTAATCGCCGCCTCCGGCGCAGGAAAGTCGGGTATCATCCGGCGCCATGCGCGTCGTCACCCTCAACGTCAACGGCATCCGTTCCGCCGCCAAAAAGGGGCTGTTCGAGTGGTTGCCGCGCCAGAACGCGGACGTCGTGTGCCTGCAAGAGGTCAGGGTGCAGGAAACCGATATCACTCAGGCGATGCGCGCCCCCAAGGGGTTTCACGGGTTTTTCAGTTGCGCCGAAAAGAAGGGCTATGCCGGGGTAGCGCTCTACAGCCGCCATGCGCCGGAGCGAGTGCATGTCGGGTTCGGCTCGAAAGAGCACGACGACGAGGGCCGGTATCTGCAGGCCGATTTCGGTCAGCTTAGCATCGTTTCGGTCTATCTCCCTTCCGGTTCCGCCGGCCCGCACCGGCAGGAATCGAAGTACCGGTTTATGGATTATTTTTTTCCGGCGCTCCAAAAGCTCCGCCAGGACGGGCGCGAATATATTCTTTGCGGCGATTGGAACATCGCGCACAAGGAGATCGATCTTAAAAATTGGAAATCAAACCAAAAAAATTCCGGCTTCTTGCCCGAGGAGCGCGCCTGGCTCACGCAGGTGTTCGACGAACTCGGCTGGGTTGATGTGTTCCGCACGCTCAACGACAAGCCCGATCAATATACCTGGTGGTCGAATCGTGGTCAGGCCTATGCCAAGAACGTGGGGTGGCGGATTGATTTCCAGATCGCCACGCCGGGCATCGCGCACCGGGCGATGAAGGAGAGCATATATAAGGAGAAAAAATTCTCCGATCATGCGCCGTTGATTCTGGATTACGATCATCAGCTTAAATTCCCATGACGTTCCGAATGCGACAACTGCTGACATGGATGGGACCGCTGCGACTGATGCTGGTATCCGGTTCGCTGACGCTGGTGGTCTTGCGACCGGCACCGGGCGCCCCGCCGGTTTATGCCGGCTGGGAAATGTTGCCGACGCTGGTGTTCCCGGCGCTCGTCCCGCTTTTTTTCATGGTGCTGCTGCTGGATGCCATCATGGGCGCGGTGCAACTGGCGAGTCATCCCGGTCAGCGGCAACGTTACCGCACCGTGATTGGCGTGAGCCTCGGGATGGCGCTGTTGCTGATGCTTTGGTGGTGGCCCTACTTTGCCGCGATCATGCGCTGACCGTTGTACCTGCCCAGGGTCGATGGAGCGGTTAGGTGCCGGATGCTTCCACGAGCTCATCGAGCCCGCCTTCCATATGCAGTTCGGTCAGCTCGGTGAATCCGCCGATGCACTTGTCATCGACCAGGATCTGGGGAACCGTGCGCGCTCCGTTTGTCACGCGCGCGAATTCGGAGAGCGCCGCACGGTCGGTATCGATACGGATCTCCTCGTACGGGACTTTCCATTTGCTCAGCAACGCCTTGGCTTTATTGCACAAGGGACAAGTGCCGGTGCTGTAGATTTTGACTCGGGACATTTTATCCGTTGATGGTTTCAGGATTTCTGCGAACGCGCCGCGGCCGTGGCCGCCGTGGCGAGCGCGATGACGATACTGAACAAGGTGGCGCCGAACAAGCTGACCCAATCTGAAATATCCGCTGGCGTAAACAGTGTTGTCAGCGGGGTAAGTACATCGAAGGTCGCTGTTACATTCTGGTGTTTGAATGCATCGAGCAGCGCCACCGACACCGCGGCGATGGCGAAGCCGACAAGGCCGCCGGCAACGGCCCGTCGTGTCAATTCCGTCCGGGTGATGACCCGCGGTTCGATCTCGGCCAGTTGCTGAATTTCCGGTTCACGCCGTCCCAGCGGCGAGAACCGCTGCAGCATCAGCATGCCGGGGATACCAATGGCAATCGTGAACAAAAAGAATTCACGCCAGCCGATGGCATCCACCATGACGCCGGTCACGGGTCCCGCGAGGATGCGCGGCAGCGCGAACAGGCTCGAGAACAGCGCATACTGCGTGGCGGAAAACTGTTTCATGGTCATGCGCAGCAGCAGCACGCTGAAGGCGCCGGTGCCCATGCCGGTGGTGAGGCTCTCGAAACCCATGGCCGCGTACATCAACGGCCGATTGACGCCGATCTCGGCGATGAGCACGTAGCCGAAATTGGATGCAATTTGTAATCCGCCGAATACCCACAGCGCGTGACCGAGGCCCATGGCGGTGGTCAGCATGCCGCCAAGGAAAGTGCCCACCAGCGTGGCGATCAAACCGATTGTCGCCGTGGCGATGCCAACGTCGAAATCGTTGAAGCCGGTCTGCACCAGGAACGGCCGTACCAGCGCCCCGCCAAGGTTGTCGGCGAGCTTGTAAAGCACGACGAACGCCAACAACTCGAGCGCGCGGCGCTTGGCAAGAAATCCCACGAATGGCTCCCATACCGCCTGGCGCAGCGACAGCGGGGTCTGCAAGCGGTCGGCGGCGGATTTGGGCGCCAGCAGCGTGACCACCATCATCGGCAGATAGAGCAGGGCGAGAATCGTGAACATGGCCGGCCACGACCACAGCCCGGCCAGCGTGATGGTAAGCCCGCCGGCCACGAACATGGCCGCGCGGTATATGGCAATGCGCGCGCCCACGGCCACACCCTGTTCGTCCGGTTCCAGGACCTCCACCGCGTAGGCGTCGATGGCAATGTCCTGGCTGGCCGAGGCGAAAGCGATGGCGAGCGTAAGACTTCCGATTATCCAGAGCGTTTCCGGCCGCAGAGCCGCCCCGCCCATCAACAGAGTCCCGATGAGCAAAGCGATCTGCCACAGCAGCGTCCAGCCGAGCTTGCGCCCGAGTCGCGGGAGCGGCAGGGCATAACGATCCATCAGCGGTGACCACAGGAACTTGAAGCTCCACGGCGCCTGGGCGAGTGTGAACAGGCCGATGATGCGAATGTCCACGCCTTCGCGCGCCAGCCAGGTCGGAATCGCGATCCACACCAGCCCCAAAGGAAAACCCGATGAAAAGGAGAGCAGGCTCACCGCGGCCGTGCGCGGACTGCCCAGCGCCAGCCACACGGCGTGCCATGAAGATCCACGGCTGTTCACTCTATATGCCCTCGTTGGGTGGTCTCGGACATCTGAAGTTTAGGCAGGGAACGGAGGGAACCGCGGCCGATTGAGGATGAGTGAGCTGGCTGTTCCTGAATTTATTTATTCCATCCATAGCGAGCGACGCTCATCTTACACCGCTTTGTTCGGATCTTGTTCCGTCGAAGTTGTCCCCCCGTCATCCCGTCTTCGCTATTACCCGTCAGGCGCCAGGATGATGTGATCTCAACCGCTTCTCTGTGAGCGATCCTGATTTCTGCGGGATATCCAGCCGCGGCGGACTCGCGCCCCCATCGTCCTTAAGTGTCCTGTCGGGGCAAGGAACTGGCAGGAACACCGTTTGGCATTTCAGATAACTTATTGATTAAAAATATTTAAAACGGGTGGCATCGCTTTTGCAGCCTTTCCCCAGGACAACCCTCTTTTTGCGTTCGAGGAGCGGGGCTCAATGATGAATAGATTCGCCCGTTTCGTTTACGTTACCGCTGTCGGTGGATTCAGTGGGTGGGCCCTCTTTATGGGGACACCCGCACAAGCCAATCTTTCCGCGTCGCCTTTCCCGACCATTGAATTGCGCCAGAATGTCCGCCCCAAGGACAAGGGGGTCAACTCCAATCAGGTGGCGCTTGCCCATTACAACTCCGGACAACGTTCACAAGCCTTGCGCCTGTGGGAAAGCCATGCTGAAGAAGGCAATCCCGAAGCCCAGTTTATCCTCGGTGTCCTGTACTACCGCGGTAACGCCGGGTTGGGCAAGGACATGATTGAGTCTGTCTACTGGTATCGCAAGGCGGCGGAGCAGGGGCACATGAATGCTCAATACAACCTGGGAATCCTTTACGCCACGGGCAACGGCCTGGTGCTTGACCCGGCGGTCGCCATTCAATGGTGGCGTATGGCGGCCGTCCAGGGGCATGTCGAGGCGCAATTTAATCTGGGCCTTTTTTATTCCGAAGGCACCGGCGTGTCGCTCGACCCGGTCGAAGCCGTGAAATGGTGGGGCCTGGCGGCGGAACAGGGACTGGCGGCGGCCCAGTTCAACCTGGGGCTTATGTATATGAAGGGCGAAGGTATCGACGAAAATCCGGATGAGGCAATTAGGCTGTGGCGCCTGTCGGCCAACCAGGGTTTCACCCAAGCCATCACCGTTCTCAAGGTGCTGCATCTGGACCCGTAGTGGGTCGACACCGCGTTTCGCTTATCCGAAATGCCTATCAGAAAATTTCCCGTTGAATGCAAACTCCTCGCGGCACTTGCCGGTGAGAAGAACGTGCAAGGTTTCAGTCATCTTGTACGGTTTTTCATCAATTACAATAGGGATTCATAACCAATAAAACTAATAGGATAAATATATATTTCGGCTATCAGTTGCAGATGAGCATGAGGTTCAGCACAATGCTCCACAGGGATTTTAATCCTATTATCGGTTAAGAAACTTTAATAATTTTTTACTAGAGGCTTTCAGGAGGAGATTTCCGATGAAATTGAAAATGCATAGGGCGCTTATCTCTTTGGCGTTGACGTTTGTGTTGGGACTCAGTAATGCGATGGCGGCGGAGAAGTACGGTATTTTTGAACGCATCCTGGAAGCATCAGGGTCGTTCGAGGAAACCACGGCAGCGCTGGAGAAGGCCTTGGCCGAATCCAAACTGACGTTGCATGCCAAGCGCGATCTGACCTATACCGACAAGGTGCAGCAGGCTCGCGTTTATGTGGTCACTTCCCCCGCCTACATGGAAGCCGCTCAGGGTGAGTCTCCCGATACCATCTCGGCGCAGATCCTGCGCATAGGTGTGTACGAATACGGCGAGGGCAAGAAGGTCCATATCAACATGGGCAATCCGACCGCGCACGCGATGGTTTTCTATACGGGTTCCAAAAACTACGCCAAGTTGCTGGCGGCCGCTAAAACGGCTGGACAGGAAATCAGGGACATTGCGGCCAAGGTGCCGGGCAACCAGGTAGCCGTGCAGCTGGAACCGGTTCGCACCGAAATGTCGCTGAACAAGTTTAACGGTGACGGGCTGGCCAAGCTGATGGCTAAGTTCCGTAATTGGAAGGAAAGCCAGAATATGGTCTTACAGGGAAAACCGAAGAATTTCGCCGACACCGTGGCGCGAGTGGAAAACGCGCTTCGTGCGAGCCAGGACAAGGGCGTCGAGGATTCCTCTGGCTGGCGTCTCATCAGCAAGATTCCGGTGGGGACCAACGCGGTCTACTTCGGAATCACCAACGATTATACGGAGAACAAGTGCATCCGCATCAACTCCGAATTCCGCAGCGAAGGTAAAACCAAGGATGCTCCGTATCCGGGCGTGGACCATTCCCCGGCGATCCCACTGGAAGTGCTAGTGATCAATGACGGTAAACAGACCCGGGTGGTGCAGTACGGTGAGATGTGGCGCATGCAGCTGTACTTCTGGGATTCCGGTTATAGGGCGTTCGCCAAGAACACCCTGATCCCGGGCATTATCTTCTCGTCGATCGATCAGACGTTGTCAGCCACCGCCTCCGTGGCGCCGCCCCCCGGCGCCACACAGTAGTATCATCGGTGGAAAAACCAAGGATGGAAGGGGCGCCCCTTCCATCCTTTTTTATTCACTCGTAAACCCCGCGCCGATTCAAGAATCCACTGGCAACGGCTGGTTGATCTTGCGCAGCATGTTGCGGATGACGAGTTGCTGATTTTCAAGGTTCTGGCGGCTGGATTCCAATTCGGCAATGCGGTCATTCAGACTAGCGGAGTTTTCCTGGACTTTTTTCAGGTTCTCGAGGCGTTGTTCCATGAGCAGCTTGTGCTCGCGCACCTGGGATAGGATAGGTGCCATGATGGCCTTGCTCCAGGTGCGGGCCGCCGCGCCGCCTTCTCTGAAAATGTCGCGTGCGCGTGCCACCAGCGTGACAAAGAACTTCTGCACCACGAAGTGCTGTTCCGTGATAAGCATCATCGGACTGTTGCGAAAGGCCTCAGCCTCTTCGTACAGTTTTTGTAACTGGCTCCGAAAGGGTAGCAGGGAAAAATTGACCGGCTTGATTTTGGCAAGTCCATGCTCGCTGTGGAATTTTCCGTAAATCGCTTGGACCAGGCTGCGCACCTGCTGGCTCTGTTTGTTGGCCCTTTCCATGGCATCGAGCGCGCCATCGAACAATGACTTCATGGCATCGCGCAATCCCGTCGTGGTCCAGGATTCAGACATGCCGCGTCGCTTGGTATTGGCTAAATCGTCAAACGCCTCGATGCCTAGGTAATCCTGCAGCAGTTTGATTTGATCGGAAAGCACGGCGCGGGTGTTCTGGAAACTGGTGAGCGTTTGGTCATAGGCCTGTTTCTCATCGCGCAGACGCGTTACCAAATCCTGGATGGCGTCACGGTTCTCTCCTCCCAGTGCCTGGAGTTCTTCAATCTGGCCGGCAACGGCCGATAGCCTGGCCGCGATCATGGCGCTGGTGGTTTCGACCATCGAGCCGATATCGTGAATCACACGCTCGCGCAGCAGTTCCCGTCTCGCCGGGATGATTTCGTCCGACAATTTGGCTTCCAGCGCTGGCAGTCCGCTGCGCTCAATCAGGGCATGATCTGTCTTGATTTTGCCAAGCAATCCCTTGCGCGCGGAAACCGCGAGCACTTGGCTCTCGCTGATGCCGAGTGTGCGTGCTGTTTCCTGCGTCTGGCGGGCGATCGCGGCGGTGAAGGTGGTCTCGTTGCTCATCTCGTCCCACAAATAATCGATCTTGTTCAGCGCCACCAAGCGGCCTTCCCCCCGACTTCCGCGGTTAGGGCAGACGTGATGACTCCAGATCTCGAGGTCGGTTTGGGTGACGCCGGTGTCGGCGGCCAGCACGAACAACACCGCCTGTGCGTTCGGCAACATGCTCAAAGTCAATTCCGGTTCGGTACCGAGTGAGTTGAGTCCCGGCGTGTCGAGCACCACCAGTCCCTGTTTCAACAGGGGGTGTGGAAAATTGATGATCGCGTGTCGCCAGACGGGAATCTCGACGCTGCCATCGCTGTTGCGCATGTGCGTTGTGGCTTCGATATCGGGATGGTAGAGACCGAGCGCTTCCGCCAGTTGCCGTCTCACCGGTTTGGTCTTGACGGTTTGCAGGAATGTCTCCGCCATTTTCTTGGGCGAATCCAGATCCAGCGGCAGCACCGTCCACGCGGAGGAAGAATGCTTGTACTCGGAGATGCTGGTGGCCGTCTGGCGCGTTTCAATCGGGAGCAGTTTCAGGCAGGGTGATTCGTTTTCGTCGAAGCGCAGTTCCGTGGGGCACATGGTGGTGCGTCCGGCCTCCGACGGCAGGAGGCGTTGCCGATAATCGGCGAAGAAAATGGCGTTGATCAGTTCGGTTTTGCCCCGAGAGAATTCCGCGACGAGTGCGATGGTGAGCTTGTCGGAGCGCAGCGAATCGATGAGTTCGTAAAGCTGTAGATCTTCCTCGCCGCTGGCGAGGCCGTGGCTTTCGACCCAGGTCTGGTATTCATAGATAATTTCGATTAATTCATCGCGCCAGCGCTTGTAATCTCCAAGTCGCCGGCTGAATTCATTGACCCCGAGCCGGGGCCGGTCATTCAGCTGTTGCGCGTTTATCATTATGTTGAATCCCCCTTTAATACAGGCGGTTAGAATATAAACTTAAATAAAAACTATATCTAGTCCCCACCCGGGGAGATGACCCCACCGGCACAAGAGGGCCGGGCATCTTCGCTAAGGGGATTTGCGCTGGTCCCAGGCGAGATTTTCCGAGAATTTTCGGGGAGAGCGGAGGCGTACTGGCTAGCGATTCGCGGTATTGCCGCGTTCCAGCGACCTGGTCCCGCAGAACGCCAAACAGTCCGGTGAGACCGGCCACGAGCCGTTCATGGGGTTGCCCACCGCACCGGTGGGGCGGTATGGCAGATATTGAAAGAACAATCCTGTGTTTCCCCCTTGGGGTGCCGGGCGGGGGTCCAATTTAGATTCGCCACATTCCTGTGGTTCACGCCTTGGGGCAAGCTGGCGTTAGTAAAATTCTGTTCCCGACAGAATCTTACTCTCGGCGAAATTGTCAGACAGTCACCGCTTACCCCGGCGGTGACGTTTAACGCAGCAGGTGGGCGAGGGCAAGCTGCAACAGCTGCAGCCCGACCAGCACGACGATCGGAGAGAGATCGAGACCCCCGACCGACGGGATTAGCCGACGCGCCGGGCGCATCAGCGGTTCGGTGAGACTGACCAGCAGATCCCCCGCCGGGTTCTGTCGCATGCCATAGGGCATGAACCAGCTGAGGATCACGCGCAGCAGGATGGCGTAGAAATAGACATTGATCGCTAGTCGCACCAGGCTGACCACGGCCGCCAGTAAAAGCGGCACAAGATCGGGCGCCCGGCCGATAAGCCAGGAGAGGATGAATAACTCCAGACACTTGAGGGCGAGCAGCAGAACCAGCGAGGAGATGTCGATGCCAAAGGACCCCGGTATGACGCGCCGCAACGGCGCGAGCAACGGGTTGGTAAGCGCCACCAGGAACTGGGAGATGGGATTATAGAAATCGGCACGGGAGAGCTGGAACAGAAAGCGCAGCAACACCGCCAGGATATACAGCCCGAAGACGACTTCGACAATGAGGACGCTTGCTTCCGTGAAAAACGAGCTCATGCCTTCTTCCCGAACAAGTCGGAGATTTCCCGCGAACGATTGACCGCCGCCTTTATGGCATTGCTGAACAGGCGACGGATATCACCGTTTTCGAGTACCTTCACAGCTTGTTCTGTGGTGCCACCGGGGGAGGTCACGCGCTGACGCAGTTGCGATGGCTCTTCATGACCTTCGAGGGCCATCTTGGCCGCGCCATAAGCCGTCTCCAGCGTGAGCAGGCGCGCCTGTTTCGGATCCAGCCCGGATTCGATCGACGCCTGTTCGAGTGCTTCCATGATGAGAAAGAAGTAGGCCGGTCCGCTGCCCGACAGCGCGGTAACCACGTCCATCAGGGATTCGTCCCCGAGCCAGACAGTAACGCCCACGGCGCGCAGGATGGACTCCGCTTGATTGCGCATGGCTTCGTTCACGCGCGCATTCGCGTACAATCCCGAGGCACCGCTCCCGATCAATGCCGCGGTGTTGGGCATCGCGCGCACGAGGGGGAGCCCCCCTCCGAGCCAGCGGTCAAGATCCGCGAGGCGCACCCCCGCAGCGATGGAAATAACCAGGGGTTTTTTCTTCTGTGCCGCCGGGGCCAACGCCATGGCCACTTCGGCCAGCACTTGCGGCTTGACCGCCAGTACCAAAATTTCGGCGTGCGTGACCACAGCCGGGTTATCGGCAAAGGTTTTGACGCGGAGCACAGATTCGATCGATTGCCGCTGTGACGGATCGGGATCGGAGAGGACGATCTGGTTGTTGCCCCAACCGTTTTTCAGCAGGCCCGAGACTAGGCTGCGCGCCATATTGCCGGCGCCGATGAATCCGATCAGGGGAGGTGCGCCGTGCGTGGAGGGGGGAACCATGACTGCCAAAGTTTAAAACGCCCATGGCGGGAACGGAAGCGAAAAACCGCGCCAAGGCCCGCCGAAAGCCGCTGATTTCGGCCGATTTCACCGACCGGGGGGGACCGGACTCCATTGCGGCGCGGCCCGGAATGGACTAGAAATTATGGCAGGGGCCGAATTTATAACGCCTTAACCATCCACGGCCCACGGAGAAACTGATGGATATCGCCGAGCTGCTGGCGTTTGCCTTCAAACAGAACGCCTCGGACCTGCATTTGTCGGCCGGCCTGCCACCGTTGATACGCGTGGACGGCGACATCAAGCGCATCAACGTGGATCCCCTGGACGACCGCACCGTCCACAACATGATCTACGACATCATGTCGGACAAGCAACAGAAGGATTTCGAGGAATTTCTCGAGACCGATTTCTCGTTTGAGCTGCCCAACATCGCGCGCTTTCGTGTCAATGCCTTTAACCAGAATCGCGGTCCGGCCGCGGTGTTCCGGACCATTCCCTCGAAGGTGCTGACGCTCGAGCAGCTCAACTGCCCGCCGGTGTTTAAACAGATTTCCGATCAACCGCGCGGGATCGTGCTCGTCACTGGCCCCACCGGTTCCGGAAAGTCCACGACTTTGGCGGCCATGGTCAATCACATCAATGAAATCGAGCATGGCCACATCCTCACGATCGAGGACCCGATCGAATTCGTGCATACCAGCAAGAACTGTCTCATCAATCAGCGCGAAATCGGCAAGGACAGTCTCGGATTCAACAATGCCCTGCGCTCGGCCCTGCGCGAGGACCCGGACGTGATTCTGGTGGGCGAAATGCGCGACCTGGAAACCATCCGCCTGGCGCTGACCGGCGCCGAGACCGGACACTTGGTGTTCGGAACCTTGCACACCAGTTCCGCCGCCAAGACCATCGACCGCATCATCGACGTATTCCCGGCGGCGGAGAAGGACATGGTGCGTGCCATGCTCTCCGAGTCCCTGCGGGCGGTCATCGCGCAGACGCTGCTGAAGAAAATCGGCGGCGGGCGCATCGCGGCGCACGAGATCATGATCGGCACGCCGGCGATCCGCAACCTGATACGCGAGAACAAGATCGCGCAGATGTACTCGGCGATCCAGACCGGCCAGAACGTGGGCATGTCCACGCTCGACCAGAACCTTCAGGATCTGGTGCGCACGCGCCAAGTGCACGTGGACGATGCGCGCACGGTGGCGGCCAACAAGGATCAGTTTACGGCCTCAGCGGCGATGGCCGCGGCGACAGCAAGCAAGAAATGAACTTTATCGACCTCCTTAAGCTCATGAAGCACAAGAAGGCCTCGGACCTGTTCGTTACCGCCGGGGTGCCGCCCTCCATCAAAGTGGACGGCAAGCTCATGCCAGTCACGAAACAGGCTTTGACTCCGGAGCAATCGCGTGCATTCGCTTATGGCATCATGAACGAGGACCAGCGTCGGCAGTTCGAAGCGAATAACGAATGCAACTTCGCCATCGCCCCGCAGGAGATCGGCCGTTTCCGCGTGAATGTCTTCATGCAGCAGCAGCGTGTGGGCATGGTGTTGCGCACCATCAACACCGACATTCCGCGTTTCGATGATCTGCATCTGCCCAAGGTGCTGGCCGACCTGGCGCTGACCAAACGGGGTCTGATCCTGTTCGTCGGCGGCACCGGTTCGGGCAAATCCACTTCGCTCGCGGCCATGATCGGCTATCGCAACGAGTACAGCTATGGCCACATCCTGACCATTGAAGACCCGGTGGAATTCGTTCACGACCACAAGAATTGCATCGTGAATCAACGCGAGGTTGGTGTGGATACCAGCTCTTACGAAGTGGCGTTGAAAAACGCCATGCGCCAGGCGCCGGACGTGATCTTGATCGGCGAGGTGCGCGCGCGTGAGACCATGGATCTCGCCATCCAGTTCTCCGAAACCGGCCACCTGTGTCTGTCGACGCTACACGCCAACAACGCCAACCAGGCGCTCGATCGCATTATCAACTTCTTCCCCGAGGACAAGCGCAACCAGCTGCTGATGGATCTGGGCCTTAACCTGAAAGGCATTATTTCGCAGCGTCTGATTCCCATGAAAAGCGGCAAAGGGCGCGTGCCCGCGGTCGAGGTGATGATCAACTCGCCGCTGATCGCCGACCTCATCATGGGAGGCAAAGTACCGGAGATCAAAGACCTCATGTCCAAATCGACCGAGGCCGGCATGCAGACCTTCGACCAGTCGCTGTTTAATCTGTACGAGGCCGATCTCATTTCCTACGACGATGCCCTGCGCAATGCCGACTCGGTCAACGACGTGCGCCTGCGCATCAAGCTCGAGGGCAAAGACTCGAAGAGCCGCGAGCTGGGTGAGTCCATGCGCAACGTGACCGTCAAATAATCAGTCGGTCATCGGTCGTACCGCGGGTTTGAGGACGGGTACACCAGGCAAAAAGCCCCTCGCGGGGCTTTTTGTTTCCTGTTAATCCGCGTCTAGACGGGTAGAATCTGAAAATCGATCAAGAGATGCATGGCGCCGATAAGAATAATTACGCCTAACAGCACCAATACAACGTAGTTGAATCGGCGTTTGTCAGTCAGCTTTAATTTCATTGTTCACCCCAGGTGATGACGGATAAAAAGTACGGGAATGGCGCACTCGATGTTGCAGCTATAAACCTAGTACGCCCGGGGTCAGGTCGCAAGCTGGCCCCCCACGGGGCTATCAACGCTCGTACACCAGCTTCCCGCCCACCAGGGTTTGAGTAACTTTCCCACGGAACGTCTGCCCCAGAAACGGCGTGTTATGGCCACGCGAAACGAGCTTGTCTTCAGCCAGCGTCCAGCGTGTTTCAGGGTCGAAGATACAGACATCGGCGGTGGCGCCGACGCCGAGATGACCGGTTTCCACCCCGATGATCTCGGCGGGTTTGTGAGTGAGAAGGGCAATGGCCTCCGGCAGCGTGAGCAGTTTTTCGTCCACCAGCCTGAGCGTCAGCGGCAGTAAAGTTTCAAGTGCTGAGATGCCGGGCTCGGAGCGGGCGAAGGGCGCCAGCTTGGCATCCGGTTCGTGTGGCTGATGATCCGAGCAGATGGCGCCGATGGTTCCGTTACTGAGTGCCTTGCGTAATCCTTCGCGGTCGTGTTTGCCACGCAGCGGTGGGCGCACATGGCACTGAGTATTGAAATCGCCAATATCGTGTTCGGTCAGGTGCAAATGATGCGCCGTGGTATCGGCGCTGACAGGCAGGCCCTTTTTCTGTGCCTGGGCCACCATGACCGCGGCGCGTGCGCTGGACAGTCCGCAAAAATGCGCGCGGCAACCGGTCTGTTCGATCAGCGCGAGATCGCGCGCGACGCCGACGGTCTCGGCAGCTTCCGGTATGCCGGCAAGCCCGAGACGCGTGCCGACCTCGCCTTCGTGCACGCAGCCACCGTTGCGCAGCCAAGGATCTTCGGAATGCAGGAACACGGTGAGGTCGAGGGTGGCGGCGTATTCGAGGGCGCGGCGCATCACCAGCGTGTCGGTGACCGGTGACAACGCGTTGGTGAAACCCACGCAGCCGGCCTCGTCGAGCGCTTCCATGTCGGCCAGCAACTTGCCTTCAAGTCGCTGGGTCAGCGCCCCCAGCGGATGGATGAAGGCCAGCCCGAAGCGCCAGGCGCGCGATTGCAGCATCTGGGCCATGGCCGGGGTGTCGATGACGGGCAGCGTGTCGGGCGGGCAACACAGCGTGGTGATGCCGGCGGCGACCGCGGCGTGTACCTCGGATTCGATCGTGGCCTTGTATTCCAGCCCCGGTTCGCGCAAACGCGCGCGCAGATCGACGAGGCCGGGGCAGATAATCTTGCCGTGCGCCTCGATGGTTTTTCTGGCCTTGAAACCCGGTGGGGATTTTCCCACGCCGATGACAAAGCCGTTGTCATCGATAAAAAGATCTTTTTTCCCATCCACGTGATTGGCTGGATCGATCAGGCGACCACCTTGGATGACGAGACTCATTTGCGTTTTTTCCTCCCGGCCGGTGCGCGCGTGTTACTTGCTGAGTCGCGCGTCCCAGTATCTTGGCTCGCGGGTGTTCCGCCCATGATCAGCGCCATCACTGCCATGCGCACGGCAATGCCGTAAGTCACCTGTGGCAGGATGACGGATTGCGGGCCGTCGGCCACGGCGGAATCGATTTCAAGGCCGCGGTTCATGGGCCCCGGGTGCATGACGATGGCGTCTTTCGCCGCCAGCGCCAGCTTCGCGGGGGTGAGCCCGTACAGATTGAAATATTCGTGTTCGCTCGGGATATGCGCGCCCTGCATGCGCTCGCGTTGCAGCCGCAGCATCATGACCACGTCCACGCCGTCGAGGCCATCTTCCATGCGCGTGCAGGAACGCACGCCGAGTTTCTCAACGGCTGTCGGCAGCAGGGTCTTGGGCGCCACCACCCGCAGCTCCGACACACCCAGCGTCTTGAGCGCATGAATCTGCGAGCGCGCCACGCGCGAATGCATGATATCCCCGACGATGGCGATTTTGAGTTTTTCAAACGCACCCTTGTGGCGACGGATGGTAAACATGTCCAACAGGCCCTGTGTGGGGTGCGCGTGCCGGCCGTCGCCGGCGTTGATGATGCGCACGTGCGCGGGCACGTGGCGCGCGATCAAGTGCGCGGCGCCGGATTCGGCGTGGCGCACCACGAACAGATCGGTGTGCATGGCCTCCAGATTGCGGATGGTGTCGAGCAGGGTCTCGCCCTTGCTGGCACTGGAAGCGCCGACGTTCAGGTTGATCACGTCCGCCGACAGGCGCTTGGCGGCGATTTCAAACGTGGTGCGGGTGCGGGTGCTGGATTCGAAGAACAGGTTGACGACGGTCTTGCCGCGCAGCAGCGGAATTTTCTTGATCTCGCGCTCGCCCACCGAGATGAACGACTCGGCGGTGTCCAGAATTTCTAAAATGGTTTGACGGGAAAGACCTTCAATGGTGAGCAAATGGCGCAACCGGCCGGTGTCATCGAACTGAAGACCCTGATTCACCCGTTGGCCTCCTGGATGCGCAGCTCAAGTTTTTCCGGACCGAGCAATTTCACGTGCTGGTCTTTGCCGAGCTTGACGCGCTCGCCCACGACCTGCGGCTCGATGGGTAATTCGCGCCCGCCGCGCTCGACCAGGCAGGCGAGCATCACCGAGGCCGGGCGGCCGTAATCGAAAATTTCATTGAGCGCGGCGCGAATGGTGCGTCCGGTGTGCAGCACGTCATCCACGAGAATCAAGTGGCGATCTTCCACGTTGACTGGCAAATGCGAGGTACGGACCTGCGGATTCATGCCGACGCGCGTGAAGTCATCGCGGTAGAAGGAGATGTCGAGCGTGCCGAGCGGTTCCTGAAGACCGAGTTGCCGGCGCAATTGTTCGGCCACCCAGGCTCCGCCGGTGTGGATACCGATCATGAGCGGTTTGCTTTTGAGCGCTGGCCGCAGTTGTTCGACCATGCGCGCCAGCGCCGCTTCAACGTCGATCGCCGCCGTCACGGGGTTTCTCCAGGGAGTTCATTCAGGAAGGCCTGCAGGATGGTCTGGGCGGCCACTTTATCGAGCCGGGACTTGTGACGCCTCATGGGAACGCCGGCTTCGTTCAGGATATCCCGAGCGGCCAGCGTTGAGAGACGTTCATCCACCATG
>JANLIC010000154.1 GCA_024654125.1 Sulfuricaulis sp. | reverse complement strand
GAGCTTCTTGCAAAACTATTTTTGAAACGGAGCGCAATGACATTTGATGCCCAAATTTTGGCATAGAAATGGTTACGCTTCCCATTTTTGCGGCAATCTCCCAGATTTACCGCAATTTTCCGCCCTTGTGGGCGAACTCATTCACCGGTCAAGCCGGTTTGAGACTTTTTTACTCCCCGCTACCGGGCTTACGTCAGCAACCTGAGAAGTTGATCTGCCGTCAGCGCCAGCACCCCGAACATCAGATGCGACATCACTTTCGCATTGCCTCTGACCCGGATATGCCTACCACCGAAATCATCCTTCAGCCGCCCATTCGCCCGTTCTGCCTGGGTGCGCTCCTTGTATCGCTGCGCCTCGCAGGGCGCGAATTCGATCTTCTCACCACGGCGCGGGTTGTGGTCGATCAGCGGCACATGCCCCAGGCTGCGGCTGTGTTCGCGCAACACGCTGCTGCAATAGGCGGCATCCATCAGGTCGTAGCAATTCGTTACCCGCTGCGCCGTCATCAGGGACAGCGGTATCGCCGCCAAGCTGTCGTGCATCGAGGCGCTGGAAAGCAGCGCGCTCACCGGTATGCCGCAGTCCGCCGTGTCCAGATGCAGCTTGTAGCCGTTCCAACTGTTCTTGTAACCTTGTGCGTTGCTCTTGCTGCCCCGGTCGCAGTCTCGCGGTAGCTCCTTCAAGAGTTGCGCCAAGGGCTTGCCCTGTTGTTGCTCAAGCTTTCCCGGCTTCACCTCGCGGACTTCGCCTTTCCCGGGGCGACCGCGTTTCTTCTTCTCGGCAGGCTGTGCTTCTGGCGAATCCACCTTTTTCGCCGGTTTCTCGCGGGCCTCTATCGCCGTGCCATCACGGCTGATATGGCCTACCAGCCTATTCCCCAGCGTCTCCCGCACCAGCGCCGCATGGGTGCGTTCCGCCAGACCCGCCTCGGCAAATTCGGCAAAGGCGCGCGAGAAAGTCGATTCGCCCGGCAGCTTTTTCCACATCGAGAATCCGCAGATGCGCCTCAAGGCGCGATCTACAGCAAGGCGTTCAATCAGCCCTGCCGTGGTAGGCAATCCCAACACCGCTTTCGCGACAAAGGCATTGGCCAGCATCCCACGGTCATGCTCTGGCCGTCCGCATCCACCCCATGTAGAGCTGACAAACTCTTCTATACGCACCCATTCCAGAGTGTGGATCAAGTGCTCCAGCTTCGGCGTCAGCGCTCCAACTTCGCTTCGCAATTCGGGCATCAGTTCGTGTTGAATCACAAACCAGCGTTGCATTATTCCACTGCGTTGCGTAGTATTCATATCGGGCGCCGATGAAGTTTTCAGAACCTCCATCTTGCCAGCAATGGCCGCCCTTCTCTACCTCTTTTTGCTCCCAATTTGGCGGTTAATTCAGCTCAGGTAGGGAGTTTTGCAAGAGCCTC
>JANLIC010000129.1 GCA_024654125.1 Sulfuricaulis sp. | reverse complement strand
TCGGCATCGCCTTCGCCGTTCCAAATGGCCTCGAAGACTTCTTTCGCGATTTTGCCGGAGATGGTGTTGTCAGCGAGGCGCTTCAGAAGCCCTGACATCATCACCACCGTCACCGGTGACGCAGAAATATCCTTGTTGTCGCGATTCAGGAATGCCGCCAGTTCCCCGGTGACCCAGTTGGCTGCAATCTTGGGATCGGCCTTCGATCCGCGCACTACCTGCTCGTAATAATCCGCCAGCTCGCGCGAGCCGGTCAGCACGCCGGCATCGTAGGCATTCAGGCCATAATCCTTCATAAAACGGGTGCGCTTGGCATCCGGCAGTTCCGGCAAGGTCTTTTTGACGTCGCTGATGAAGTCCTCGTCCAGCACCAGCGGCGGCAGGTCGGGATCGGGGAAGTAGCGGTAGTCCATCGCCTCTTCCTTGCTGCGCATGGAGCGCGTGACGTCCTTGTCCGAGTCGTACAAGCGGGTTTCCTGCACGACCTTGCCTCCACCCTCGAGCAGCTCGATCTGGCGCTCGACCTCGAACTCAATCGCCTTCTCGACAAAGCGGAAGGAATTGATGTTCTTGAGCTCGGCGCGCGTGCCGAATTTCGATTCGCCCTTGGGACGCACCGAGACGTTGGCATCGCAACGGAATGAGCCTTCCTGCATGTTGCCGTCACAGATGCCGAGATATACAACGAGCTGATGCAGTTTCTTCAGGTAGGCTACCGCCTCTTTCGACGAACGCATGTCCGGCTCGGAGACGATTTCGAGCAGCGGCGTGCCGGCGCGGTTGAGGTCGATCCCGGTCATGCCGTGAAAATCTTCGTGCAGACTCTTGCCGGCGTCTTCCTCGAGGTGCGCACGGGTGATACCGATTATTTTTTTCGTACCCTCGACGTCGATCGCTATCTGGCCCTTGGACACCACCGGCAGTTCGTACTGGCTGATCTGATAGCCCTTGGGCAGGTCGGGGTAAAAATAATTTTTGCGCGCGAACACCGAGCGGCGGTTGATCTGGGAACCGATGGCAAGCCCGAACTTCACCGCCATGCGCGCGGCTTCCTTATTGAACACCGGCAGTACGCCGGGCAGCGCAATATCCACCGCGCAGGCCTGAGTGTTCGGCTCGGCTCCGTATTTTGTGGCGGCCGCGGAAAAAGCCTTGCTCTTCGTCAAAAGCTGGGCGTGGATCTCAAGACCGATGACGGTTTCCCATTCCATCATTTGAATCCTTGCGGAGCCTGTTGATGCCAGTCTGTTACCTGCTGGTAACAATGCGCGACATTCAGCAGGCGCGCCTCGTTGAAATATTTCCCGACCAACTGCAAACCGATGGGCAATCCCTTAGGATCGAAACCCGCGGGAACAGACATCCCGGGAAGGCCGGCAAGATTGATTGGAACCGTGTAGATATCGTTCAGATACATGGCCACGGGGTCGTCGCTCTTTTCGCCGATCTTGAATGCGGTCGTGGGGCTGGTGGGGCCCATGATGACA
>JANLIC010000124.1 GCA_024654125.1 Sulfuricaulis sp. | reverse complement strand
TCTTGCGGACGCTGCGGGATAAACAGCTTGTCCCCCTTTTGTACCGTAACATCGTAACCTTCGCGACCCTGCAGCAAATCGTCCAGTTTGATTACCGTGCGGCCCGCGGCCTTAGTCGTTCGAAGCTGTCGGAGCAGGGTTTGGCCCTCCGCGAGAGATGCTTCCTTGTTCACGCCAACATCCGGTTCCTGCAAGCTGAGAGCCGCGAGGTCGCGGTCCAACTGGGTTGCGAGCCGTTCGAGATGTGCTTGCTCGCGATCGCGTACCGATTCTCGAATAAAGAGCGCGCCTTTGGGATATGCATGATCCGTGAGGCCACCGGCGCGCCGGATCACGTCACTTAACTTCTCGTTTCGGGCGATTGGGTACTTTCCGGGAAATTTCACCTCACCGGCAATTTCAATCACACCCTCTTCATCCCACTTCGGAATCCGCCGGATAACCAGTTGATCGTGTGTCTTCAGCGCCATGTCCTTTTGTTTATCGGCCTTTAATACTGACGCAATATCCACGGTTTCTCTCGACGACTCCCGCTCCTTGCCGTCGATGACGGTAAAGCGTGTCAGCTCGGCCTCCAATATATAGGCCCGGTCCGTGAGTCCACCGGCGGCCCGCAACAAATCGCTGACATTCATACCTGAAGACAATGGGTACCGTCCCGGATGATGTACCGTGCCTTCAATTACAACTTCGCGCACCGGGTTATCCGGCGCCGAACGCACTCTGGCCTGCTCAAGTAACGGCTTTAGCAGAGGCTCGCGTTTGGCGCGTAAATCGAATGCATGAATCTCGTCTCGAGGCTGAAGCAGAATATTGGCCTCGCCATCCGGGTTCTCCAGAGCCGCGATCAGGTCCGTGTCGAGAAAAGTTATGCTATGTTCAAGTGCATCCTCACGCTTAATCAGCAGATAGCGGGCGTCGGCCTGAGGCTGAAGGTCGGACACCGAGGGAATAATATGAGTAACACGCATGTCCGGCTTCCATGGGTAGTTGCCCGGACGTTGCACCTGTCCCGCGAGTTTGACGATGCTTCTCAGTTGTTCGAGTGAAGAATATATTTTTACGATATCGCCGTCGCGCAACTCGGTGTTTCTTGCCAGTTCCTGTGCCAGATCCACGCCAATCAGAGTACGCTCGCGGTTCTCCAGGATTCGCTCGACCTTCACGTTTTGCAAATAGGCATCGGGAGCCAGTCCACCCGCCATCGCAATTAAATCGCCAACGGTTTTTTCGACTTTCAACTCGTATATCGCTGGACGGCGGACCCGGCCGGCGATTCCGGCGGTTCTGCCTATGGGCGGAATAAAAATGACATCGCCCGACTGCAAACGCGCGTCCGCGCTGTTATCGCCGCGCAGCAGTAAATCGTAAAGATCCATGCTCGATATGGTCTTGCCTTGACGTTTAAGCTGAATATCGCGGAGGCTCCCGATTCGCTTTACGCCGCCGCTGGTAAAAAGGGCATTGGTCAACGTAGACAATCCACTGACAATATACGATCCGGGTCGCTCCGCGTCGCCGAGGATAAATACTCGTATCGACCGCAAGCGGCCCAATGTTACGGAGGCCTTCATGCCGATAAGTTGCTTCTTGACCCGGTTTTGAACCTGCCGCTCCAGTTGCGCGAATGTCAGGCCGGCTACAGAGATGGGTCCAATGCCAGGGAAGAGAATTTCGCCGTCACGCGTGATCGCCAGCTCATGTTCCGCATTCTCTTTGCCGAACAACTGCACCAGCACGGTGTCACCAGGTCCGACGATATAGTCCACCGGGATGGGTATATCGGTTCCCGGTGCGAAGGTTTTGGGAAGACCCGAGAACAAATCATAGCCGAAGGGTTTCAGCGGCTCTTCTATCGGCAGCAGTTTCACTATTGCCTGGAGCCCTTTGAACACCGGTTCAGCCGCGATGCGCTGTGCGGCTTCGGTTTCATTCAGACCCTTGAGCACAATACGTCCGGCCTTCTCCAACGTTACCGCTCCGAACTGATCGAGCACGAATAGTTTTTGTTCCGGGATATTACCCGGTGCGGCGCGATCTTCCGGGGACGTTTTTTCCGGCGCGGGAGAGTCGCCTGCCTCGGGTTGCATACGCTGGAATTGGATGACAACTGTATCTCCGGCCTTGAGTCGCGGCGGTTGTAAAATGCTCGGATCGATAACCGTAACTGTACCCGAGTCGGATATTCGCGAATCAGGCATAGCGGGAACGGTGGATGTCTCCTGGTCAATCGGTTCACGTGTCTTACCCTGCAAGGAACGCAGGATTGCCTCGCGCTCAGCCTTTGGTAATTGCTGAAACTGTTGCAATTGTTCTTTAGTGGGTGCCGAGCCGGCGGGATAGGACGCAGGGGGGAACCAAAGGAATGAAACAAGAAGAACAACACCCCAGCGATACAACGGAATTACCATGCTACCCTCGTGTGTCTTTATGATTCTAACGTCTTGTTAGTTCAGCGTAAGGCATATTACCGGCCGATCCCGACACATGACAAGCCAGAACTATATAAGTGCAAGATTGTAGAACCTGTAAATATGCTTCGTTATAGCGGTACTGCGCAGTATTTACTTCAGATACAAGCCCATGCGCATGTTGCTATTTAGCGAAATCAGTTAGGGGATTGTGTTCCTGACTGTCAAGCATAAGCGGACGCTCGACCATGCGGTACAAATCGCCTGGAGAGGT
>JANLIC010000113.1 GCA_024654125.1 Sulfuricaulis sp. | reverse complement strand
CCCTCCGCCCGCCGCATTGTGTGGTTTATCTATCTGATTACCGTGGCGGAGTTTTTCTTTTTTCTGTTCGTGCTGATGATCTACTTGATCGAACAGAAGAATTGACTAGAACTAATCTCAAAGAATCTTAAACCGCAGATTTACGTGGATTTACTTTTAAGATAAACGCAGATAAAAAAAGAAATCCTATAAGCCATCTGCGCATATCTCTGCTTCATCTGTGTTCATCTGCGAATGCCTTGGCTTCTTTGTTTTTGAAATAGGTTCTAGCCGGTTGCTGAAAAACTCCCCCTCTCCCGGGAGAGGGTGGGGGGGTGAGGGCGATCTTATTTTGTCGAGCATTTTTTTTATATCCCCCTCATCCTGGCCTTCTCCCTCAAGGGAGAAGGAACCCGAATGGTTGCGTATTGGGCATGGATTTCATTTTGTTAGGCGCTCTTAGGTGAACGCAGATAAAACAAGAACTCGTCCGACTCTTCTGCGTTTATCTCTTTATCATCAGCGTTTATCGGCGGTGGCTATGACTTTTTTTGAGGCAGGCTCTGCTGATCGCGCGCATCACTTTTTCGCGGGCGGGGTTTTCACCGGGGGTGTGGCTACCGATTTGGGGCCGATGACCTGGTAATAAGTCTCGCCCTTCTTGACCATGCCGAGTTCAGACCGCGCCCGACCCTCAATGACTTCGAGCCCCTGCTTCAGGTCATTGACCTGCGCCTCGAGCGTTTGATTGCGCTCCTTGAGTTGCGCATTCTCCTTCTGCTGGGCGGCGATCTCGCGATTGAGCCGCCACACGGCGATCACGCCGCCATCGCCGAACCACAACGGATATTGCAACAGGACAAGTATTCCCAGCAGGACATAGGTGGCGATCTTCACAAAATTCATTCTAGCCTAAGAACGTCTGCCGCCCGAGCGGGCTCAACTGGCCAGCATGGGAAACGCCCGGCGTCCGGGATACCCCGCCCTCGGGCCCATTTCTTCCTCGATGCGCAGAAGCTGGTTGTACTTGGCCACGCGGTCGGAACGTGACAGGGAACCGGTCTTGATCTGACCGCTGCCGGTCGCCACGGCGAGATCGGCGATGAAACTGTCCTCGGTTTCGCCGGAACGGTGTGAAATGACCGAGGTGTAGCCGGCCTGGCGCGCCATCGCCATGGCCGCCAGCGTTTCGCTCAAGGTTCCGATCTGGTTCACCTTGATCAGGATGGAATTGGCAACGCCCTGCTCGATGCCCCGCTCCAGAATGGAGGTATGGGTGACGAACAAGTCATCGCCGACAAGCTGGATTCTTTTCCCGAGTTTTTTAGTCAATACTTCCCATCCGGCCCAGTCGGATTCGCCACAGGCGTCTTCAATCGTGATGATCGGATATTTGCCAGTCCAGTCGGCCAATTTGTCGATCAACTGTTCGGCCGTCAGGATCGACTTCTCGGATTCCAGTACGTATTTTCCGTTTTTGTTGAATTCAGTGCTGGCGACATCAATGCCGAGACAGACGTCTTCGCCCGATTTGTAGCCGGCCTTCTCGATGCCCTGAAGAATCACCTGAAGCGCTTCCTCGTTGGACTTGAGATCGGGCGCAAACCCGCCTTCATCGCCCACGGCAGTGTTGAGCTTCATGCCCTGCAATACTTTTTTCAGGGCATGAAACACCTCCGCGCCGCAGCGCAAGGCCTCGGCAAAGCTGTTCGCACCCAGCGGAATGATCATGAATTCCTGGAAATCGATGTTGTTGTCGGCATGCGCGCCGCCGTTGATGACGTTCATCATCGGCACCGGCATCTGCATCGGCACGTTGCCCGCCAAACGGTTGAGATACCGGTAAAGCGGCTGCTTGGCATCGGACGCGGCGGCGCGCGCGCAGGCCAGTGACACGGCAAGAATCGCGTTGGCGCCGAGGCGCGATTTGTTGTCCGTGCCATCGAGCTCGATGATAGCTTGGTCAATGCCGTTCTGGTCCTGCGCTTCCTTGCCGAGCAGGGCCTTACGAATCTCCCCATTCACATGGGCGCAGGCGTTTTTGACGCCCTTGCCGCCATATCGCCGTGCATCGCCGTCGCGTAGCTCGACGGCCTCACGCGTGCCGGTGGAGGCACCGGAGGGCACCGCGGCGCGGCCGGTGGCGCCGGATTTCAGGATGACGTCCGCTTCAATGGTGGGGTTCCCGCGCGAATCCAGAATCTCGCGCGCACGTATATCAGTAATCACAGGCATGGTTGTTATTTCTTAAATGAAAGGAAATTCACCGCAAAGACGCAAAGAGCGCAAAGGTAAAACATTCTTGAAATTCTAAACTTGTCTTTCTCTGCGTCCTTTGCGCCTTTGCGGTGACATTTGGTTTTTCAGTTTGGCATATACGACATTTCAGCAAAGCCGCGGCGCTTGACCGCGGCATCGAGTTCCTTCAGCGTCTCGAGCAAGTCCTTCATGCGTCCGAGCGGCCAGGCATTCGGCCCGTCGGACAGCGCCGTGTCCGGGTTCGGATGGGTTTCCATGAACAGACCCGCCACGCCCGTGGCCACGGCTGCGCGCGCCAGGACCGGGACGAATTCGCGCTGACCGCCGCTGTGGGTACCCTGCCCGCCGGGCAATTGCACCGAGTGCGTGGCATCGAACACCACCGGGCATCCGGTATCGCGCATGATCGCGAGCGAGCGCATGTCCGAGACGAGGTTGTTGTATCCGAAGGACACACCGCGCTCGCACACGAGTATGCGATCCCGGCCACCGGCCGCAACGGCCTTGTCCACGACATTCTTCATGTCCTGCGGTGCCAGGAACTGGCCCTTCTTGATATTGACCGGTTTGCCGGCGGCCACGACGGCTTGGATGAAATCCGTCTGGCGGCACAGAAAGGCCGGGATTTGCAGCACATCCACGGCCGCGGCCACGGCAGCGATATCCTCGGCCGCGTGCACGTCGGTCAGCACCGGGACGCCGATCTGCTGACGTACCTTGGCGAGAATCTCAAGCCCTTTTTCCATACCCAACCCGCGGTAGGATTTGGACGAGCTGCGGTTGGCCTTGTCGTAAGATGATTTATAGATGAACGGAATGCCGAGACTGCGGGTGATGTCCTTGAGATTTCCAGCGGTATCGAGCGCCATCTGCTCGGATTCGATCACGCAGGGACCGGCAATAAGGAAAAACGGCCGGTCCAGCGCGGCCTCGAAACCGCAGAGCTTCATGTGGCGGTCTCAATAAAACTCCCTCTCCCTTGAGGGAGAGGGTGGGGGTGAGGGTGAGGGTGAAAGCTGTGCGATAACGGGAGGTTTCGCCCCTCACCCTGCCTTGTTCCCGCCCGGGGTGCACAGAATCGTGTGCACCCGCTCATCGGGGAAAAGGTCCACTGGACCTTTTCCTGTTTCCGCCTCGCCCCCGAAGGGGAGAGGGAATTAATCCTTCGAGTCAGCCGCCGACGACCCAAACGAAAGCCGAAAGAAAAATATCCTTGCGATCGCCTCATGTGGCGGCGACCTGCGTGCGCGGCACGTCCTGGGCACGGCGCGCCCGTGCCGCCTGGACATATCCGGTGAACAACGGATGACCGTCCCGGGGTGTCGAGGTGAACTCGGGATGAAACTGGACTCCGACGAACCAGGGATGATCTTTCAGCTCAATGATTTCCACCAGCATGTTGTCCATGGAAATCCCGGCCAGCACCAGCCCCTTCTCCTGCAGCAGATCGCGGTAGTGATTGTTGAATTCATAGCGATGGCGATGGCGCTCGACAATGCTGTCCCGTCCATACAGACCCCGCACGTGGGTGCCGGGCATCAGATGGCATTCCTGACCACCTAGGCGCATGGTGCCGCCGAGGTCGTCGCCCTCGCGGCGCTTTTCCGTGCCCCCCTCGGCCGTGGTCCATTCGGTGATCATGGCGATCACGGGATGCGGACTCTTGGTATTGAACTCGGTGCTGTGCGCACCCTTGAGACCGACCACGTTGCGCGCGTACTCGATGACCGCCACCTGCATGCCGAGACAGATGCCGAGATAAGGTATGCCTTTGGTGCGCGCGAAATGCGCCGCTTTGATCTTGCCCTCGATGCCGCGTTCGCCGAAACCGCCCGGCACCAGGATGGCGTCTGCGTCATCGAGCTGTCCCGTTCCCTGCGCGTCGATCTGCTCGGAATCCACGTAACGGATGTTGACGCGTGTGAGCGTATGCAGGCCGGCGTGCTTCAGGGCCTCGGACAGGGATTTGTAGGATTCGGTGAGATGCACGTATTTGCCGACCATGGCCACGGTGATTTCGCCGGTCGTATGCTCCATGGCATGCACCACCTTGTCCCATTCGGCGAGGTTGGCCCGGCGCGCGTTGAAATGGAGTTTTTCCACGACGATTTCGTCAAGCCCCTGCTCGTGCAGCAGGCGTGGTATCTTGTAAATGTTGTCGACGTCAATGGCACTGATGACCGCGCGGGTCGGGACATTCGTGAACAGGGCAATCTTGCGGCGCTCGTCTTCCGGCAAGGGACGGTCCGCGCGACAGAGCAAGACATCCGGCTGGATGCCGAGCGACAACAGCTCCTTGACCGAATGCTGGGTGGGTTTGGTCTTGAGTTCGCCCGCGGCCGCGATATAGGGCACGAGCGTCAGGTGCAAGTACACCACGTTGCTGGGACCGTGCTCCGCGCCCATCTGGCGGATCGCCTCGATGAACGGCTGCGATTCGATGTCACCGACCGTGCCGCCAATCTCGACCAGTGCCACGTCGGCGTCGTTCGCGCCCTGCTGGATGCAGCGTTTGATTTCGTCGGTGATGTGCGGAATCACCTGCACCGTTGCCCCCAGGTAATCGCCCCGGCGTTCCTTCCGTATAACATTTTCGTAAATTCGCCCGGTCGTAAAATTGTTGCGCTTGGTCATGGTGCTGCGGACGAAACGCTCGTAATGGCCGAGGTCCAGATCCGTCTCCGCCCCGTCCTGGGTGACGTACACCTCGCCATGCTGATACGGGCTCATGGTGCCCGGATCGACATTGATATAGGGGTCGAGCTTGAGAAGGGTTACCTTGAGTCCACGCGCTTCGAGGAGGGTGCCTAACGACGCGGAGGCGATGCCTTTGCCCAGGGAGGACACCACACCGCCGGTCACAAAAACAAATTTGGTCATTTCGGCCCGCTTAGCAGGAGTTGAATACCGCTGCAGAACGGAACGGCAAGCTACCAGATGCGCGCGTTTTTCACAACTTATTTATTTGAAAGCCGAGACTTCTACGGCCGGATCGAGCCGCAAACTCCACCCCGGTTCATTCACGCGCGCCGCATACGGTTCACAGACCCAACGATCGCCGATGGCGGCCAGATCGCCGTTGACATACACCAACGGCAATCGATTACGCTCCCACGGCGGGATGCCGGCTTCCTGCAGCAGCTTCTTGAGCTTGTGATGGTGCGCGCGGCCGGGTAGCTGACAGACTTCCCCGCCCTGGCGCAGACCCACGATAACCGGAGACCGGCCAACACGTTCTCGCGACAAGCCTTTCCCCTGCGCTGCCTCGGCGCGCAACATACCGACTCCCGGAATTTCGAGGGGATCGGTCAGGTTCCAGTAATTTCTCCAGATAGAATCCGCTCCGGCGCGCGGTTTCATTGCCACCAGCGCATCGCGATAGCGGCAAACTTCAGCCCCGGGCCAGCGGATAACGGCCGATCGTGAGCGCGGTTCCTGCATGACCTGCGCCAGCACCTGATTGAGATGCACGGCCGTCGGTGCCAGGAAACCCTGCTGGCGCAGCCAATACCGGACCAGATTGCGTTGTCGCGGCAGCGGTAGACGCCGCAAGGCACCGACGGACAAGCTCATATCCTCCGCCCCGCGAGCGAGAGCCCAGTCGTTTTGCGCCAGTTCGTCCAGCAAGCCCACGGCTTCCGCCGCCATGCCCGCCGAATGTGCGATCCGTCGCGCCGCCTCGGGCCAGTGCGACTTAAGTCGCGGAAATACCTGGTGACGCAGATAATTCCGCGAAAGCCGCAGATCATCGTTGCTCGCATCTTCAATCCATGACAGTTTTTCCTGCGTGGCGTACGCCTGCAGCTGCGCCCGGGTGAAATCCAGCAGGGGTCGCGCGAGACGGCCGACGTGAAACGCCATGATCGCCGGCATGGCGGCCAAACCCTGCATGCCGGTCCCGCGCAACAGCTGCAGCAACAGGGTCTCGGCCTGGTCATCGGCCTGATGGGCCGTGAGCAACACCTCACCGGTACCGACATGTCGCGCCAGGCAGGTATACCGTGCGTGCCGCGCCGCGGCCTCGAGGCCATGTTCACGGATCTGCGTAACCTGTACGCGTTCAATCACGCAGGAGATATTCAGGCGCTCGCAAATCTGCCGTGCGCGCCGGGCCCAGTCGGCCGAGTCCGGATGCAGTCCATGATCCACGTGCACGGCGGACAGCGACAAGCCCAGGGGCTCGCGCCATGAGCCCAGCGCATGCAGCAGCACGCAGGAATCCAAGCCGCCGCTGAAGGCGACTTTCAGCGGTGTCGCGGCGGACAGGCCCAGGCGGTGCAGAACGTCCGCCAATTCCAGGGGAGAAAAGACAATATTATTAGTTTTCATCTCAATAAAACCCTCTCTCCTTCGGGGAGAGGGTTAGGGTGAGGGGCGTAGTGTGTGATTAGTCCATGCATTCAGCATTTCCCCCTCACCCCTTGCCCTCTCCCGCCAGGGGAGAAGGGAGCGAGCCGAGGCACGCTACGCGCGCACCCCTTCACTCTGGGGGAGTTGGTCGGCTTCAAGCCGACGGAGTAAAAACCACCGGATAGAAGCCAATGGTTGTCTAGTGTTCTTCAAACTCGCCGTAATGCATCAAACGATCATAACGTTGTTCGAGCAGGCGCTCGATCGGAATGGCGCTGAGATTGTTCAGCGCGGCAATCAATGATGATTTGAGCGCCCTGGCCATTTCAACCATGTCGCGGTGAGCGCCGCCGAGCGGTTCGGGCACGATTTCATCCACGAGTCCCTGCCGGTTGAGACTTTCTGCGGTGATGCCCATGGCTTGCGCCGCTTCCGCCGCCTTGTCGGCGGAACGCCACAGGATCGAGGCGCAGCCCTCGGGCGAAATTACGGAATAGGTGGAGTATTGCAACATCAACAGACGATCGCAGACACCGATGGCCAGTGCCCCACCTGACCCGCCCTCGCCGATCACGGCGCTCAAGATGGGCACATGCAGTCGTGCCATCTCGTAAAGATTGCGTGCGATGGCTTCGCTCTGGCCGCGCTCTTCCGCGCCGACACCGGGGTAGGCGCCGGGGGTATCGATCAGCGTGATCAACGGCAGGCGGAATCGCTCCGCCAGGCGCATCAATCGCAGGGCCTTGCGGTAACCTTCCGGGCGCGGCATGCCGAAATTACGGCGCACCTTCTCACGCGTGTCGCGCCCCTTCTGATGCCCGATCACGACCACCGCCCGGCCGTCGAGACGAGCGAGTCCGCCGACAATCGCATGGTCATCGGCAAAGACGCGATCGCCGTGTAATTCCTCGAAGTCGGTGAAGGCATGGGCGAGGTAGTCCAGCGTGTACGGTCGCAGGGGATGACGCGCCAGTTGCGAAATCTGCCATGGCGTCAGCGCATGAAAGATGGATTCCGTCAGCTTGCGGCTCTTGGCGCTGAGTTTGCCGATTTCCTCATTGATATTGATGGCCCCGCCCTTGTCGGCGTAACGCAGGGCCTCGATCTTGGCTTCCAGATCGGCGATGGACTGTTCGAAGTCGAGGTAGTTCTGATTCATATTTTAATTATGAAACGCAGATGAACGCGGATGAACGCGCGGATAGACGCAGCGGACAACAAAAGGGGAAACATCGAAAGAATCTGCTTTCATTTTTATTTAAATCTGCGTTTATCGGCGTTTAAAAATATTAGCGGTAGATCAGGTGTACGTGGCTTTCGCCCGCCAGGCGCACTAAACGCTCCAGCAGACTGTTCGTCGGGCTGATCCGCCATTCATCACCCAAAACAATTTCGGCTTCCGCCTGGTGACCCAGATAATGCAGGTACACCGGACATTTCCCCTGGGTGGCCGGAGCGAGAATTTCCTTCAGTTCCTCGACAAAGCCATTGCTCGCCTGGTCGGCCTCCACATCAATCACCAGGCGCGCACTGAAGGCGGCACGGGCCTGATCAATATTATAGAGCTTCTCAGCGGACATTTTGAAACCGCCGGTATATTCATCAACGCTGACCTGGCCCTCGACGACCAGCAACGTGTCCTTGACCAACCGTTCCCGGCTTTGCGCATAAAGGTCTGAAAACACCGCCAACTCCAGCCGACCGGTGCGGTCGTCGAGGGTGACAAAAGCCATGCGCTCGCCGCGCCGGGTCTGCATGGTGCGCTGCGCCACCACCAGTCCCGCCACCACCACGGTGCTGTTAACTGACGGCTTGAGTTCGGCGATCGTGGCATCCGTAATGTGTTTAAGCTCCTCGGCATAACGCGCGATCGGATGGCCGGTGAGGTACAACCCCAATGTCTCCTTCTCGCCTTCGAGGCGCTGCTCCGCGCTCCACTCCGCCACGGTTTCGTACACATAGGCTTCCACCGGCGCGGCCGTGGCACCGAAAATATCCACCTGGCCGGCATTCCGGTTGCGGGTGTGTTGGTCGGCGGCGGCGAGCGCAGCGTTCAGCGAGTTCATCAGTGCGGCGCGATGCGTACCGAGCCCGTCGAGCGCGCCGGCCTTGATCAATGACTCGAGCACGCGCCGGTTGACCTTGCGCAAGTCGATACGTTGGCAGAAGTCGAACAGGTCCTTGAACGGTCCCTCCCGGTTACGCTCCTGCAAAATAGCATCGATGGCCGCCTCCCCCAGTCCCTTGATGGCGCCGAGCCCGTAGAGAATCGTGTCCTGATCCTCCGGAACAAAGTGATATTCGCACTGGTTGACATCGGGCGGCCGCAGATTGATGTGCATGTCGCGGCATTCGGCGATCATGGTCACGACCTTGTCAGTCTTATCCATGTCCGATGACAGCACCGCCGCCATGAATTCCGCCGGGTAGTGGGCCTTGAGCCACGCCGTCTGGTAAGCGAGCAGCGCGTACGCCGCCGAATGCGAGCGGTTGAATCCGTAGCCGGCGAACTTCTCGATGACGTCGAAGATATGTGTCGCCAGCTTGTCGCTCACGCCGCGCGCCATCGCCCCCTGGACGAAGCCCTCGCGCTGCTGGGCCATTTCTTCCGGCTTCTTCTTGCCCATGGCGCGACGCAGCAGGTCCGCGCTCCCGAGCGTGTAGCCCGATAGCACCTGGGCGATTTGCATAACCTGCTCCTGATAGAGGATCACGCCGTAAGTCGGTTTCAGGATCGGCTCGAGACTCGGATGCAGATACTTGATGGCCGTGCGCTTGTGCTTGCGGTTGATGAAGTCATCCACCATGCCGGACTGCAGCGGGCCGGGACGGAATAAAGCCACAAGCGCC
>JANLIC010000102.1 GCA_024654125.1 Sulfuricaulis sp. | reverse complement strand
TCCTCCGGCACCGGGCTGTCGAGATCCACCACGGTGTAGGCGTAATCGCCACGCGAACGGTTGATCATGTCATGAATATTCAGTTTGGCATGGCCCAGGGTTTCGGAGATCAGACCGAGCATGTTGGGAACATTGGCGTTGGCCACCACCAGGCGATGTTTCGTTTCGCGCGCCAGCATCACGTCCGGATAATTGACTGAATTGCGGATGTTGCCGTTCTCGAGAAAATCCTTCACCTGTTCCGCCACCATGATGGCGCAGTTGTCCTCGGCCTCAGCCGTCGAGGCACCCAGGTGCGGCAGCGCGATCACGCGCTCGTGATTTTTCAAAAGATTGCTCGGAAAGTCGCACACATAACTGTGCACCTTGCCCGCCTTGATGGCGGCGCTGATCGCGGTATCGTCCACGATGCCTTCACGCGCGAAATTGAGAATGATCACGCTGTCCTTCATCCCCTTGAGCCGCTCGGCATTGATGAGGCTTTTCGTGGCATCAATCAGCGGTACGTGGAAAGTAACGAAATCCGCCACGCGCAGCGCCTCATCCGCGGTGTTCGCCTTCTTCACGTCGGCCGACAGCTGCCACGCGCCTTCCACCGTCAGTCCCGGATCGAAACCAACCACCTTCATACCGAGCGCGAGACCCATGTTGGCGACGTTGCGCCCGATGGAGCCCAAGCCAATCACGGCCAGCGTGCGCCCGGGCAGCTCGAAGCCGGAAAAATTCTTCTTGCCCGCCTCCACCGCCCTGCTGATTTCGGGATCCGAACCGGACAGGCCGCGCGCAAACTCCCAGGACGCGGGGATGTGACGGCAAGCCAGCAGCATGCCGGCCAGCACCAGTTCCTTCACCGCGTTGGCGTTGGCGCCGGGCGCATTGAATACCGGGATGCCCATCTTGGTGAGCTTCTCGACGGGTATATTATTCACTCCCGCGCCGGCGCGGCCGACGGCCTTGAGCGACTTCGGCATTTCCATGTCGTGCATCTTGAACGAGCGCAGCAGAATGCCGTCCGGCTCCTTCATGTCGGCCGAAACCTGGAAATGCTCCTTGGGCAGGCGCGCCAGACCCAGCGGCGAGATATTATTGAGCGTCAGTATCTTGAACATTTTTCAATCCTAACTTCGCTTGAAGCTATCTTAAAACCCCCTCTCCCTTGAGGGAGAGGGCCGGGGTGAGGATGAAAAGGAAACAACGACTTATCGTTTCGCCCCTCACCCTACCTGTTCCCGCCCGGGGTGCACCAGAATCGGGTGCACCCGCTCAGCGGGGAAAAGGTCCACCGGACCTTTTCCTGTTTCCGCCTCGCCCCCGGAGGGGAGAGGGATTTTTTCTGAAATGCGCCTACTCCAATTTCACACTTGCTTGTATATCCATTCGTCCTTGGGGGTTAACCATTCTTCTTAATGAAATCCTGCATGTAATGGATCAACGCATCAACCCCTGCCTCGGGCATGGCGTTGTAAATCGAGGCACGCATGCCGCCGACCGAGCGATGCCCCTTGAGCTGCACCAGCCCCGCGGCCTTGGCGCCCTTGAGGAAGGGTTCGTCCAGCGCCTCGCTTTTCAGCGTGAATGGCACATTCATCCACGATCGGCTGTGCTTTTCCACCGGGTTTTTGTAGAAACCACCGCTGGTATCGATGAAGGCATAAAGCTTTTCGGCTTTGCGCTGGTTGATTTTGGCCATCCCCTGGAGGCCGCCCTTTTTCTTGAGCCACTCGAACACCAGCCCGGCGATGTACCAGCCAAAGGTCGGCGGGGTGTTGTTCATCGAGGCGCTGTCAGCGTGGATCTTGTAATCGAACATCGAGGGCGTGTTGGCCGGCGCATGGCCGATCAGATCCTCGCGCATAATCACGATGGTCAATCCTGCCGGGCCGATGTTCTTTTGCGCGCCGGCATAGACAACCGCAAATTTCGACACGTCCATCGGGCGTGACAGGATGGTCGAGGACATGTCCGCCACCAGTGGCACGTTGCCCGTCTGCGGCACGAAACTGAACTCCACGCCACCAATGGTTTCGTTCGGCGTGTAATGCAAGTAGGCCGCGTCCGGGTCGAGTTTCCAGGCCTTCTGAGGTGGCACGGTACTGAAATGGGTCGACTCCGAAGTCGCGGCGACGTTCACGCCACAGAATTTCCTGGCTTCCTTGATCGCCTTCTTCGACCACTCGCCGGTGTTGACGTAGTCGGCGGATTTCTTTCCGCGCAACAGGTTCAGCGGCACCATGGCAAACTGTGCCGTAGCCCCGCCTTGCAGAAACAATACTTTGTAGCTTGCCGGAATATTCAGCAGCTCGCGCAAATCGGCCTCGGCCTTCTCGGCGATGCCAATGAACTCCTTGCCGCGATGGCTCATTTCCATCACGGACATGCCGCTGCCGTGCCAGTCGGGCAGTTCCGCCTGCGCCTGCTTCAGCACTTCCTCCGGCAACACCGCCGGTCCGGCACTGAAATTAAATACTCTTGTCATTGTCGAATTTAATCCTAAAAAGACTTAGTTGTTGGAACCGCTGATAAACGCAGATTAACGCAGATTACAGATAAGGATTTCGTGCCTTTTTTTATCCGCGTTCATCTGCGTTCATCTGCGGTTTCAATTTATTACTCTTCATCCTCGGACTCGGCCACGCGTTCGAGGCCGGCGAGATGCTCGCCCTCCTCGAGCCCGATCAAGCGTACTCCCTGGGTGTTACGCCCGACGATGGAAACTTCCTTCACGCGCGTGCGGATCATGGTGCCGCCGCTGGTGATCAGCATCGCCTGATCGTCGTCACCCACCACGCAGGCACTCACTACGGGTCCGTTGCGCTCGTTCACCTGGATCGATATCACCCCCTGACCGCCGCGGCGGTGCTTCGGGTAATCATCGAGCGGCGTGCGCTTGCCGTAACCGTTCTTGGTCGCCGTCAGTACGGTGGTAGCTTTGCCCACCGCGTCCGGGCAGGCGATGATCAACGCAATCGCCGACTGACCTTTTTTTAACATGAGGCCGCGCACACCGCGCGCTGTCCGCCCCATCTCGCGCACGTTGTCTTCGCCGAAGCGCCCCACCTTGCCGGCATCGCTGAACAGCAGAATATCGCACTTGCCATCGGTCAGGCCGACACCGATCAGCTGGTTGCCGGGTTTCAATTCAATCGCGCGGATGCCGGTGGAACGCGGGCGCGTGAATTCACTTAGCCCGGTCTTCTTGACCGTGCCGTCGGAGGTGGCCATGAATATGTAGCCCCCCGCGTCAAAATCCTTCACCGGCAGAATGGCGCTGATGTGCTCGCCCTCTTCCAGTGACAGCAGGTTCACAATCGGCTTGCCGCGCGCCCCGCGCCCGGCCTGTGGAATTTCGTACACCTTTTTCCAGAACACCTTGCCCAGCGAGGTGAAACACAGGATCGTCGCATGGGTACTGGCAATCAGCAGCTTGTCGACGAAATCCTCTTCTTTCATGCTGGTCGCGGTCTTGCCGCGCCCGCCGCGGCGCTGGGCGCGGTAGGACGTGAGTGGCTGGGCCTTGATGTAACCGGCGTGCGACAGCGTCACCACCACGTCCTCGTCGGCGATCAGGTCTTCCATGCTGAGGCTGACGCGGCTCTGCACAATTTCCGTGCGGCGCGCGTCTCCGTATTGTTCGCGGATTGCCAACAACTCGTCGCGGATCACCTTCATGAGCCGCCCAGGGTTGGCTAGGATATCCAACAGATCGGCGATGACCTTGAGGATCTCGCCGTATTCGGTCCGCAGTTTTTCCTGTTCCAGCCCGGTCAGCCGGTGCAGCCGCAGGTCGAGGATCGCCTGCGCCTGCGTTTCCGTCAGCCGATAGCCCTTGGGCGTGATGCCAAAGACCAAGTCCAGTCCCTCCGGCCGCGTCAAATTGGTGTCGCCCGCCGCCAGCATCCTGGTCACGAGTTTCGCCGGCCAGGTGCGCGCCAGCATCTTAATCCTGGCTTCGTCCGGGTCCTTGGCGGCCTTGATGAGCGCGATCATGTCGTCAATGCTTTCGAGCGCGACCGCCAGACCTTCCAGGATATGCGCACGTTCGCGCGATTTGCGCAGGTCATAGATCGAACGGCGCGTGACGACTTCGCGCCGGTGACGCAGGAAGGCCTCGATCAATTCTTTGAGGTTGAGCAGGCGCGGCTGGCCGTTGACCAGCGCCACCGTGTTGATGCCGAACACACTCTGCATCGAGGTGTGTTCGTACAAGTTGTTCAGGATCACGTCCGCGACCGCGCCACGCTTGAGCTCGATGACCATACGCATGCCGGACTTGTCCGACTCGTCGCGCAGTTCGGAGATATCCTCGATCTTGCCGTCGTGTACCAGCTCGGCGATGCGTTCCAGCAGCAGCGCCTTGTTCACCTGATACGGCAGCTCGGTGACGATGATGGCCTGCTTGGCGCGCTTGTCGTCGGACTCGATGCTCGCCCGGGCACGCACGTATACGCGCCCGCGCCCGCTGCGATAGGCCTCGTGGATACCGTCGACGCCGGTGATAATCCCCGCCGTCGGAAAATCCGGGCCGGGAATAATCTTTATCAGCTCTTCGATGGTCGTCTCCGGATTATCGATGAGCGCGACACAGGCATTGATGACTTCGTTCAGATTGTGCGGCGGGATGTTGGTCGCCATGCCGACGGCGATGCCCGAGGACCCGTTGATCAGCAGGTTCGGCAGCCGCGCCGGCATCACCAGCGGCTCGTGCTCGCTGCCGTCGTAGTTGGGCCCGAAGTCGACGGTTTCCTTGTCGAGGTCGGCCAGCATCTCGTGCGCGATGCGCGCCATGCGGATTTCGGTGTAGCGCATGGCCGCCGGGGCATCGCCGTCGACCGAGCCGAAGTTTCCCTGGCCTTCAATCAGCATGTAGCGCAGCGAGAAATGCTGTGCCATGCGCACGATGGTGTCGTACACCGCGGTGTCGCCATGCGGGTGGTATTTACCGATGACGTCACCGACCACGCGCGCGGATTTCTTGTAGGGCTTGTTCCAGTCGTTGTTGAGCACGTGCATGGCGAACAGCACGCGCCGGTGCACCGGCTTCAG
>JANLIC010000101.1 GCA_024654125.1 Sulfuricaulis sp. | reverse complement strand
ACCTCCGGCATCAGGTCGGCCGCGGCATACAGCTCATAGCAACGTTTCCCGTTCGTCCGCAATTCAAAGTGACTGACTTTATACGTCCCGACCGCGGGAAAGGCGGTGCTGTCCACCACCACCTCATGCTTAAGACTGGCCGGCGGATTGGCGTCCATCGGCCGCGGGGTTATGACCAGGATTTTCCGGTCACCCCCGGTGACGCTGTAGATGGTCCCGTCAGCCCGGTCAAACAACAGGAAATCCGCATCATCGGCCCCGCCGTCCATGCGTAGAAACCCCGCGGTGACGATCATGCGCGTACGGTAGGGATCAACACCCGGTTCGTGTTCGACAAAATAAAGAATAGTCGCCGGTGCTGAGGGTTCCGAACAGGAAAGCAGCACGGGCAGCCACAGGCAAGCGAACAATAAGAAACGTCTGGTCATGGGCTCTCAATTTCCTTTTTGAATTTTTAATCCCAGCATGATATCCATGACATTGGTGCCGGTCGGTCCGGTCTGCACCAGATCGCCCGATGCCTCCAGAAAAGTGCCGGCATCGGCCTGATCCAGGGATCGCTTGGCATCCAGCCCCGTGTTCACGCCACGCGCGATGGTGCCACCATCCACCAACGCGCCGGCATCGTCCGTGGGTCCGTCGGTGCCGTCCGTGCCAGCGGCGAGGAACCAGACATCGTCTTGACCCTGAAGCATCATGGCCGCGGCCAGCGCCAGGCTCTGGTTGCGCCCGCCGCGTCCCGGCGATTCCGGAAGCCGGATGGTGGTCTCACCACCCCAGACATGCACCGTGCCCGAATCCGATCGTAACAATTTTTTCGCCAGCCGCGCACCGGCTTCCAGCGCATCGCCGGAAACAAAACTCGTTTCGAGCATTACCTGATACCCCAGCTTCTTGGCCGCTTCCACAGCGGCGCTCTTGGCGTTATCGAGCGTGGCGACAATCTCGCGTTTGACATTCTGAAAGCAAACATCGTCAGGCGCGGGCGCGGGCGGCATGTGCTTCAGGGCCTCGATGATAAAATCCGGCAGACCCTTTACCGCCAAAGGCCGGCGCAAGTCCTCATCCGCCACCAGCGGGCCGGAACCAATCGCGCGCAGATCGTTTCCCGGAACATCCGAAACCACCAGACACAGGACGCGTCGCGGCGAGAGCAGTTTGGCCAGGCGTCCGCCCTTAAGGCACGACAGGCGCCGGCGAATGCGATTGTAATTGTTTATGTCCAGCCCCGAACCGAGTATCCAACGGTTGATCTCCCGAAACTGCTCGAGATTGATCTGTGGCGGCAATGCCTCCACCAACGCCGAGGCGCCGCCGGAAATCAATACGAGCACAGCGGCATCCCGGGGAATTTTATTCACGAACGTCAACAACTGCCGGCCAGCCTCCAGACTGGCCTCGTCCACCAATGGATGTCCCGCCTCCAGCACCGGCCAGGGCAATGCCTCGGCATAACCTTTCTTGGTGATGATCAGCGCGTCAACGATATGATCGCCCATCATGTCCTGCGCGCCTTGCGCCATGGCGCAGGCGGCCTTGCCCAGCGAGACCATATAGATCTCTCCAGGCAGCGGCCTTTCCTTCAGCCGCTCACGCACACAAGCGCGACCATCCACTGCCGTCAGCGCGGACTGGAAGATGGAAAGAATAACTTCGCGCTGCCGGTTGGTCATGTGAGGCCGTGTTTGGGCGCCAACTTTCGAATCATTTCTTTCATGAACGGCCGCCACACGGCATCCGGCTCCCAGATCGCCTGCACATCCGGCGCCACCGTCTCCGGTGGCCATTCCAGCCGCAACTGGCGGTAAAGCGCCATGAACACCGACACCCGCTTATTGGCGGCACAATGGATGAAAAGACGATTGCCTGACAGCTTGTCCATGGTTTCGAAGAATCGCTCCAAGTCGGTGCGCGTGGGTCGCTCCCACACGACAGGAATGTGAATGTAGCGCATGCCGAGGGAATTCACGATCTCGCGCTCACCGGGGAGGGAATACTCCGCGTCGTACAACGCGAAATTATTGACCCGGTACGATCAAAAAACGAGGGCGTGGTTGAACCGTCCACCAAGCAAGATATGATGGTTTGGATTGCCGGGTCAATAATGGAAATCATATAAGATTTTTCGATTATTACGGCGGCACGATGGCTTCGATTCAGGGCCAGGGGACAACTGGTTTGCGTGCCCTCAAACGGATTCATGCCGCCGTAATAATCACGACCTCAAATCCGGCTTCGGCAACGACCGTCAGTTCCTCTTCTGTCGGCTGACCGGCCGTGGCGAGCGTATGGCTCAGCCGGCGATTATTATAAATTCCCTCGAGAAGCGCGTCATGCATGGTAGAACGCGGCTAACCGAGGGTTGGCGTGGAGCGACTGGAGAGGCCTTCCTTCTGTTCCGTGGGCCAGCGCTTGGTGATAACCTTGCTGAGGGTATAGAAATACACGCCTTCCATGCCGTG
>JANLIC010000098.1 GCA_024654125.1 Sulfuricaulis sp. | reverse complement strand
GGATGCCAGCTTTCGTCGCTATTTCCGCATTACCCTGGGCCCGAAAAGTTTGATCGTCATGGATGCCCCGCCGGAGCAGGGAAGTGTGCATTCCTATGTGACTATCGCCCGCCGTTTCCACAATCTCGGTCTGAATGTGCCGGAGGTTCTGGAGACCGATCACGACCGGGGGTTCCTGCTTATCACGGATTTGGGGGAGCAGCGCTATCTCGACCACTTGGGTGAACAGACGGTGGAGCGGCTCTACGGCGATGCCTTGGGCTCGCTGATTGTGCTGCAGGCCGGAACGGTGACCGGAACCGCCGACAGCTTCCTGCCGGAGTATGACAACGGGCTGCTCAGGCGTGAAATGGAGATTTTCCGTGAGTGGTACCTGGGACGCCATTTGGGGCTCAAGCTCAGCGCCGGTCACAACCATGTGCTCGACGAAACCTTCAAGCAGTTGGCGCGCTCAGCCCTGTCCCAGCCGCAGGTATGGGTTCATCGCGACTACCATTCGCGTAACCTGATGGTGACACGACTGAATAACCCCGGCATCCTCGACTTTCAGGACGCCGTACGGGGACCGGTAACTTACGACCTCGTATCCTTGTTGCGCGATTGCTACATTGCCTGGCCGCGTGAGCGCGTCGAGGACTGGGTGAAAGGCTATCATGAGCTGGCCCTCCAATCGGGAATCCCGGTGGGCGAGGACGATGCCCGGTTTCTACGCTGGTTTGATCTCATGGGGGTGCAGCGCCACCTCAAAGCCACCGGCATCTTTGCGCGGCTGAAACATCGTGACGGTAAGCCCGGGTACCTCAACGACATCCCGCGCACCCTCGGTTACCTATTTGAGGTGAGTGCCCGCCACCCGGAACTGCAACCGTTGCAGGCCTTGCTGCGAGAACTCAAGTTGCCGGGGGTGGCATGAGGCGCGCAATTTTGACGGGGTCGCAATTCTGCCTCGAGCAAAAATGGACGAACTCCAGTTCGCCCCGGAGGGGTGAGCGACAGGGATGTAACGAATCAATATTGGACGGCCATAACCCGGCCCGGATGAGGTTGGCATGAAGGTGATGATCCTGGCGGCGGGGCGGGGAGAGCGCATGCGGCCATTGTCGGATACTATCCCCAAACCCCTGCTCGAGGCGGGCGGCAAGCCGCTCATCGTGCACCTGATCGAGCGTCTGGCCCGCGCCGGATTGCGCGATCTCGTGATCAATCATTCGCATTTGGGCGAGCAGATCGAGAAGTCCCTGGGAACAGGTGGCCGCTACGGCGTACGCATCGCCTATTCCCAGGAGGAAGGCGGGGGCCTGGAAACGGGTGGTGGCATCTTCAAGGCGCTCCCTCTAATCGACACCGAACCGTTTGCGGTGATCAACGGCGATATCTGGACGGATTACCCCTTCGATCGTCTCCCGAGTCGCCTGAAAGGACTGGCGCATCTCGTGTTAGTCGATAATCCTCCCCAGCATTCGCAGGGCGATTTTTCATTGCATGACGGGCGGGTCGCTGCCGAAGGCACGTCGCGACTGACCTTCAGCGGTATCGGTGTCTATGCCCATACGCTGTTTGCCGGTTGCCGGCCGGGCAAGTTTCCCTTGGTACCATTGTTGCGCGCCGCCATGGCACGTCGACAGGTGAGCGGTGAACACTACACCGGACATTGGCGCGATATCGGCACGCCGCAGCGTCTCGAGGGTCTGAACCGGGAACTGCGCCATTCCCCGACTTAAGAATAACCTACTGTTTTTTCAGGGAAAATATTCGGGGTGGGCATGAACATCCATTGCGGCGAAAATACCCAGGCGGGAGGGGTCGCTGACCAGGACACCGGCTGTCGATGGCCAATAAAAAACCGGTAACACTCCGCCAACCTTGAACCAGGCGGGTGTTACCGGCTTATTGCTAACGAAGACGGTAAGGTGATCCGAAGCAGCGACCGCTCTCCGCGCTCGGCGCGGAACGCGCTGCGATCCGAACTCCCCTCGCCTATCGCGTTATTTCTTTTTCTTAGCTGCTTTTTTCTTGGATGATCTTTTCTTAGCCATGATGAACTCCTTTGGATTGTGGTTTAGGGACTTGCAGGGAAGCCAGGGGCATTCCACCCCTGACGGTACTGCTCGATGCCATGTAAAAAAGACAGTCTTGGACTGTCTTTCGATGGATTCGGAACAAGGACAGGTGCCGGGAACAACCGGCGGATATGGCGCTACGGGGGGAGCGGGAAGAACAGAACCTGGCAGCCGGATTCTGCTGCAGACGGGTACTGATATGTTTGCTACCGGTTGTCGAGCTTCGCAATCGATCCATTAACTCTCGGTTGATCCTCGTTCCGCCCGGCGCCGTGCCGGTGTTCACGCTCTGGCACGGCATCCCGCTATTCGGGCAGTGACATCCGTATACAACGTTCACTTCATCTCTAGCACATCGTCCTGATGTGTCAAGACATTAAAGCAACGAAAAAAAAATTGCAAACACTTTGTCCGAAATGTTTTGCGCGACAATGAAGCCCTGCTGCGCTCGTCTAGTCATTGGTAAAGCATGTCATCCGCACTTCGAGTCGCCGCAGTTGAGGCAGGTCATGCATCCATCCATCTTGATGACCGCCTTGGTGGAACACTTGATGCAGAATTGCGCGTCGGATGGGAAATCGCCGGGCTCATGACCGGCGGTTTCCGTCGCGCCAGCGCGTTTTTTCAGCTCGGCGCGCTTCTCGGCGATCAGTTGCTGGCGTCCGGCGTCCGGCTCCTCGGTCGTGATCAGGCCGATCATCCGCAGGTGGCGCTCGATGACGTCGCCGAGCTCGGCCACCAGCGAGGGGGTATACCGGCCCTTCTTGAAGTAGCCGCCGCGCGGGTCGAACACCGAGTGCAGTTCCTCCACCAGGAAGGTGACGTCACCCCCCTTGCGGAACACGGCCGAGAGCACCCGGGTCAGGGCCACCACCCATTGGAAGTGCTCCATGCTCTTGGAGTTGATGAAGATCTCGAAAGGGCGGCGCTTCTCGTGGGGCGTATCTGGATTGAGCACGATGTCATTGATGGTGACGTACAGGGCGTGCTCCGTGAGCGGGGTCTTGATCTTGTAGGTGGAGCCGACCAGCACCTCGGGCCGTTCGAGCTTCTCGTGCATGTGCACGACGTTGCTCTCGGCGCGCTTGGGCTCCTCTTTGAGGACCTCATACCCGGTGATCTTTTCATTGATCTTGATGCTCATGACTGCTCCTTCCTCTACCGTGATTTCTATCAATTGTTCCGTGTTCAGAACCGGCCGTAATAGCCCTCCTTGAGGGCGTCATACAGGTTGGCGGCGTTATGGGTCTCGCCGTCGTATTCGATCTC
>JANLIC010000090.1 GCA_024654125.1 Sulfuricaulis sp. | reverse complement strand
GGGCGGCTCGACGTGAGCGTGGTGGCCACGGGCTACTGGCGGAAGGACATGTCGATTGAGGCCAGTCAGAACGTGCTCCCGGTGGCGCTCGTCGCCAAGCCGGCGCCGGTGACTGACCCGTGGGTCCGCGTCACCGAGGCACAGCTGCGCGCCTGGCGCGGCGCGATCTCGACCGTGCTTGTGCGGATTCCCTGCGGCCCTCGGCCAGGCCAGGCCGACAACGTGCTGTTCACCGACGAGTACGACTCCAGCTGCTACTCGGCCGGCGACCGGGCGACGATGCGGGCCGCCTACGCGGCGTTCGGCTACACGCACTGGCCCATCGGCCCGCTGGTCGGGCACGGCTACCATGGCGACTACCCCAGCAAGGACTTCCGCTCGCACCCGGATCGCTTCCTCGACCGCGTGGAGGAGTTGTGGCAGGGTGGCTTCTATCCGGCGATCTTTCTCCTGCCGGACATCGGCGGGAACACGGGGGCCGACGGCCGGCACATCGACCGGGCGCGCGTGGAGCAGAGCCTCACGCCGATCTACCGATCGCCGCGATTCCAGGCGCTCGCGCGGATCGTCGTCCTGGCGTGGGAGCCGGAGTACTCGGCCTCGGATTGGCAGTGGGGCGTCCGGTGGATGGCCCGCGTGTTTCCCCATGCGCTGCGCTACGTCCACTTTCCGAGTGGTCATGGCGCGCCGTGTCTTGGGAGCGAGCTTGGATCGTCGCTTGATGAGGCGGGGTGCTGGCGGGCGGTGGCGCCGTCCATTCACGGCTTCTTGCAGCAGGAGACGTGGGTCTTCGGCGGGCTGACCAACGACGGCCGCACCCCCGAGGAAGAGTTCCGCTACGATCTGCTCGACATGGTGCGGCGGTTCACCTGGGGATCGACGGGTGCCTGCCATCCGACCGCGGCGTTCGTAGCGGCCTGGGCGGCGGCCAAGCCGGCGGGGAAGCCGGCCTGCGGGTGGGACGGGTCGTGGCCGACGCGCGGGGCGAGCGCCCGGCCCCTGGACGTCGTGGCGTACGAATACGCCAGCTACTACGTCTACGCCGAACCGTCGCTCGCGTCGAAGTCTATCGACTGGGGGCGCATCGCCCTGACGTTGCCGGGAGTCGCGGGCTACGGGGACGGCGGACCCCGACCCTAAGAAGGAGGAGACACATGGAAATGTTCCACGCGTTCATCGCGTCGCCGTTGACCAAGGCTGCCGTGGCCGGGTTGATCGCCTCGGCGCTGCTCGACTTTCAAGCCTTCCGCGCGTGGAAGTCGTGGCACGACTTCGCCGTTTACCAGTGGGGCACCGCGCTGTTCCGCTGGTTCCAGGGGGCCGTGATCGGGCTCGTCGTCGGCGGGTTGGGTCTGTTCACGTAAAGGAGAACACATGAAGTTTCGACATCAGCCTTCGGTTGTGCTGCTCGCGGCGCTGCTGTTCGTGGCGTGCGCGGCCAAGACCAAGCCGCTCGAGGTGGCCGCTCAGGCGACGCACAGCGTCACCGTCATGCTCAAGCTGGCATCAGACACGCTCGATGACCAGTATGCCCGAGGGGGGATTCCTGGGTCGGTGGTCAACGAAGTGCGGGCGGCGTTGCTCCCGGTCGCACAGGCGACGCAATCGGCCGTGGCGGTACTGCTGATCTGGACGGACGTGGACACGGCTCCCCCGGAAATGGCCGCGCTCTTGACGGCGCTCAGTCAATCAGTGGAGCGCATCGCGGCAGCGTTGCCATCCGGAACGCCCGGGCGAGGGGCCATCCTGGCGCATCTGTCGTCAGCCACGGCGGTCGTTCGGGCCATCGCTAATCTGTTTGTCGGGCACCAAGCCGAGGCCATCGTGACGGCTCGGCAGATGCTCGCGGAGGCCCCATGAAGATCGACGCGCAGGCGCTCGGCCAGTATCTCGACCTCATCACCCGGATCGCGGCGGCGGCGCCGGCGGTGATCGCTCAGGTGCAGGAACTCTTCGGGGCGCACCCGACCGACATTCCGGCCATTCAGGCGCAGGCGCGTGCCGACCTCGCGGCGCTCGCGGCGTTGATCCCGCATCTGCAGGAGCGCGTGCCGGAGTAGCGGGTTTACTAGGAGTTGCCGGCGCGCGCTCATCGCGCAGGACGAGCCGACGCTGGCCGCGCTCGTGGCGCACCTCGGCGAGCGGGTGCCGGAAGACGCGCCCTGAGGACGTACCCGCTCTCGCAGGGGGTTGCCGCCGCGGCATCAACGATGCGCCAGCGGGCGCCGCGCTTAGAACGCCTCCGCATGGACGTGAAAGTAGTGCCCTGGGACCTGCCAATACACTCGGTAGCCGAGTCCACCGAGCCAGCGGCTGAGTCCGTCTAGATCATCGCCTTGGACGTCGATCGCCGCGTCACGGTAATGAGCCGACAGGACCGTGTGTTCATGATCGTTGGCGGATACCAGGACCAGACGCTGCTGATGCCGGACGGCCCAGATTGAGGCGTCGTCGAAAATCTTACGCGCCACGCCGTGCAGGCGTACCGGTTCCCGCAAGCCTTCGATCAAGATCCAGGCCTGACGGCCCCGGACGGGGGGAGCGTGTACCCCTGAGCCGCCAGCAGATCACCGATCTTTTCCAGCGCAGCCGCCTGCCGGTCCACGCTGGTCCGTAGCATTTCATTTGCCTCCTGCCAGCGCCCCACGTCCGCCGTGTGCCGCCACTCCAGCAACCCGATTACCGCCGCAGCGAGCAACCACGGCAAGAGCGTTGTTTTGAATTCAAGCCACATAATTTTCTCTCCATCGCATCGCCTGCTTAATCCACGCCCGTCGTCGCGCACGCATCAGCACAACACCGCCCCAGCAACAAATGTGGCGTCTCCGGTCGCTTCAATAAAATCCGATCCAGCGGTTACGCATGCAGTCACTATTGTGATCCTTTCACTGGAGGTTCCTGGGGCGTCCTGACGGCCCGGATGGCGGCTGCACACTCAAGAGCAGCAGCGTTCATGTAGATAGCCCATTGGGCCGCAACCGCCTCGCATATTTGTGCGTCCTGCTCACGCTGGGCTTCAGCGGCTTTGGCGATCTCCTCCGTTACATGCTGCCCCGGATTTGCCACGTTGATCGCGGGCAGGTTCAGAGGTTTTAACGCCGCCCAGAAACTATCACCGATGTCATGCGCGACCTTCAACTCCTCGTGCAGCCGCTCGATCTCCTGCGCCTGCGTGGCCACGGTCGCTTCCGTGGCGCGGTGGTGCTCGGCAAAGCTCTCAAAATCCGACTGGGCGTCCGCAAGATGCTGCCGCGCCTCGGCCAGTGCGGTTTCGGCGCGGTCGGCCCGATCATGGCTCGCGCGTAATCTTCCGCATTGCTGCGCGTATTGCCGCGCGTAAAGATCGCGGTCGTGTTGCGCCTCGGCCAGCGCGGTGCAGAGAATGCGAATATCGTTAGACGGTCCCGTTTCTCCTTCACACATGGCTTCGTCTTGCACAGCCCATGCCTCTAGCCGCGCCACCGCCGCGTCTACGTCTCGCGCGGGGTCAGTCTGCCCGCTCATACGTCGCCTCGAAGATGTCGGGTTTGCACGGGTAGAACTCGCCCTTCACGCCCCTGATGATCCAGTCGCCAAGCGCAGCCACGTGAACCGCCTCGCAGTTCGGGCCATCTTCGAGTGTGCCGATGATGAGGCTACCTTCCGATGCGCCGAGCAGTGTTACTGGCGCGCCCCACGACCGGAGCGCATCAAGGTTGAAGCCCGTCCACTGCACGGCTTCAACTACCACTGGTCTTTTCCGCCAACGTCCCACGTCTCGGGCGGTATCTCGGTCAGTCATTGCGCCCCTCCAAGTTTCCGACGACATCCAGCCGAGTAACTGTCCTAGTCGGGCGTCGTCTCGGTTAGTCATGGCGCACCCTCGACTCGCATGGCATCACGTATAGCTTCTCGCACCGACGGGACCGATCCAGGCCTAGTTGTCTCGTAAAGTCGCCAGCCTCGCCCCGAAGGGGACCATCGAAAGATGCACCACCCCGTGTAGGACGCCTTGGCGTTCTGAGCCTCTAGCCAGTCGAGCAGCTTCGTGTCCTCAGTCATGGCGTGGTCCCTCCCAGGTGGTACAACCACAACCCTATATAGATACAGCTCAGGATGGCTGCGATGAAGGCCCATGTGCCAAACACAACCCACCAACCGCCTCCTCGTTTGATCTCCAAGACGGTGAGGATCGCGAATGGCAGCGCCACGAAAAACACGCCGAATACCTGTCGCACGGTTTGGTTAGTCATGGTGTGGTCCCTCCCGGCTGGTCGCCCTCGCGCTCGATGGCCTCGACGCACGCTATTGCTTCAGACATAAGTAAATAGCATTCGGAGATGGTTCCTGACATGGTGCTACGATTGACCAGATTCGCATAGTGACCGTTGACTCGATCTTGACAGATCCGCGCACACCGCGCCCGCTCGGCCACCCTTGCCTTCTCCGCGATCACCCAGGAGTGGTCCCCGGCGTGACGGTTCTCCCGATCGCACCGGGTCCGGTCCGGCGCGATCGCCCAGCACAGACGACGTCTCGGGGCGGGCGGGCCTGGCACCTCTATCGTCCGTGGTCGTGGCTTCATCGCTCGAACCTTTCCGGATGCGAGACGCGCCGCCGGCGATCCTTCCTTTTGGCGACCAGTTCGCCGACGCCCCGCAACGCGATCCCCGCGAGCGTCACGTAGAGGCCCAGGCACGCCAACACGAAGACAGCATCACGGTCGACGCCAAGGAACCACCCGAGTCCCGCCGCGCCCAACCAGAGCGTCCCGATCCAGATAATGATTTCCACGAGACCCTCCTCTCCCGTTGAAACGAGGGGCGGGAATGCCCCGCCCCGGTCCCCTTTCGTTTACCGCTTCTCGACGACCGCCGCCAGCCCGGCGAGCATCGCCTCGATCTTCGCGCGCCGCTCGCGCGCGTTCGCCTGCGCGCCGGCCAGCGCCACGATGCTCTTGTCCAGCTCCTCGGCCTCGAACTGCAGAACGCGCTGCCGGGCGTTGATGGTCGCCGTGTTGGCGTGCGCCCAGTCCTGAGCGACCGTGGCCGTCAGCGCGTCGAGGCGTGAGGGCCGTGAGGGCCGTGAGGCTTTGCGTGCGTGTTGCTTCTTCATCGGTTCTCGTCCTTTCTGGATCGTCGTTTCGGCATTCGTCCGTTTCGGTTTTCGGGGAAACGGGCAGCGCACCCCAGCACCCGCAGGATTGCGGGCAACGCGACTGTGTGGCTGTCACGTTAACCGCCCGCTCCCCCGAACTCATTACCATTCTCCACTCACATCTCGGTCGTGGCTTCCTCCGGCACGAACTCGTCATCACTTCCCGGCTCGCGCTCGACGACGATCGTCTTGCCTTCGAGCGAGCGGTGGAATTCCTCGGCGTACGCATAGAGCGCAGCGCCCGCCGGGGTGTCCTTTGGGATGAACCCGGCGTTCTTGATCACCGGCACGCCGAACGTGCCCTTGTCGTTCTTCTCCTGCCCGCCGGTCACGGTATACAGGCCGGCGTAGATGGGCGCGTGGCGCAGTTTGATGAACGTCGTGAGCTGGTCGCTGGCGCGTCGGTTGAACTTGTTCGTGCCCTTGATGCTCAGCACGATGGGCTCGGGCGCCTTGCCGGGCCGCAGCATGAGGATCACGAACTCGACGAACGTCGTGGCGGCGGGCGGGACGCGCGCCCCGTCCTCGGCGACCGTCCAGGCGAGCCGCGGGTCGTTCGGCGGGACGTCCATGTCGACGATGCCGCCGCCCTCGGAGCGGGGGATGAACTCGATGCGCCGCACGTCCCGGCGCACGGGCACGAACGTGATCGGCCCACGGCCGTAGACCTCTTCGGTGAGGTCGTTGAACATGTCGAACAGCTTCAGCCCCTCGATGTACTGCCCGTCACCGGGCGTCATTTGGGTCGAGAGCCCCTGCGCCGTCGCCAGGCGCGGGAGCCGGACGTCCTGCGGGCCGATGCCCTCGGTGCCCGACAGGTCATTCGGGTCGAGCGACTTCGGGCGGTCCATGGTTCCGATGACTTCGCCGATGGTGACGAGGTCGGTGACTTCCTTTGCGATTTCGTCGGTCATGGTTTCTGTGCTCCTTGGTTTGTAGTTTTGCGTTTTCACACACTCATCGATTGGATCCCTTATGCAAACCTTCCTTCCTGCGCCTGAGCTTCCTTGCTTGCGCTTCATCTGTCTTGCCTCCATCCCACTCAAGACGGATCGGCAATGATTAGCCATCGCGGCGATCGACGCCCATTGTTCCGTTCGCCATGAGATGGCCGCCAGCGTGGTGCCAATTTCACGCTGGTGATCGTGATTCACGGCATCAGTCTCCTGTCTCGATGTGAACGCGCAGTCCCGTTAGCCGTTCGAGGTACTGCTCCGTCTCGGTGACGCGCTCGACGACGTCGCCGACCTGGAACGCGTCCATCTGGCGCTCTTGCCCCTCGACGACCGCGATGACCTCGTGGCCGAGCTTGAACGTGATCTTGAACTTGAGATCCATCGCTATTCCTCCCGCTCGCTACGCTTCCGCGCGATGGTCTCGCCGAGGATGAACTGGACGTCCACCACGTCGCTGGACGTCAAGTCGCGCCAGTTCGCGATGATGTATCGATGTGCCGTGCCCATTGTCCGCTGGTTCGGCCAGTCGAATGAGTCGTAGTGCGCCTCGACGCCATCCAGCTTGCAGAGAATGACGTAGGGCTCGACGTCCTCGTCACGTCCGCCGATCTGCTCGGCGGCGTAACCCGCGTGGCGCAGCAGCCAGAACTCCTCGGGCGTGCGGTTGCGGAGCTTGATGGCCATCGCCGGAATGAACGTCGCCTTGTCGCGGATCTCGAACAGCTTCATTTCCATCACTTCCCTCCCAGCCGCACCTTCGTCTTGGCGTAGCACGTGACGCCGTCTGGTTCCGGCTCGCCTTCGAGCAGGCGCGCCTTCGTGAGCGCGTTCGCGGTGCCCCACGGCAGCGCCATCTGCCGCTCCAGTCCTTGGGCCACGCACCACAGACGAAACGTCTCCTTGTCCGTGACCTGCGCGTAAGGCTCGAGGTAGGTCGATACCGGGCGTCCGCTGACAAGCTTCATGCTCGTGACGCCCTCGACCTCCATCTGGTCGACCATGAGCTGCTGGAACGCCTCGGTGAGCAGGTTGAGCGACGATTCCCATTCGCCGATCCTGGCGGCCATGTCCCGGCAGTCGGCGTAGGCGCGCGCGAACTCCGCGGCCCGCGGGCGGCCGGCAGTCGAGCGCTTCACCAAGCGCAGCAGCTCGCGAACGTGCGTCTCGATCATGTCCAGCGCGCGGTCGAGGTCGAGGACCCACGGTAGGTTTTCGCCATCGTCCGGCGGCGCGAGGATCTCAGCCTTGACCGCCTCCACCAGGTCGCGGCGCTCGGGTTCCACCATGCCAAGGCGCGGCAGCTTGTCGATGACGTGCGAGTACTTGCCTCTAGTTGCCATCAGACTTTCTCCCCCTTCATGAAGTGATGATAGGCGTCGACCCAATCCGTGAATCCGCGACGGACAGCTTCGGCGTCCAGTTCAGTTTCGATTCGCTCGTAAAGGTCCGCGGCTGCTACCCACGGATCGCTGCACATGAACCACTCGAGCACGTCGCGAAAGAACTGGTCGGTCATGCTGGTTTCCCCTCCCTGCGCCGGAGCAGTTCGGCGTAGATGTCGCAGCGCGTCCGACGGTTCGTCTTTGGATCGCGCATCTCCCGGCGCAAGCGTGCGGTAGAATCCTTCGAGTAAGAGCGCTTGGTTCGGACGTTGATTCCAGTCTTGATCTTTGTCATTACGCGCCGATCACCTTTCCCTCCTCGATCATCACGCTGACGCTTTCAGTCCGGGGTTAAGAAATTCATATCTTATTGCTCCAGTAGTCTCTTGCTCCCTGGATGTAGGAGAGTTCTTCCTTGGTAGCACGACGACCAAGGAGTGCATTCATTAAGGCGCGTTCGCACGAGCGGACCTTTTTTTCCAATCTTGGATCCGGCATACGTTCTGCTGCCTCAGAAACCGTCCAGCATCTAAACGCGAAGTTTACTGAAGCCTCTACTGCACGTGCTATCAGCTCAGCTGCCTTGAGTGCGCGTGTAGCTGGCCGACCTCGTTTCGCTATATTCTTCATTCCGTCACCACCTTCCCTTCCTCGATCATCACGCTGACGCCCTCAGCGTCGGCCGTGACGTACTCCATCCAAATCTGGCACTCGGCCGCGTCGGCCTGCGCGGCGACGGCCTTGAGCGAGTCGTCGTCCAGGAGATTGCCGGACCGCACGAGCAGCACCTTGAGCGTCGGGTTGAGCGCGAGCCCGATAGCCACGCTCACCCTGAGCTGTTCGCTGCTCGACGCCTGAGCGAAGGGCAACGATCCAAATGTCACGCCGTCGTCGGACAGTCCGAGCCCCTCAACGGGGAACACGACGGCGGCGAGCGCCGCGCGCTTGGCCTCTTCGGCCGCGAGCACGGCCTGGTGCTTCGCCTCGATCTCGGCGGCGATCCGTTCGGCGTCGGCCTGCGCTGCCAGGTAGGTCTTGTTGGCGCGCACGGCCGCGTTCATCGTCTCCGTGTCCTTGACCTTGGCGCGGAGCGCCTCGGCGTCCGGGACGGCGGCGCGGGCGGCGTCGGCCGTCGCCTGCGTTGTGGTGATTTCTCGCGCCACGGCGTCGAATTTTTCATCGAGGCCCTGCGCTTCACTTCGAAGCCCGGTGAGTTGCTTTTCCAGTTCCTCGATTCTCGTCGCCATGACGCGGCGGGCCGTCGCGAGGCTGTTGGCCTGATCGCGCTGTTTCTGAGCGGTTCGCTCGGCGTCCTCCGCGGCCTTCCTCAGTTCTTCCGCGCGGGCCATCTCGGCCGTGATTGCGTCTACGGGAACCTCGGCGTCCGGCGCGTCCTTCACGAACGGCATCGCCTTGAGCTGCGCGGCCTTGATCGCGTGCGACTTCTTCAGCATCGCCCGCTCGGCGAACGCGGCCTTGCGGCGATCCTCGATGTCTGCGGTGTCCAGCCTGACGAGCGCGCGGAGCGTCTCGGCCTGCCGCTTCGCGTCGTCACGCGCGAAGGCCAGCGGGTCGAACGTCAGCGCGCCGAGCAGCCGGTCGAGCACGGCCTGCGGGCTCGGGTAGCGGGCGCCGTCCTTGTTGGTGACGGTGAGGGTCGACTGCGTTTCACCGAACGTGGGCATGCAAGAGCAAGGATGAGCGCTTTGTGGGTGCGTCGTACGCTCACATTCCGGTGCATGGATTGGATGTCGGTAGAACTTCCTCGTTACGATGAGGTCGCCCAGGTCGACGACGATCTTCGCCTCGGTTTCCCCGGCGCGGATGGGCTCGGCCGGGCACATCGCCTGGCCGCCGAGCGCCATCGCGATGCTGTTCAGGACGCTCGACTTGCCGGCGCCGTTCTTGCCGCCGACGATCACCATGTCGCCGGTCGGCGTGATGTCTACGGCGACGAGGCGCATGACGTTGCTGCTCTGCAGTCTCAGGATTTTCACTGCTGCTCCTTTGCAAGCATTTGAATCGTTTCGCGTACAACAGACACTAGGTCGTATGCCATGTTTCCTGCATCTACTGAATGACCGTGTGCGTACCACTCACAGTAGCGGACACAGGCCGCGTCAAGTGGCGCGATAAGATCTGCACGACTCTTGAACTTCCATTCAACGGCATTCGCCCGTTCGCTTTCCGCGCATCCGGCCGCGTGCAGGTCAAGCGTCTCTTGTTGAAGTCGCCGGATCTCGGTCAGCGCGCACGCACAGAGGTTCTCACGCTCGCGCTCTGGCACCTTCAAGTCTCGGGCCTCCACCAACCGTGCCAGAAGTTCATCTTGATTCTTCGGCTGCACCCAGGTCCAGGTCATGACTCCATCCTTCCCGGATGATGCCGCCTCACAAACGTCCTGCTCGCGGCGGGCAGCGCGTCGAGGAGCACCAGGCCAGTCTGGTAGAGGTCCACGAAGACCTGGTCGACCTGATCCAGCGCGCGCCAGTCCTCGTCTCGCGTCCTCACCGACGCGACGGGCGGTGCCTCGGGCACGGCGTTGGCGTAATAGTGGGCCACTCTGTGGATTGTCATTCCAGCTCTTCCTCCGCCTCCCGGTCGCGCCGGGCGTCATTGATAGCGTCCCAGTCCGGCTCCTCGTCATCTAGATCACATGTCGGCTCGGTGCGCTCGATGTAGGCGTCGATGGCCTTGTCCACCTCTGCCCGCAGCGCCGCAGGCACGACGACGAAGTCATCCTCCGTGTCGGTGTAATAAATCAGCGCGTCGCCCTCGGCGAGGTCCTCGTCGATGAAGTCCATCGGCACGCCCCGGTTGCCGTCGGCGTCCGCGCCGTAGTGCGCATCGTGGACGAACGTCGTGACGCGCGTGAACTCGATCTGGCACTCGCGGCCGTCGATGACGGCGTCGAAGGTTTCGGTGCGGGAAGATCTCACGACGCCCTCCTCACCAGCGTGAACGCCGAGCGAGCGCCCCCTTCCGCCGGCACGGCCGCGCCGCGGCGGACGGCCTCGGCCCACATGGTCAGTTCGACACGCTGGCGACGCTGGCTGCGGTGCCGAAGCGTGACGGTGCCGCGCTCGGGGTCCGCGCCGACGAGCGTGACGCGGATGCGCCCGTCGGCGAGGGTCCAGTCCCGGCCGAGGGCGGAGTCGAGGTTGCCGATGACGCGGAGGGCGCGGGCCTGTTCGTGGGCGGCACTCATGCGCATACCTCGTCGATCTTCGCCTTCGCCTCGTCGACCGAGTTCGCCCAGCAGATGAAGTCGTTGTCCTTCTCTACCCAAACGGTGTTGCTTGGTTTGATGACGGTGAATTCGGACCATCGAATAAGGTAGGTCCGATAAACGTGATGCGTGAGGGGTTTGTTGCTGAGGACCGATGTTCTCTTGGCCATCTGTCGGGCCTTTCGTTCGGGGCGTCCGTATCGTTGCGGGCGCCGGTTGACTAAGGACAGTATAGTCCGCCTAAAAAGAAAAGTAAAGCGAAAAGCGCCGTCCGCGAAAGAAAAACCCTAAGCCTTTTATAATCAATAACTTACCGACTAGACCGTCCAGGATACCGTAGGAACGGCCGGGCTGCTGGCCCATAGTCCGCTATGGCTTGGCTTCCGTTCGTTCAGCTTGGGCCGGCCTGGCCGGTCCACGTCGATTTCCTGGGGTTTTTGCTCCATCGGTCTCAGAACCTTCGGCCAGCGCCGCGTCCAGACCGCACGAGCACGCGCCGCCGGGCGCCGGACATCCTTCCCGGTGCCGGAGGAACGGCCGGAAACGTGCCAGCGTCGCCCGCAACTCGCACACCGGGCACGCGCCGACGTGGACGAGCGACGGGTGATTGTTCGTACAGATACGGACGGGTTCGCCGCGGCGGCCG
>JANLIC010000064.1 GCA_024654125.1 Sulfuricaulis sp. | reverse complement strand
CCGGGCGATCATATATTGATCATGAGTAACGGAGGCTTCGGTAATATCCATGCCCGGTTGCTGGAGCAGTTCCAGGCGTAAACTACCCATGGGGTTGCGCTGGAGTGCAAGTTTTTATTAGGCTCACGTAACGCTATTTCGGAGATAAATAATGAAACGTTTTTTCGGCGGATATTTGATGGCGCTGTTCCTGCTTCCGGGTGTGGCACACGCTGCGTTCGAGGAAGGACGCCACTACATGTCCCTGCCCTTTCCGGCGACGGTCGAAACCGGCGACCGGATCGAGGTGCGCGAATTCTTCTGGTACGGCTGTCCGCTTTGTTACGTGCTGGAACCGGGACTGGCGCGCTGGTTGAAAAAGATGCCCGCGAATACGCAATTCATGCGCACGCCCGGCACCGCCCCGCGCTGGATGCTTCACGGCCAGGCCTATTACGCCTTCGAGTCTCTGGGCGCGCTGGATAAACTGCACGGCGCCTTTTTCAAGGCGGTGCAGGCGCAGCCGGGGGCATACAACGATGAAAAAGCCATCGCCGGGTTCGCCGCGAGTCACGGCGTGGACCGCAAGAAATTCGATGAGGCCTTCAATTCCTTCGGCGTGCGCCTGAAGCTGGAGAAGGCCAAGCAGCTCAACCAGGACCTGAACATCAGTTCCGTGCCCGCGATCGTGGTCGATGGAAAATACCTGACCACCGTTCCCATGGCCGGCGGCGAGGAACAGATGCTGAAGCTGCTGGACGACCTGATCGGCAAGGCCGCCAAGGAACGCAAGAAACATCCGGCAAAAAAGAAATAGTTTGGCTGGCGACGTAGTTCAGTTGGTCCCAAGATTTTCCTTTCGCCGGCGGGTTTCTGGCGGGATGCGGCGCATGCTGTCTCGGCCACAGACGGCCGCGCCTGCTAAGCTAGAGTGGAGTGGTTCGCCGCCCACTACCCCGTTTCCCGGCGATCTCGCGTTGTCATGGATAGAAAGCATACGAACAAAACCACCAAGGAGCCAAGCCTCACCGCCCGCTGGCGATCTTCATCGCTGGCGTCGGGCAACGCCGCCTATCTCGAGGAGCTTTACGAACGGTTTCTACAGGATTCGGCCTCCGTCTCCCCAGACTGGCGGCGATACTTCGAGAGTCTGCCGCGCGTCAACGGAATCGAACACGATGTCTCGCACACCGCTGTGCGCGAGGAATTCCGCCGCCCCGCGCATCAACGTCAGCCAACGAAAGCCGTCGACCGTGCCGCCGTCCGGACGGTGTCGTTGGAATCCACGCACAATCAGGTCAAGGTGCTGCAACTCATCAATGCCTACCGTTATCGCGCGCACCAGATAGCCAAACTCGATCCACTGGGGCTCCGCGAGGCACCGAACATTCCCGAGATCGACCTGCGCTATTACGGATTAGGCGAGTCCGAACTCGACACGATTTTCGAAACCGGTTCGCTGGTGGGACCCCGACAGGCGACGTTGCGCGAAGTGCTCGCGCAGTTGCATGCCACCTATGCTTCCACGATCGGTGTCGAGTACATGCACATTATCGATACGGCGGAAAAACGCTGGCTGCAGAGTGGGATCGAGAGCGTCCGCGGCGCACCGGGCTATTCTCCCGAGACGCGCCGCGCGTTGCTCGAACGGCTGACCGCGGCCGAAGGCCTCGAGCACCACCTGCATACCAAGTACGTCGGACAGAAGCGTTTTTCGCTCGAGGGCGCCGAAAGCCTGATCCCGCTGCTGGATGAGTTGATCCAGCGTACCGGGTCGAACGGGACGAAAGAGGTGATCATCGGCATGGCGCACCGCGGGCGGCTCAATGTGCTGGTCAATATCCTGGGCAAAAGCCCAGAGGAGCTGTTCCGCGAATTCGAGGGCCGGGCGCCTTCCAACGGTGGCACCGGGGATGTCAAATACCATCTGGGCTATTCCTCCGACATCGCCACGGACGGCGGCCATGTGCACGTGGCGCTCGCCTTCAATCCCTCGCATCTCGAAATTGTCGGGCCGGTGGTGCAGGGCTCGGTGCGCGCGCGCCAGGAGCGGCGCTTGGATAGCCGCGGCAACCGCGTGCTGCCCGTGGTAATCCACGGCGATGCCGCCTTCGCCGGCCAGGGCGTGGTGATGGAAACCTTCAACATGTCGCAATCGCGCGGCTATGCCACCAAGGGCACGGTGCACATCGTGATCAACAATCAGATTGGCTTCACCACCAGCCACTGGCAGGACGCGCGTTCCACGCTCTACTGCACGGACGTGGCCAAGATGATCGGCGCCCCGATTTTCCACGTCAACGGCGACGATCCCGAGGCGGTGCTGCTGGTCACGCAGCTTGCCCTCGATTACCGCATTACTTTCCACAAGGATGTCGTCATCGATCTCTACTGTTATCGCCGTCACGGCCATTCCGAGGCCGACGAGCCGACCGTGACCCAGCCGGTCATGTACCGGCGTATCCGCGAGACGCCGACCACGCGCACGCTTTACACCAGGAAACTGGTGCAGGATGGCATTGTCACCGACGACACGGCTGCTGACATGTTGCGGGACTATCAGCAGCGGCTCGAATCCGGCGCCAATGTGGCACCGCGATTCGCGCCCCGGGAAGCCGCGGAATACGACTACAGCTCGGACTGGACTCCCTACGTAAACGGTTGCTGCGATCCCACCATCGAAACACGCGTCAGCCTTGAGACCGTCCGTTTCCTGACCGAAAAGATGCTGCATGTTCCGGAAGGGCTGGAGCTGCATCCGCAGGTGGCCAAAATCTACGATGCCCGGCGCAAAATGGCGGCCGGCGCCCTGCCGCTGGACTGGGGGTTCGCCGAAAACCTCGCCTATGCCACGCTGCTGCGGGACGGATACGGCGTGCGGATTTCCGGCCAGGACTCGGGGCGCGGAACCTTCTTTCACCGTCACGCGGTGGTGCATAATCAGAAGGACACCACGGCCTACGTGCCGCTGCGCAATCTTTTCGAGGGCCAGCCGCGTTTCCTCGTCATCAACTCGCTGCTGTCGGAAGAAGCGGTGTTGGCCTTCGAATACGGCTATGCCACGACCGATCCCCGGACCCTGATCATCTGGGAGGCGCAATTCGGTGACTTCGCCAACAACGCGCAGGTCGTGATCGATCAATTCATCGTCTCCGGCGAGCAGAAGTGGAACCGGCTCTGCGGGATTGTTCTGTTCCTGCCGCACGGGTTTGAGGGCCAGGGTCCGGAGCACTCCTCGGCGCGGCTCGAGCGCTATCTGCAATTGTGCGCCCAGCAAAACATGTTCGTGTGCCTCCCGACGACCCCGGCACAATTCTTTCATCTGCTGCGCCGCCAGATGCTTTGGTCCTGTCGCAAGCCGCTCGTGGTGATGACGCCCAAAAGCATGTTGCGTCACCGCTCTTCGGTGAGCAGCCTCGAGGACCTGACGCAGAACCGTTTCCAGTCGGTGCTGCCGGAGACGGAAACGCTCGATGGTCCGGCGGTGAAGGAACTCATTTTCTGCAGCGGCAAAGTCTATTTCGACCTCATCGAGCGTCGCGAAGCACTCTCCCGGCGTGATGTCGCGATTCTGCGCATCGAGCAGCTCTACCCGTTTCCGGAGAAAGATCTGAGGCGAGAGATAGAAAAATATCCGAACGCCGGCCGTTTCATCTGGTGTCAGGAAGAGGGTCAAAATAAGGGTGCGTGGTACCAGATTCAGCATCATCTCCGGCGTATCGTTCCACCCGGGACCGCCCCGGAATACCGGGGCCGGCCACTGTCCGCCGCCCCGGCGGTGGGCAGTTATCAGCTGCACATTACCCAGTTGCATCAGCTGCTCGACCAGACGCTGGGGCCGATGCCATGATCCGGCGCGGAGACGAACATGGCCACTGACATCACGGTCCCGGTTTTTCCGGAGTCCGTCACGGAAGGCACGATTCTCACCTGGCACAAGCAACCGGGCGAGAAGGTCGTGCGCGATGACCTGCTGGCCGAGATTGAAACCGACAAGATCGTGTTTGAAATTCCGGCGCCCGCCGACGGGGTGCTGACCGAAATCAAGGCCCCGGTCGGCGCGACCGTGAAATCGGGCGAAGTGCTCGGTCGTCTTGATATGTCCGCGTCGGGGACAGCGGCCGCGTCCCAACCGGCCTCGGAGAAACCGGCATCCAAGCCGACACCCCCCGCCATGCCGGCCGCCAAACGACTCATGCAGGAGCAAGGGATCGACGAACGAAAAATTTCTGGCAGCGGTAAAGGCGGACGGATTCTCAAGCAAGACGTGTTGAAGCATGTCGATGCCACCGAACCCATGCCGGCCGTTTCCGTCCCGGAAGCGAAACCAAAAGCGAAAGCAAAACCGGCCGCCCCCGCTGCACCGCCTGGCATGCCGGCCGGGGAACGGCCGGAGAAGCGCGTGCCCATGACGCGTCTGCGCAAGCGCATTGCCGAGCGTCTCGTCGAGGCGCAACACACGGCCGCGATTCTGACAACCTTCAACGAAGTCAACATGCAGCCGGTCATGGAGCTGCGTGCGCGTCACCGCGAACGCTTCGAGAAGGAGCACGGCGTGCGCCTCGGTTTCATGTCCTTCTTTATTAAGGCCTCGATCGAGGCACTGCGGCATTTTCCCGAGGTCAACGCCTCGATTGACGGCGACGAGGTCGTGTACCACGGTTTCTACGACATTGGCATTGCCGTCAGTTCACCGCGCGGGCTGGTGGTGCCGGTGTTGCGCGACGCCGACCGCCTCACCATGGCCGAGATCGAATGGCGAATCCGCGATTTTGGCGAACGCGCCCAGAACGCCCAGCTCACGCTCGAGGAAATCACCGGCGGGACCTTCACCATTACCAACGGCGGTGTGTTCGGCTCGCTGCTGTCCACGCCGATCCTGAACCCGCCGCAGAGTGCCATTCTCGGCATGCACCGGATCCAGGACCGGCCGGTGGCGGAAAACGGCCAGGTAGTGATTCGCCCGATTATGTATCTCGCGCTCTCCTACGATCATCGCCTGGTGGACGGACGCGAGGCGGTGCAGTTCCTG
>JANLIC010000060.1 GCA_024654125.1 Sulfuricaulis sp. | reverse complement strand
TCGATGCGGGTGATGCCGCAGATTTTGACTCGTGTGCGCATGGTTTCTCCGGAAGGTCGCGAAGCTTATCAGAGGGAATTATCCTTCGAAAAGAAAAATCCGGGCAGACACCGATATGGCGCTATCCGGAATTTGGACCCTTCAGTATACTAGCGTTGATTTTCCCGAAAATACCCGTTATGGCAATAAACCGACGTGAGATTTCCCGTGAATAGTAACCTCCGATCTCTTGCCTGTGGGCTTATTCTCTGCCTGGCGGCAGGTCTTGCCTCACCCCTGCAGGCGGATCCGCCCGAACATTATCCTTTTGTGGCGTTCGATGAGGGGTTGAAGCGCGCCCGGACCGAATCCAAACCGCTATTCCTGTACTTCGGTCGGTTCGGCTGCGCCTGGTGTGACATCACGAACCAGCTAGCCTTCTCCGACCCCGAGGTCCGCAAGCGCTACACGGCGCACTACGTACTGGTGTACGCCGACGCCGAGAGTGGAAGCCGGCTGTCGCTGCCGAGCGGCGAGCGCATTACCGAAATGGAACTGGGCGCACGCTTCAACGCCTTCGCCACTCCCCTGTTCGCGTTCCTGGAGAAGGATGGTGCGTTGATTTTCAAGATTGCGGGCAGACAGACCGCGAAGGATCTCGTGGCCTTTGACCGTTTCGTGCACGACGGCATCTACAAAAAGAAGGACATCCGCCAGTATCTCTCGGAAATCCAATGAACCGGATTACCTGGCTTATATTATTTTGCTCTCTCTCCTCCGTGGCTTCGGCGGAAGGCTGGAGGTTTACTCTGCCGCTCGACGTCTCGCCGGCGCCCGCGGCCGGCGTGTTCCATCACCTCGAATCGGCCGGACGCAAGAATATTGCCGTCTCCGCCGGCACGGTTGCCGTGATCTGGGAAGATAATCACACCGGTTCGCCGCAAATCCAAGTGGGTTTCAAACCGGCCGGGTCCGTGAAATTCAGCGAGCCCGTCATGGTCAGTGGCGGCAAAGTTGCCTACGAGCCGGTCATCGCCGCTATCGGTTCCGGGCGCTTCATCATGGCCTGGGAGCAGGACGATGAAGTCTGGGTTCGAGCAGGTGGTCCTGCCGGCCTCGATCCCGCCCATCGTCTCGCACCGGGCGGGGCACGCCATGCGAGTCTCGCGGTCTCGGAGAACGGGAACATTTATGCGATATGGGCGGCTCCCCATCCGCGTTTTGCTCAAATCAGGCTGGCACAACTACATCTGGACAGCGAAACAAGGACCATTAATTCCTCGCCCCCCGTGATCGTAGATCTCGCCCCACCGCCGGCGGATCAGCTCTATCCGAGCATCGTGGCCAATGCGAAGGGAGTGACCATCGCCTGGGAGGATCGCCGGGGCGGACATACCGTGCTGATGCACAGCCACAGCCCGGATGCAAAACGGTTCGCGGCGCCCGCCATACTCAACGATCAAGTGGCGCGGCTAACCACCAAGTATGGCAAGGGGTTGGGCGTGATGCGGGTCGTCCTCGCCCCCTACGGCGATCACGGGGTGGCGGCCGCCTGGCTGGACAAAAGAACGTTTACGGAGGCCTACGATGTCTATGCCGGTTTCAGTACCGACGGCCGACATTTTGGCAAGAATCAAAAGGTGCAGGACGATTTCGCCACCGGTGCGGCGCAATGGCACGCGTCGATTGCCAGCGATCGGTCATCCCGGGTTGCCGTTGTCTGGGATGACGCGCGTGATGACGATGCCGATATCTGGATTTCCTGGCCGGAAGGCGGCGGGTGGAGTTCGAACATGAACGTTCCGGGGGCATCCGGGCCGGGATGGCAGACGGATCCCAGCGTGACGCTGGAGGCGGGAGGCAACCTGCATCTGGTGTGGATCGAGCGTGCTGAACTCAACGGCCCTACCCGCCTCCGCTACGCGCTCGGGACGCTGTTACGGGAATAGCCAACCGACCGTCTCCGGGTCAAACCTTCTCGATATCCAGCCGATGGGCCTTGCGACCGCCGCGCTCGGTTTTTTCCACCGCGGCGCAATGATCAAGCATCAGACGCGCGAACTCCACTTCGCGGTGAACCAACTCGCGCGCGCCGCGACGCAGTTCCTCGCTGTGCTGCACGTGCTGGACATTGCGCTCCATGTCCTCGGCCGACCAGCCGCGCGAATGCGCGATGTAGGGGAAGGGTGGAAACTGGAATCCGAGTTCGGAAAAGAATCCGAGCAGGTGCCCGGCAACGTCCTGCACGTTGTCCTGTCCGCCCATGATGATGAAACCGGCGACCTTGTTGCGGATCAGCACGCGGTCGTTGATGGTGATCTGGTTTTGCACGCAATTGAGCCGCTCGGCCATCTTGTAATAGAGCGAACCCGAGGCACCCCAGCGGATCGGCGTGGCCAGCAGCGCCACGTCGGCCCAGTGCACCAGCGCCTCGTACACCTGCTCCATCTGGTCCTCCGGGTCCATCTGCGTGATGGAACACGGCCAGGTGCAGGCGCGTGCGCTTTTGGAATAGTAACCTTCACATGTGCGGAAACGCAGTTGATCCAGCCGAATCAGGCGCGTCTCGCACTTGAGTTCCGTGGTCGCATGATCGAGTGCCACTTGCAGCAGCGCCTCGGAAGTTGAATAGCGCGGGTGGTCGCGGTCCATGGCGGTCGCGGAAATGCCAACCACGCGTATCGGTCCCGGCCGGCGCTTGATCGGTCGCTCAAGCGGATGGGGCGGATGCGGTTTCTTGCGGCGCGGTGTCTGCGGTTCCAGCTGCACATAGAGATGACCGCCCTCCTCCTTCACGGCATGACTCGGCACCGCGTCATCCTCGTATCCGGGTTCGCCCAGGCCGGTGCGGCCGTGGAATTTCCAGTGATGCCACGGACAAACAATATATTCACCGTCCAGTTGCCCCTGCCCCAGCGGACCACCGGCGTGATTACAGATACCCGACACCGCGCCGAATTTCCCGTTCTGCCAGGTAACCGCGAGTTTGGTATTACCCACGCTGACTTCCGTGACCGGTGCATTCCGGAATTTTTCGACTGAACCCAGATCGTGCCAGGATATCTTTTCCATTTTTCCGTTCTCCTGCAACGCCCCAACGGGCGCATTCATCATTGATCCATTAGTTCATATCCGGAAATGAAACGGCATGAGCCAGATCAGGCAGGCCCGCCGATGCCGGATACGTGACTGATACCAGGTAAAGACCGTCAGCATCGGCGGTGATTCCGCCGGCCTTGCGGTCGCGCGCCGCGAGCACTTGCTTGGCCCATTCCGGTTCCTGCTCGCCCGCGCCGATGGCCATCAGGACGCCGGCGATATTGCGCACCATATGCTGCAGGAAGGCATTGGCGTGAACACGGACATGAATGAACTCGCCTTGACGCGCAACTTCCAATGACCGCAATTCCCGCACCGGATTTTTTGCCTGGCACTCGGCGGCGCGAAACGAAGTGAAATCATGTTCGCCAACCAGAAAGCGCGCACCTTGCTGCATTCTGTCCGTATCCAGTGGTCGGTAGTCATGCGTGACGCGTCGCGCGAGGTAGGTCGGACGCGCCGGGCGGTTGAGAATGACGTAATGATAATGCCGGCCGGTGGCGGAATAACGCGCATGAAAACCGTCTTCCACCGGACCGGCCCACAGGAAAACCACATCGGCAGGAAGATGGCTGTTGGCGCCGCGCACCCAGGAATAGGCGCTGCGCGCAGCGCCAGTATCGAAGTGAATTACCTGAGCGGCCGCGTGCACGCCGGCGTCCGTGCGTCCGGCGACTGTCACCTGAATCGGTTCGTCGGCCACCCGGGACAAGGCCTCCTCCACGACGGCTTGGATCGAACGTGCCTTATCCTGCCGCTGCCAGCCGGAAAAATTCGAGCCGTCGTATTCAAGGATCGCGGCAATACGCATAGGGCACGTATTCTACCCGCTCACTCCTTCCCGGGCGGAGCATTTCCGTACACCTAGGACCCGCTCCTCATTCATTCAATGCCGCCGGGCAGTAGCATTTTCATGGTAGCCGAATGATGTTCGCGCAGGTACAACACCAAGGTCACCAGCGTGGTGGCAGCCACAAACACCCCCGGGTTCACGAACCAACCAAGCGCGGCGAGACTGAAATAATAGGCGCGCAACCCCTGATTGAAATCCTTCGAGGCATGGGTGCTCACCTCCGCGGCACGCCGTGCATAATCGTCATCGGCGGATTTTGGTGTCGCTCCGATCAATACCGAACAATAATTAAATTGGCGCAATGCCCAGGTGAACTTGAAAAACGCGTATACGAAGATGATGCCCAACACGAGTAGTTTAAGCTCCCATTGCCCCAGCGTGGTTCCGGCGGCGAACGGCAGCGCGCGCACGATTTCAATGCCGCGGTCACTGGCGCCGAGTATTGCCAGCAATCCAGCCAGAATCAGCAGCGTCGTCGAGGCAAAGAAAGACACTCCCTGTAACAGATTACGCAAAATATTAACGTCCGCGACGCGGTTGTCGCGTAACACCATCTGACGCATCCACGCTTCGCGGTGCGCATGCATGACGGCGCGCAGCGAGCGCTGGCGCCTGGCACCGCGGTCGGCATACCAGGTGTAGCCCACCCAGATGGAAATAAACCAAGCCAGACTAAGGATATCAGCGGTAGGTATATCGAACATGCGCCCCTCTTGAATGCCGTTCGAAACGCACTGTGTCACGTCTTGAGTTTCTTTTCCACGAGATGTGACAGCTCCGCAAGGGACTGGCAATGGTTTATCTCGTCCCGGCTGATCCACTCGCTCACCTTGCCTTCTGATTTCCGCAATATCACCGGAAGCTTCAGGCCACTCAGGCCATAATGCTGCGCCAATTCATCCCGGTGTAGGAATTCCACCGAGACGCCCAACCCGGCGACGAATTTTTTCCATTCATCACGCATGCTGAAGGCCGAATGGGTAATGGCGCAGAGATTGCACGAATAGGTCTGCGGCGAGACGATCTTGTGGCCGATGTCGAGCAGGCTGTTCACGAACCCGCTGTCGGCATTGTAGACGAAGATGAGGCTAGTTTTATTCATGACCGGGCGACTCCAGCGAGCCTGCATACATTATCGATCAGGATGCAAAATCGATTACGCCGCGGCAGGCTTTTTTCTGACTTCGATGGCCTTTACTTCCTGATACCCTTTCGGCAGCTTCGATCCCCTTTGGGCGCGTTCTCCCTCGTATTGTTCAATTTTCTCCAGCGAAACGGTGAGTTCTCCTTTGGTTGCGTGGATTATCGGTTGCTGGCCTGCTTCCAGAACAACCACGCCGGCCAAGGCTTCCTCGCCTTTGGTAAATTTTGCCTTGGGAACATTCAGAATCTTGTTCCCCTTTCCTTTCGACATCTGCGGTAGATCCTTGACCTTGAACACCAGCATCTGGCCGGTGGTCGTGACGGCCGCGAGAGAATCCTTTTTAATGTCAGTGACCGGCTGCGGCAACAACACTTTCGCGCCTTTCGTCGTCTTGAGCACCGCCTTGCCGGCCTTCTTGTTGGATACCAGTTCCTCGAGTTTCGCGACAAAGCCATAGCCCGCATCGGTGGCCAGCAAAATCAGATCCTCCGGGTTACCCATGATTACTCCGGCCCAGGTGGCACCGGCCGGCGGATTGAGACTGGAACTCAAGGGTTCGCCATGGCCGCGCGCCGAGGGCAGCTTGTGCGCCGGCAGAGAATAAGTCCGGCCGGTGGAATCGATGAATACCGCCGGCTGATTGCTCTTGCCGCGCGCCGCCTGATGAAATTTATCGCCGGCCTTGTAATCGAGCGTACGCGGATCCATGTCGTGTCCCTTGGCGGCGCGCACCCAGCCTTTTTCGGAAAGGATCACGCTAATCGGTTCGGTCGGCAGCAGCGCCGTCTGATCGATTTGCTGCGCGGCCTCGCGTTCGACCAGCGGCGAGCGGCGCACATCACCGAATTCCTTGGCATCTTCGATGATCTCATCGCACACCCGTTGCTTCAGCAAGCGCGCCGACTTGAGGATTTTTTCCAGGTGATGGCGCTCCCGGGTCAGCTCATCCTGTTCGCCGCGGATTTTCATCTCCTCGAGCTTGGCCAGATGCCGCAACCGGGTGTCGAGAATCGCCTCCGCCTGCGTCTCGGTCAGTTTGAAACGCTTCATGAGCCTGGGCTTCGGCTCCTCCTCGTTGCGAATGATGCGTATGACCTCGTCAAGATTCAGAAATACGACCAGCAGACCGTCGAGAATGTGCAGGCGAGCCGAAACACGCTCAAGACGGTGCGTGAGCCGCCGGCGCACCGTCTCAATACGGAACTTGATCCACTCCTTGAGAAGGTCCTTGAGGTTGTACACCCGCGGACGGCCGTCGAGGCCGATCATGTTCAGGTTCACGCGGTAGCTGCGCTCGAGATCGGTGGTGGCGAACAGATGTGACATCAGTTCTACCGGGTCGATGCGGTTGGAGCGTGGCACGATCACCAGTCGCGTCGGATTTTCGTGGTCGGATTCGTCGCGCAAGTCCTCGACCATGGGCAGCTTCTTCAGTTGCATCTGCTGCGCGATCTGCTCGATCACCTTGGAGCCCGACACCTGATACGGCAGTGCCGTAATGACGATATCGCCGTCCTCGCGCTCCCACTTGGCCCGCGCCCGGATCGATCCGTTGCCAGTTTCGTAGAGTGCGCGGATTTCACTCTTCGGCGTGATGATCTCAGCCTCGGTCGGATAGTCCGGACCCTTGATGTGCTTGAACAAATCCTTGAAGCTGGCGTCCGGCTCCTCGAGCAGGTGCACACAGGCGGCGGCTACCTCGCGTACGTTGTGCGGCGGAATATCTGTCGCCATGCCAACGGCGATGCCGGTGGTGCCGTTCAGCAGTACGTGCGGCAGGCGTGCCGGCATGATCTTCGGTTCCTGCAGCGTGCCATCGAAATTGGGCGTCCATTCGACCGTTCCATGTTCGAGCTCGGACAGCAGGATCTGCGCGAAGCGCGTGAGTCGCGACTCGGTATAACGCATGGCGGCAAACGACTTGGGATCGTCGGGTGAGCCCCAGTTGCCCTGGCCGTCGATCAGCGGATAACGGTAACTGAACGGCTGGGCCATGAGCACCATGGCCTCGTAACAGGCGGTGTCGCCGTGCGGATGGAACTTACCGAGCACGTCGCCCACGGTGCGCGCCGATTTCTTGTGCTTGGAGGCGGCGTTGAGGCCCAACTCCGACATGGCGTAGATGATTCGCCGCTGCACCGGCTTGAGGCCGTCGCCGATGTGCGGCAGCGCGCGGTCGAGAATGACGTACATGGAATAATCCAGGTACGCCTTTTCGGTGAAGGCCGCGAGTGGCAGGCGCTCGATCGAGACGGCGCGTGGACGCGCGATGGGTTGCGCCTTGCCGCGCTTGCCAGCATGCTTTTTACCGACGGTGTTTGCCTTGGTGGAGGTTTTCTTGGCCATCAGCGTTTCGCTTCGGCAGTTCGTTTCAACGCCAAATTCATCAGGCTGAATGCCTTAAGTGTTTTTTTAGAAATAAAAGGCATTATCAGCGATGCCAGCACGCCGGAGAAGTGCTCGCGCTGGATGAAGCGCACGCCTTTGATGCCGTTCGGGATGATGAAAAATGCCTGTTCGCGGTCGAAGATCCCTTCGAGCACGCGTCGTCGGCGCCAGCGCAGTTCAGTAGCGGGGATTGCCTTTACCACACGCACCGAAAACTGCGATGTTTCTCCGCGCGAATAACGCGCCTGGATTTTCAGTCGCTGGTCCGGCACCGGGGGTCCGTAGACGGCAACCAGGAAAGGGTTCCAGTGCGGATAGGCGTTAAAATCAGTCAGCACACGCCAAACAATTTCCGCCGACGTGGCAACGTTGATGGCCGTCTTGATGGTTGGCACTAGATGACCTCTGCCTTGTTACCATTCTTCTCGAGCCAGTTCTTGCGGTCGGAGGCGCGTTTCTTGCCGAGCAGCATGTCGAGCAACTTGTTGGTGTTGTCGCCGGACTGGATTTCCAGTTGCACCAGACGGCGCGTTTTCGGGTCCATGGTGGTTACGCGCAGCTGGTCGGGGTTCATCTCGCCCAGGCCCTTGAAGCGCGTGACCACCGGTTTGGCGCGCGAACCGTTCGATTCAATGCGTTTGAGGATTACCGCTTTCTCCTCGTCGTCGAGCGCGTAATGGATTTCCTTGCCCACGTCGATGCGGTACAGCGGCGGCATGGCGACGCACACGCGGCCGTCCGCCACCAGCGGCCGGAAATGGCGCACGAACAGGGCACAAAGGAGTGTCGCGATGTGGGCGCCGTCGGAATCGGCGTCAGCAAGGATGCAGACCTTGCCGTATCTCAGTCCTTCCAGGTGGCTGGAGCCCGGGTCAACCCCCAAAGCCACGGCGATGTCGTGCACCTCCTGTGATCCCAATACTTCGGCCGATTCCACTTCCCAGGTATTCAGAATCTTGCCGCGCAGCGGCATGATGGCCTGGAATTCACGGTCGCGCGCCTGTTTGGCCGAACCGCCGGCGGAATCACCCTCCACCAGGAACAGCTCGGTGCGTGACAAGTCCTGCGCCACGCAATCCGCGAGCTTGCCGGGCAAGGCCGGGCCGGTGCCGATTTTCTTGCGCGCCACCTTTTTATCGGCGCGTTGGCGTTCCTGCGCGGATTCGATCGCCAGCGCCGCAATCTTTTCGGCATCGCCCACGTGGTGGTTAAGCCACAGACTGAAGGCATCCTTGGTCACGCCTTGCACTAAACCCGCGGCCTCGCGCGAGGTCAGGCGCTCCTTCGTCTGTCCGGAAAACTGGGGATCGCGCAACTTGAGCGAGAAAACATAACTCGACTTGCCCCAGATGTCTTCGGGCGCGAGCTTCACTCCGCGTGGCAGAAGATCGCGGAATTCACAAAACTCGCGCATGGCATCGGTCAGGCCGGCGCGGAATCCGTTGATATGCGTGCCGTCCTGCGTGGTCGGGATGAGATTGACATAACTCTCCATGATTGGCTCACCGCCCGCCGGCAGCCACACGATGGCCCAGTCGACCTCGCTATCATCGCCTTGGTGGTGCCCGACAAAGGGTTCGGCCGGCAGGTACTCCCAGCCCTCGATCTGCGTTTCCAGATAGTCCTTGAGGCCGTTTTCGTAATGCCACTCTTCGTTGTCCTTGGCATCGGCTTCATGGGTGAAGCTGATGTACAGGCCCGGGCACAGCACCGCCTTGGCGCGCAGCACATGCTTCAGGCGCGGGACATGAAATTTCACCGTGTCGAAAAACTGCTGATCGGGCCAGAATCGGATGATGCTGCCGGTGACCTTTTTTTCCGCTTTGCCGACCGATTTGAGCTCGGAGGTCTTCTGCCCATCGGCATAGGACATGTGATATTCCTTGCCGTTGCGCCGCACCGTCACTTCCAGCTTATGTGAGAGCGCGTTGACCACCGACACGCCGACGCCGTGCAGACCGCCGGAATAAGTGTAATTCTTATTCGAAAATTTTCCGCCGGCGTGCAGGCGCGTGAGGATAACCTCGACGCCCGACACGCCCTCCTCCTTGTGCTTGTCCACCGGCATGCCGCGTCCGTTGTCCGCCACCGACAGGGAGCCGTCCGCATGCAACGTGACATCGATGGCGCTGCAGTGTCCGGCGATGGCCTCGTCCACGCTGTTGTCGACGACTTCCTGGGCGAGATGATTGGGGCGTTCGGTCTGGGTGTACATGCCCGGACGGCGTCGTACCGGCTCGAGCCCGGTCAGGACTTCTATCGCGGAGGAATCGTAGGCGGCACTCATGGGCGATTGACGAAATTTAAAACTAAATAAAATTCATCGGTGTTATTGCGTCAATAACCGCACGAGCTCCTCAGGGGACCGGGCGGAGGATTGCTCATCGCAGATGTAGTAACGATAGAGTTCGTAGCGAAAAGCATTCAGCGCAGGCTGGGGGATCCGGCGCCATTGGGCGTTTGTGGTCGGCGTAAAGACGTGTTCCGGGGTACCAATGGCATATGTCTTGTATTCCCGGGTTTCACAACGAATGCCGTCGTAGAAAACGCTGCGTGCGCCGGAAGGGCTTTGCACCACAAGCGTAAACCGGGCGACTCGATCAGTTCCACGCGAGAGGGACGCGCGGTCAATAAATACTTTGAGGGTGTCCGTGACAGGCAGGGCCACTGGGAGAAACTCCTGCTCCTTCGGAAAAGGTGGAAAGTTGGCTTTGCTCTCCTGCCACTTTTCGACCTGGCTCTCGTCGAATTCGAAGTATTCCGGTTCGGTTCCGTGCTGGTCGCGTTTTGCCTGAAGCGGAATAGCGGCGGCGATCAGCATCATGGACAACAGCAGGCGTCCGAAGAAAAATATATTTTTCCTGATACACCGAACGGCAGAACGCGTGGCTCCTTGCATCGGGCGCGGAGTATACAGCAGATGCACACCTTGCACGAGGCGGGGCACCGCCGTTTGCCCGACGCGGTTGACAGCAAGTCCGATGGGTGGTGGTTAATCCGACAAGTCGGCTGCCAGTGAGTCCCGCGCGCTCGTCGGGATGGGATCGACTTGATGCATATAGGCCGGATGATCGACACCCATGGCCACGGCGGAGCCCTGCTTGATCGCCTTGACCATGTCAAGCGTCAACTCGAAGCGCAGAAAATGGACGGCGGAGGTTTTTTCCTCGTCTTCGCGCTCCATGTCTTCGTCCGCGTGCGATCGCACCGACTCGAAACCGGCCACGCGCACCCACACCCGGTTTTCCACACCCTTCAAGCGTTTCAGGGCCTCACGGCGCTCGTCCTCGTCTGGGAACTCAACCATGAATGTCGCCTTCCAGTTGCTGCCGTCCGGAATCATGGGGTTGTAGACGGCGAGCTCGTCGCTGATACCCTCGGCCTCAAAAATCCGCTCGATGCGGAGCATCTCCTGCACCTGATACTGCATCGTCAGACGGTCTTCGAAATACAACGTGGCATTCGGGCCGATGGCCACCTGGCGGTCATGCTTGTGCGCCATCACCTTGTTACGGAATCCGGCACGCAGCTCGGAATATTTCTCCAGCGGAAAGAGATCGTCACGCGTCAACTTTTTCATCACAGGGTTCTCGATTGTTTGACCGGAATTTTGATTCATCATCGACTCACTTCTTGCTTTTGTGCTCCAGACCGGCAATGGGTTTCCGGGTAAACAGGTAATCCTTCAGCTCTTCATCGAATCGCCTGTCATGGCGACGGATCCATTCGAGCACCATCGCCGCATGTTCTTTTTCCTCGTCCCGGTTGTGGGCAAGGATGGCGCGCAGCTCCTTGTCCTGGCAGGCGTCGACACGCTGGTTGTACCAGTCCACGGCCTCCAATTCCTCCATCAGCGATACGATGGCGCGGTGCATGTCCCGGGTTTCCTCAGACAGGTCTTTGAGTGCTTCGTGATAACCTTCGTTGGCCATGACAATCGTCCTCAGAATTAAAGTCCGTAGGCAATTCGCAACAGCGTCAGTGGGTGCTCCGGTTTTTGCCCGTTTTTCAGCCCATTCTCAATCTGGTGTCCGGCCATGGGGCAATCACTGGAATAATGATTCGGTTTCGCCTGCTGCACGCGGTTCACCACCGGACGGCAGATCTTCATGGAAATCTCGTGACACTCGCTTTTGACCGCGTAGGTTCCGTCGTGCCCGGAACAGCGCTCGATGGTTTCGACTTCGGTATCGGGAACAAGGCTTAACATTTCGCGGGTCTTGGGTCCGATATTCTGGACGCGCTGGTGGCACGGTGCATGGTAAGACACGGATCCCAGCCCGTTCTTGAAATCGGTTTTCAATTTCCCCTCTTTGTGCCGCAACATCAGATATTCGAACGGATCGAAAATGGCGTGCTTGACCTTGGCCACATCGGGATCGTCGGGGAACATGAGCGGCAGTTCCTGCTTGAACATGAGCACGCAGGACGGTACCGGTGCGACAATATCCCAACCCGCGTCCACGAGTTTCGCCAGTTCCGGAATGTTAGCCTCCTTGGCACGCACGACGGCCTCCAAATCGCCCAGTTCGAGTTTGGGCATGCCACAGCATTGTTCCTTTTCGACCAACGTCACCGGAATGCCATTGTGTTCAAATATGGATATCAGATCTTCACCGATAGGCGGCTCGTTGAAGTTACCGTAACAAGTGGCAAACAGGGCGACTTTGCCGCGCGTGCGTCCTGCCGGTACGGCATTCAGGCCATCACTTTTAAGGTTCTTTAAGCGTTTGCGTAAAGTATTGCTGTGGTACTCAGGCAATAGCGCCTGCGGGTGCACGCCCAGAACCTTATCCAGCAATTTTCGCATGATACCGGATCGGTTCGCGGCATTCACAACCTGCGCCACCACCGGGACACCGGCCAGTTTTCCCACCCTGTCGGTATTGGTGAGCAACCTGTCACGCTTCTTAACATCGCCCTTTTTGAACTTCACGGCCTTGGCGCGCAGCATCAGGTGCGGGAAATCCACGTTCCATTCGTGCGGCGGCACATACGGACATTTAGTCATGAAACACAAGTCGCAGAGATAACAGTGTTCAACGACCTGCCAGTAGTCGTCCTTTTTGACCCCGTCAACTTCCAGGGTAGGTGAATTGTCGACAAGATCGAACAAGGTGGGAAAGGAATGACACAGGCTCACGCAGCGTCGACAACCATGACAAATTTCGAAAACGCGCTCGAGTTCCTTCATGAGCGAACTTTCGTCGTAAAACCCCGACCCGAGCCAACCCAATGGATGCCGCGTTGGTGCCTGGAGACTGCCTTCGCGTCGCTCGTCTGAGTCTGGAGTCATGCTTATTGTGTCAATGAGCTAAATACATTGAAAGGAAGATATCGGGGCCGAACATCCGGCCCCGTATGGCATGACAGATTACTTCCCTAAGGTGTCGAGTGCCTTCTGGAACCGATTGGCATGCGAACGCTCGGCCTTGGCCAGGGTCTCGAACCAATCCGCGATTTCAGCAAAGCCCTCATCGCGCGCCGCTTTGGCCATGCCCGGATACATGTCGGTGTATTCATGGGTTTCGCCAGCGATGGCGGCTTTTAGATTCTCGGTTGTCGCGCCGATCGGGAGGCCCGTGGCCGGGTCGCCGCATTGCTCCAGATATTCCAAATGACCGTGCGCATGCCCCGTTTCGCCTTCCGCCGTGGAGCGAAATACCGCTGACACATCGTTGTAGCCTTCGACGTCGGCCTTGGCGGCAAAATACAGGTATCGGCGATTGGCCTGGGATTCACCGGAGAAGGCAGCCTTGAGATTACCTTCGGTCTTGCTTCCTTTGAGCTTGGTCATGATGAAACTCCTCGTTTTCAGTCGGTTATCGATAAAGACATGAATTTAAAAATAATTCCACTTAAATTCATTGATTTGAAACAATGCATCAAACACGAATTTATATTTAGAACTATTCTAAATCATGCGAGAATCTCCTGTCAATAGCCATGCTTACTCTACGGCAACACTAAATTGAGATTGAAGAGAATCTGACTATTCTCATGTTTGCGAGTCTTCCTTGGGTTGTTTCCCTTAACTGTCAGGCCGCTGGGTGGCCTGCTCGCCCCCCAACAATGACCGGTGGGATTCAGGTAAAGCCAATGAACGATAATGACCTCTGGATTTTCGATATACGTGCGTAACTGCTGGAATACAGGATAAAAAATGAATTGGCGTGCACAGATATCTAAACTATATTTGTTAGATTCAGTACAAAAGCAGTGACGCTTACCTGAATTCACCACGATGGCAACCGCAACCACGGCAAGCAACCTGAGCGGCCTCGCACTGAGGCTGGTGCGCGACAATTTGCTCAGTCCGACCGATGCGGAACGCATTCAAGCAGAAGCGCTATCCAAGAAAACCTCCTTTGTCACGCAACTGGTCGAGAGCAAGAAACTCGACAGCGCGACCATTGCCAAAGTGGCGTCCGACGATTTCGGCATCCCACTTTATGAAATTAATTCGCTCGATTTGGAAATGGCCCCGGTCAAACTGGTCGACGAAAAAATCATTCGGCGGCATCATGTTCTACCCCTGTTCAAGCGTGGCACGAGACTCTTTGTTGCGGTCGCCGATCCCACCAACCTGCAAGCGCTGGACGAAATAAAATTTCATACGGGACTGGGCACGGAACCGATTCTGGTCGAAGAATCCAAACTTGCAGCCATCATAGAAAAATCTCTCGATGCCCAGGACACCAGCCTTTCCGATCTTGCGGGCGATGACAGCCTTGAAAACCTCGAAATTATCGCCGGCGATGAAGACAAGAAGGATGGGGGTAGTGTCGCCGGTGAAGAAGGCATTAACGACGCTCCCGTCGTCAAATTCGTCAATAAGATCCTGATGGACGCTATCAACCGCGGCGCCTCGGATATTCACATTGAACCGTATGAAAAAATCTACCGTGTGCGCTATAGGCAGGATGGCATACTGTACGAAGTTGCCAATCCACCGATAACACTGTCAATGCGCATCGCGGCACGTATCAAAATTCTTTCCAGACTCGATATCGCGGAGCGGCGCGTCCCGCAGGACGGCCGCATCAAGATGCGCATCTCGAAAAACCGTGCGATCGACCTCCGCGTCAGTACATTGCCGACGCTATGGGGCGAGAAAATCGTTATGCGTATTCTCGACCCCACCTCGGCCACGCTCGGTGTGGAAAAACTGGGGTTCGAGGATTTTCAAAAAGAACTTTTCCTCGAGGCCATTCACCGTCCCTACGGCATGGTGCTCGTCACCGGCCCGACCGGTAGTGGCAAAACCGTCACTCTCTATACGGGTGTGAATATCCTCAATACACCGGACAATAATATTTCCACGGCGGAAGATCCGGTGGAAATCAATCTGACCGGCGTCAATCAGGTCAATATCAATGAAAAAACAGGGCTCAACTTTGCCTCAGCATTGCGCGCCTTCCTGCGCCAGGACCCAGATATTATTCTGGTCGGTGAAATCCGCGACCTCGAAACCGCCGAGATCTCCATCAAGGCGGCGCAGACGGGCCACATGGTGCTTTCCACCCTGCACACCAATGACGCCCCTTCCACGTTGACGCGTCTCGCGAATATGGGCGTGCCTCCTTTCAATATCGCCTCGGCGGTCAACCTGATCATCGCCCAGCGCCTGGCGCGACGCCTGTGTCAGCACTGCATGAAACCTGTCGACATCCCCAAGCCGGCCCTGCTCAAGGCCGGGTTCAGGGAAGAGGATATAAAAGGCCTTGCTGTTTTTGGACCGGTTGGTTGCGATGCCTGCAATAGCGGCTATAAAGGACGTGTGGGTATTTATCAGGTCATGCCGGTATCGGAAGAAATCGGCGCCATTATCATGCGTGGCGGCAACCAACTGGATATCGAGCTGCAGGCCAGGAAAGATGGCGTTCCTGATTTGCGGCAGGCAGGCTTGATGAAGGTCAAACAAGGCATTACTAGCCTGGAAGAAGTTGAGACGGCAACCAACGAGTAAACCATGGCACAAGCAGCGGTCAAGAAACCCAAATTCGACGCCTTCAGCTGGGAAGGTGTCGATAAACAGGGAAAGAAGGTCAAGGGCCTCATGGAAGCGGCGAGCGTCGCTTACGTGAATGCCACCCTGCGCCGTCAGGGAATCAACCCCGTCAAGGTGGCCAAACAACGTAAAGCGGCCTTCAAATTCAAGAAAAAAATCACCACCAAGGATATCTCTATATTCACGCGTCAATTAGCCACCATGCTGGCTTCGGGCATTCCCATGGCACAATCTTTCGACATCGTCGGCAAAGGGCATGAAAACCCGTCGATGCAAGAAGTAATTATGTCCATCAAGCAAGATGTAGAGTCAGGCACTAACCTGACCCAGGCCCTCGGCAAGCATCCGCTCTATTTCGATGCCCTGTATTGCAACTTGGTGCAGGCTGGCGAACAGGCCGGCATCCTGGACGGCATACTGGACAAGGTCGCCACCTACAAGGAAAAAATCGAGGCCATTAAAGGCAAGATTAAATCCGCGCTGTTCTATCCAACGGCGGTTATCGTGGTGGCATTCATTATCACCGCCGTTTTGCTGGTGTTCGTCATTCCGCAGTTTGAAAGCCTTTTTTCGGGTTTCGGCGCTGACCTCCCGGCCTTGACTAGAATGGTCATCAATCTTTCCAGATCGTTCCAGGATTGGTGGTACGTTATCATCGGCGCGATTGTCGGTTCGGTGATCTTCATCAGTTACTCTTACAAACGTTCTTTAAAAATGCAGCACGGGATGGATCGGGCTCTGTTAAAAGCACCGGTCATTGGAGAAATTGTCAAAAAAGCCACTATTGCCCGGTTTGCGCGTACTCTGGCCACCATGTTTGCCGCTGGCGTTCCGCTGGTGGAAGCCCTCGATTCTGTGGCAGGAGCCTCAGGTAATCGCGTCTACTACGAAGGAACCATGGCCATCAAAGCCGACGTCAGCACCGGCATGCAGTTGCAGGCTTCCATGAACTCGACAGGCCTCTTCCCCAACATGGTGGTGCAGATGGTCGCCATCGGCGAGGAATCGGGCGAACTCGATAAAATGCTCAGCAAGGTCGCCGATTTCTACGAACAGGAAGTTGACGACGCCGTGGCAGGCCTTTCCAGTCTCCTCGAACCGATCATCATGGCCTTTCTCGGCATCGTCATCGGCGGTCTGGTGGTCGCCATGTACCTGCCAATCTTCAAGCTTGCGGCCACTGTCTGATTTCTCCCGCGGGTAGTGTTTGTTGCAGCCCATCGGGCATAATCCCGCCCGATGAGTGACATCTCCGCTTTCTTCACCAGCTACCCCGCCGCATTTCCCTGGATCGCCGGTGTCTTCGGACTGGCGATTGGCAGTTTTCTGAACGTCGCCATTTTCCGTCTTCCGATTCTGCTGGAGCGGAAGTGGCAGAGCCAGTGCCGGGAAATTCTCAAGTCAAATAAAAAACCGCTGAAAGCCAAGAAACGGTTTAATCTGGTGGTGCCGGGCTCAAGCTGTCCACATTGTGGCCATGCCATCACGGCGCTCGAAAACATTCCCGTTCTGAGTTTCATCTGGCTCCGGGGTAGATGCTCGGCCTGTGGCAAACCCATTTCCCGGCGTTATCCCCTCGTTGAACTCTTGACCGGCGGATTGACAGTGGCCGTCGCCTGGCATTTCGGATACGGGGTCGCCGCGCTGTTCGCCATGGCGCTGACCTGGTGCTTGATCGCACTCAGCTTTATTGATTTTGACCGTCAGCTTTTGCCGGACGATATCACCCTCCCGCTGCTGTGGGGGGGATTGATCCTGAATGCGTTCGCCGTTTTTACGCCGCTGTTCGACGCAGTAATCGGAGCCGTCAGTGGTTACCTCTTTCTCTGGATGGTCTATCAGCTGTTCAAGCTGACGACGGGGAAAGAGGGTATGGGCTATGGGGATTTCAAGCTGTTTGCCGCTTTGGGGGCATGGCTCGGTTGGCAGAGCCTGCCCTTGATCATATTGCTATCTTCCTTGGTTGGCGCCATCGTGGGAATAAGCTTCATTCTGTACTTCGGCCATGACCGGCGCCTGCCCATTCCTTTCGGGCCGTTTCTGTGTGTGGCCGGATGGATCGCGCTCATGTGGGGGGATACCCTGACCAGTCACTACCTCCAGTTCGCGCGTATCGGCTACTGACCCGATCCCCATGTTGCGCGTAGGCTTGACCGGTGGAATTGGCAGTGGCAAGTCCACCATCGCGCCCCTCTTCGCCATGCGTGGCGTACCGATCATCGATACCGACGAGATTGCACACAATCTGACAGAACCCGGTCAGGAAGCATTCATTGAAATCGTCCGGATTTTCGGCGATAAAATCCTTGACGAAGGCCTCCGAATCAACCGCGACAAACTCCGTGAGCGGGTCTTCGACAACGCCGATGATCGCCGGCGCCTCGAAAATATTCTGCATCCACGCATTCGCGCTATCGTGCGGGAGAAGCTCGCTGCGCTGGAGGCGGCTTATGTCATCGTCGTGGTGCCGCTTCTGGTCGAATCCGGTTTTACCGATCTGGTGGATCGTGTGCTGGTGGTGGACACCTTTGAGAATGTCCAGATCCAGCGCACCACCGCGCGCACCGGACTCAGCGAACCGGAAATACGCAAAATCATGTCAGCACAGGCCACACGTGCACAACGGCTGCAACAGGCGAATGATGTGATCGAGAATAATGCTGACAGAAAGCATCTCGAGAGCGAAGTGGAACGCATGCATCAGTGGTATCAGTCCCTGGCCACCACAGCCAGGTAGACCGTCGAGATCGGGTAATCCGGCGAATTCCTTCTAACGCCGAGAATTAAGTGCGATACTCGGCGTTGATCCGTACATAATCGTGCGATAGATCCGAGGTCCATATCTGGGCGGAGCAGCCCCCAACTCCCAGTTCCACCCCGATACGGATTTCCGCCAACCGCATCTCGGCCAGTCCCTTGGCCTCGTTATAGCCGTTGTCCGGTGCGCCATGACGCACCACGCACAGATCGTTCAAATAAATTGCCACTTTGTCGACTTCCAGATGTTCAATGGGCGCCCGTCCGATGGCAGCCAGGATGCGCCCCCAGTTGGGGTCGCTCGCAAAAAAGGCCGTCTTCACCAATGGAGAATGCGCGATGGTGTAAGCCACGACAAGACAATCGGATTCGCTACGACCTCCCATTACTTCGATGGTAATGAACTTGGTCGCGCCCTCGGCGTCACGCACGATAGCCTGGGAGAGCTCTGTGAACACTTCTGTCAGGCCATCCCGGAACTTCGTGTAGGCCTCGCCAACCGTCCGGTCGATTACAGGATTGCCAGCGGCCCCGGTGGCCAACAATACACAAGCGTCATTGGTGGAGGTATCCCCATCCACGGTGATGCGATTGAAGGATTGATTTACTGCCAAGTAAACGCAATCCTGGAGGGCCGTCGCTGACACCACAGCATCCGTGGCCACGAACGCCAGCATGGTAGCCATGTCCGGACGGATCATGCCCGCGCCTTTGGCGATCCCGGTGATGGTGACAGCGTGTGAGCCGATTTTGATTTTACGAGAACATCCCTTGGGTAAGGTGTCGGTCGTCATGATGCCGTGCGCCGCTTCGCCCCAGCCATTTTCACTGAGATTCGCGACACAGGCAGGCAACCCCGCGAGCAACCGTTCAAGCGGCAGTCGTTCGCCAATAACACCGGTGGAAAACGGAAGAATCTCTTCGGAATTGCAATGCAGATGTTTCGCCAGCGCTTCGCAACTGGCCAGCGCATCTTCTAGGCCCGGTGTTCCGGTGCCAGCATTGGCAAAACCGGTATTCACCAGCAGTGCGCGCGGCGTCAATTTGGCAAGGTGTTGGCGCGCCACCGTGACCGGGGCGGCACAAAAACGGTTTTTCGTGAACGTGGCGGCGGCAAGGGTGCCGGGCGCACATTCGATTATCACCAGATCACGTCGGTCTTTTTTTCGAATGCCGGCGGCAGTGGCGCCAAGGCGGATGCCGGCAACGGGATGAAGGACGGGCAATGCTTTCTGGCCCACGGCCATGTCAGAAGTAAATTGTGATCCGTGAATCGTGAATCGTAACTGATTTCATCCCGCGACTCACGAATTACGAATCACGACTTACGTCAGTTTGCCGTGACAGTGTTTGTATTTCTTGCCTGAACCGCAGGGGCACGGTTGGTTGCGGCCAACCTTGGGCTGACGGCGGACCATGGGCTTTTGCGCCACCGCCACGCTCTCACCCTCTCCGTTTTCCTCAGTGGGACCGCCGGCTTCGAGGGACGGATGCACGAATTGCATGTCCTGGGGCTGGCGGTTTTGGGCCGCGAGTGCCTCGACATCCTGTTGCGCCTGCACCTGAACATGCGCCAGAAGGTTGACTACGTCGTGGCGCACGCGGTTCAACATGTCGGAGAAGAGAACGAAGGATTCCCGCTTGTATTCTTCCTTGGGATTTTTCTGGGCATACCCGCGCAGATGAATGCCTTGGCGCAAGTAATCCATGGCGGCCAAATGATCCTTCCACTGCGTATCCAGCACCTGCAGCATGATCGCCTTTTCCAGATGCCGCATGACATCGGGTCCGATGGATACGGTCTTTTCGGTGTGCTTGCGGTCGGCTTGGTCAATAATCCGCGCACGCAATTTTTCCTCGTCCAGGGATGATTCTTCCTTGAGCCAACGGGAGACCGGGAGATCCAGACCCAATTCGCGGTTCAGTGCCTCCTCCAGCGCCGGGACATCCCATTGCTCCTCCACGCTCTCCGGAGGAATGTGCAGGCTGATCAATTCATTCACGACATCGTGGCGTATCGTGGTAACGCTCTCGGAGATATCCTCCACGTCCATGAGCCGGTTACGCTGTTCGTAAATCACCTTGCGCTGGTCATTGGCGACGTCATCGTATTCCAGCAGTTGCTTGCGGATGTCGAAATTGCGCCCTTCGACCTTGCGCTGCGCGTTTTCGATGGCGCGCGTTACCCAGGGGTGCTCGATCGCCTCGCCCTCCTGCATCCCGAGCTTTTGCATCAGACCTGACAACCGGTCACTGCCGAAAATACGCAGCAGATTGTCCTCGAGTGAAAGATAAAAACGCGAAGAGCCGGGATCGCCTTGACGCCCCGAACGTCCACGCAACTGGTTGTCGATGCGGCGTGATTCGTGCCGTTCGGTGCCGATCATGTGCAAACCACCCGCGGCCAGAACCCGTTCGTGGCGTTTCGCCCACTCGGCGCGCACCCGATCACGTTTCTCCTTATCGTCGCCGAGCTCCTTGAGCTCCATCTCGAGATTGCCACCGAGCACAATATCGGTGCCGCGACCGGCCATGTTGGTGGCAATCGTCACGGCGCCGGCGCTTCCGGCCTGCGCCACGATCATCGCCTCGCGCTCATGGTGTTTGGCGTTCAGCACCTGATGTTCAATTTTCTCCTTCTGCAGGAGATGCGACAGCTGCTCAGAGGCCTCGATGGAAACGGTACCGACCAGCACCGGCTGCCCGCGCTGGTGACAGTCCCGGATATCCAGGAGAATCGCGGCATGTTTTTCCGTGGCCGTGCGATATATCTGGTCGGCCATGTCCTGGCGGATCATCGGACGATGGGTCGGGACCACCACGACCTCGAGGCCGTATATCTGCTGAAATTCGAAGGCCTCGGTATCCGCCGTGCCGGTCATGCCGGCGAGTTTTCCGAAAAGCCTGAAATAATTCTGGAACGTGATCGTAGCCAGCGTCTGGTTCTCGTTCTGTATCGGAACACCTTCCTTGGCTTCCACGGCCTGGTGCAATCCGTCCGACCAGCGCCGTCCCTGCATCATGCGGCCGGTGAATTCGTCGATGATGATCACTTCGTTGTCCCGCACGATGTAATCCACCTCGCGCTTGAACAGGGAGTGGGCACGCAGACCGGCTATGAGGTGATGCATCAGGATCAGATTAGATACTTCGTAGAGACTGGAACCGGGTTGCAGCAGCCCGGCCTTCGCGAGGAGTTTTTCAACCGTTTCATGCCCCATCTCCGTCAGAAAGGCCTGACGCGTCTTCTCATCCACGCTGTAATCGCCGGGTCCGTTTTCCGTTTCCTGTTTGGTAAGTTGCGGAATAATCGAGTTAATCTTGACGTACAGATCGGTGCTTTCCTCGGAGGGACCGGAGATGATGAGTGGCGTGCGTGCCTCGTCGATCAGGATCGAATCCACCTCGTCCACGATGGCGTAGTGGAGCCCCCGTTGCACGCGTTCCTCGGCGCGAAAAGCCATGTTGTCGCGCAAATAATCAAAACCGTATTCGTTATTGGTTCCGTAAGTGATGTCGGCGGCGTAGGCCGCGCGCTTGGTCTCGCGGTCGAGTCCGGGAACGACGACGCCCACGCTCATACCCAGAAATTTGTAGATCTGTCCCATCCACTCGGCGTCGCGCCGGGCCAGGTAATCGTTGACCGTCACCACGTACACGCCCTTGCCGGCGAGCGCATTCAGGTAAACGGCCAAAGTGGCCACCAGCGTCTTGCCCTCGCCGGTCCGCATTTCCGAAATCTTACCTTGGTGCAGCACCATGCCACCGATCAGCTGGACGTCGAAATGGCGCATGCCCAGTGTGCGCTGGGAGACTTCGCGCACTACCGCGAAGGCCTCATACAGGATCTCTTCCAGCGTTTCGCCGTTTGAAAGGCGAGTTTTGAATTCGGCGGTCTTCGCGCGCAATTGCTCATCGGTGAGTAGGGACAGCCCGGATTCAAGCGCGTTGATGTGCGCCACATCCTGATGCATGCGCTTGATCAGTCGAGTATTACGACTGCCGAATAACTTGGTGAGCGCTTTTGTGATCATGAAAATCCGCGCGTCTCGCCTGGAGACGAATCAAAAAGAGCGGCAATTATGGAGGAAAAGCGGAAAGACTTGAAGCTGGGTGGTAGACGCCTACTTGCTCGCCTGCTGCAAATACCGCATCGGATTCACCGGGGTGCCGTTGCGCACCACCTCGAAATGCAGATGCGGTCCCGTCGAGCGGCCGGAAGTACCGATTTGGGCAATGGCTTGGCCCTTCTGTACCCGATCCCCCACTCTGACAAGCACCGTGCGGGTATGGGCATAGCGGGTGGTCAATCCTGATTCGTGCGTGATCTCGACCAGCAAACCAAAACCGGCCTTCTCCCCGCTATGGCTGACAACACCATCACCCACGGAAAGAATGGGCGAACCCATGTTCGAAGCGATGTCCACGCCATCATGCTGGGATTGATGGCCGTTGAAAGGGTCGGCACGCAAGCCGAAACCGGAGGATATCCACCCTCCTTCCACCGGCCAGCCCGAAGGTGTCACGGCGGCGTTGAGTTTACGATCGAGCAGCAGGTTCTCCAGTGCGCTCAGTCGCTCCTGTTGTCGCTCGATCTCCCGGGTGAGACGATCGAGTGAATTCATCAGTTCAGGCGGGTTGGCGGAAGCAGCGGACGTTTCCGGGCCACCCATGGCCGCCTCAACAGAAAAATTGAACTCACGGGCATCCAGTCCCGCCATGCGCGTCAGTCGCGAACCCAACGCGTTGAGCCGCATCAGATGTGCCTGCATCTGACCCATGCGCTGGGCCAACGCATTGAGATGCGCCTCGGTATTTCTCCTGGTTTCGACAACGGCAGTGCGTTGTGCCGCCAGCTCGCGGCGTTGTGCCGCCATGAGTGAATCCGCGTTATACACGGAGAGCATGTCCTGGGCGCGGTAGGCGACAACACCGAGCAGAACCGGCAGGGCCACCAGGACCACCAGTGAAATCAAGATCAAATGACGATGGGAAAGAGTGGTGTTACGGCCTTTGCCGCGGCGACTGTTCGGTACCAGAATAATGTTCATGCCGTGCTTCCCCTTGCAACTCCCCGCTCACCACCGTTTCAATCAAGTCGCCGGTACGGTGCGCACAAAAGCGATGGGCGCCTCGTCGTTTTCGTTGTAAGTAATGAGTTCCCACGCTTCCCGGTTGGACACCAGCTGGCGCAGAAGGCGATTGTTGAGAGAGTGGCCTGATTTGTGGGCACTGAACTCACCAATCAGCGGATGTCCCAATAGATACAGATCGCCGATGGCGTCCAGCACCTTGTGCTTGACGAATTCATCCTCGTACCGCAGCCCATCGTCATTCAAGATACGGAAATCGTCCATGACAATGGCATTGTCCAAGCCGCCTCCACGCGCCAAACCGACGGCGCGCAGTGCCTCGAGATCGCCCATGAAACCGAAAGTGCGGGCGCGGCTGACTTCCTTCACAAAGGAGGTGGTGGAGAAATCGACGCTGGCATTTTGCGTCGAATTGCGGAATGTCGGATGGTCGAATTCGATGGCGAAGGAAACCTTGAATCCCTCGAATGGCTGAAAACAGGCCCACTTGTCACCGTCCTCCACCCACACTTCCTGCTTGATGCGCATGAAACGCTTTGGCGACGATTGCTCGGCGATGCCCGCTGACTGCACCAGAAATACAAATGGACCGGCGCTGCCATCCATGATCGGGACTTCCGCCGCCGTCAAATCGACGTAGGCGTTATCAATTCCCAATCCGGCGAACGCCGACATGAGATGCTCCACCGTAGAGACTCGCGCGCCGTTGAATTCCAGCGTCGTTGACAGGCGGGTGTCGGAAACATTCTCCGGGCACGCGCGGATATCCACCGGCTCCGGTAGATCGATACGACGAAAAACGATTCCAGTATCAGAAGAGGCGGGTCGGAGCGTCAGATAAACCTTTTCACCGGTATGCAAACCCACGCCCGTGGCGCGGATTACATTCTTCAAAGTTCTTTGCTTAATCATTAAATCTTTATCTCGAGCGTTTGAATTATTAGGGAAGGGTCGAATGTCTCCGCTCGATCGGAAAAACCATGCGCTGAATCAAATTGTGCATGCAACTCTGCATGCCGATTACGATTTCAAACTGGGCAAGTTTACGGAAAAATCGGTCCCTACCCGTAATTTAAGGATAAAACCCTACAACTGTCCAGCCAAACCTGTGCTGGGAGGCCGAAATCCACGACCCGGGCCCGATAAACGGGCCGTTTTGCGGGAAAAGACTTAGTCAGCCTGTTTTCTCAGGAATGCCGGGATATCCAGATACTCAATGGCCGCCTCGGCCGTCGCGGCCAAGGGCCGTTCCGTACGCCGGTTCCGAATCACCGTCGGGGTCTCGTAGTCCTCGAAGTCGGTCGTGCCGGTGCCAGTTTTGACCACCTTATATGGCTGCTTGCGCTGCTTTTCCTGGCCCAAACCCGTTGCCACGACCGTCACCCGCAGTGCTTCACGCATTTCGGGTTCGATGACGGTGCCGATGACCACGGTCGCGTCTTCGGAGGCGAACTCTTTGATGGCATTGCCGACTTCCTCGAATTCGCCGATGGACATATCGAGACCGCCGGTGATGTTAACCAGAATCCCGCGGGCGCCGGAGATATTGATGTCCTCCAGCAAGGGGCTCGAAACCGCGGCGATGGCCGCCTCGCGCGCACGCGACGGCCCACTGGCGGAGGCCGCCCCCATCATGGCCATGCCCATCTCCGACATCACCGTGCGCACGTCGGCGAAGTCCACATTAATAAGTCCCGGACGCGTAATCAGCTCGGCGATGCCTTGTACCGCGTTTTGTAGCACCTGATTGGCCTTGCCGAAGGCGTCAAGTAGCGTGGCATCCTTGCCCAATACCGTCAGCAATTTCTCGTTCGGTATGGTGATGATGGAGTCGACGAATTGGGCCAGTTCCGAGATGCCCTGTTCGGCGATGCCCATGCGCTTGCGACCCTCGAACGAAAACGGTTTGGTCACAACGGCGACAGTGAGAATATTCATATCCTTCGCCACCTGTGCCACCACCGGCCCCGCACCCGTGCCGGTCCCACCGCCCATGCCGGCGGTGATGAACACCATGTCCGCGCCAGAGAGCGCTTCGGCGATGCGCTCACGATCCTCAACCGCCGCCTGACGGCCGAGCTCGGGATTCGCGCCGCACCCGAGTCCCTTGGTGAGATTGGCGCCCAGCTGGAGAATAGTCTTGGCCTGCGAGCGCTTGAGCGCTTGCGAATCGGTATTAGCATTGATGAACTCCACGCCCTCGATGTTGGCGGCGACCATGTGGTCGACGACATTCCCGCCACCACCGCCTACTCCTATAACTTTAATTACGGCTTGCTGCCCATAGGTATCCATTAATTCAAACATGTGTTGCCTCCAGTGTAGGTTTCCTTGAAACCATTTATCGAAACATCTGCCCGTTTCCCCGCTTCCCCCTCACCCACCCTCTCCCCGCAAGGGGGGTGGGTGAGAAGGAGAAACATCTCCTCTTAAAAATTTCCCTGAAACCAGCTCTTCATCTTGTTCCAAACACCTTTTACTCCCACCCTCGCCCCCGGGTTCTGCACGTACTGCTTGCCCTCCCGGCATCTCGCCCCGTACAAGACCAGCCCCACGCCAGTGGAGAAGATCGGGTTCTGCACCACGCCCTTCAGGCCGCCGACGTACTGCGGCACGCCCAGGCGCACCGGCATATGAAATACCTCTTCCGCGAGATCGACGACGCCTTCCATCTTGGCGCTGCCCCCGGTGAGCACGAGGCCGCTGCCGACCACGTCCTCGAAACCGCTGCGGCGAAGTTCCGCCTGAATCAGGCTGTACAGTTCCTCGATGCGCGGCTCGATGACTTCCGCCAGCGTCTGGCGCGACAGCTTGCGCGGGGGCCGGTCGCCCACGCTCGGTACCTCGATGGTCTCGTCGCGGTGTGCCAGTTGCGTCAGCGCGCAACCGTATTTTTTCTTGATGTCCTCGGCGTACTGCGTCGGTGTGCGCAGCGCGACCGCAATATCGTTCGTTACCTGGTCGCCGGCGATGGGAATAACGGCGGTATGACGGATCGCCCCGTCGGTGAACACCGAGATGTCGGTCGTACCTCCGCCGATGTCCACCAGGCACACGCCCAGTTCCTTTTCGTCTTCGGTCAACGTGGATATGCTGGAAGCCAGTTGCTCCAGAATGATGTCATCGACTTCCAGCCCGCAGCGGCGCACGCACTTGACGATGTTCTGCGCCGCGCTCACCGCGCCGGTCACAATATGGACCTTGGCCTCGAGTCGCACCCCGCTCATGCCGATCGGTTCGCGGATACCTTCCTGTTTGTCGATGATGAATTCCTGCGGAAGAATGTGCAGGATTTTCTGATCCGCGGGGATGGCGAGTGCGCGCGCCGCCTCGATCACGCGTTCCACATCGCCTTGCCCGACTTCCTTGTCCTTGATGGCGACGATCCCGTGCGAGTTGAAACTGGAAATGTGCGAACCGGCGATGCCGGCATACACCGAGTGAATCTGGCAGCCGGCCATGAGCTCGGCTTCCTCGACCGCGCGCTGAATGGACTGCACGGTGGATTCGATGTTCACCACTACTCCCTTTTTCATTCCGCGTGAGGGGTGATGCCCTACACCGATGATCTCGACCTCACCGGTGGGCGCGATTTCACCGACGATCGCGAGTACCTTGGAGGTACCGATGTCGAGCCCCACAATTAGTTTTTCGTCGTCTCTCTTTGCCATAATTACCCCTTGTTGGCCGCTCCTGTCCGTCCTGTTTCGATGGTGTCCGCACGCCCCGGCGCGTCCTGATGACCGGCTGATCGGGCAGCGGTTGGCTGTACGGCAAAACCATTGGCATACCGCAGATCCGCCTGGGCAATTCCACCTGCCTGATGCCTGAGCGTTTGCGCATAGACACGCGCAAAACGCTCCAGTTTGTATTCGGGCTGGTCCCGGTCCAGCACGATGACCATTCCATCGGCGAGTTCGAGCCGCCAGACGCGGCGTGGCGTTAATGTGATGTTTTCCAGTTTCAATCCCACCACGGCCAGGATCTGGCCGAGCTTCCTGTAATACTCGAGCACCTGCGGCCCGGTGCCCTCGGGACCCTGCAATTGAGAATACGCGGCTGTCGGTTCCTTCAGTGTCACGCGCACGACGTCGCCGGCCTGGTTGAGAAAGGCACCGTCACCCCAGCGCGCCGCCAGTTGCTGCTCCGTGAAACGTACATGCACGTCCTGCGGCCACTGGCGGCGTACCGCGGCCTGATAAACCCAGGGAAGCGATTCCACGCGCGCCTTCACCGCCTCGAGATTGAGCAGGAAAAAATTTCCTCGCACGACATCGACCACGGCAATTTCCAGTTCCTTTTGCGTCACTTGCTTGAATACGCCCTCGAAACGCACATGCCGCACCGGAAAATGATCGGTACGCAGCAACCAATCGGCGCCGAAGGCCAACACCAGCAGAACCGACAGCAGCGAGAGCAAGATCACTGCCGCCTTGTGCAGGCCCATGCCTTCGTCAGCCTTAGCGAGTGACATCCGCCGTCTCCAGAATGCGCAACACCAGTTCGTCGAAATTTATCCCCGCCTGCTTCGCGGCCTTGGGCACGAGACTGTGATCCGTCATACCCGGGACGGTGTTCACCTCGAGCACGTAGGCCTGTTCACGCTGGTCACACATGAAATCCACCCGACCCCATCCGCGGCACCCGAGCACGTCGAACGCCCGCAGCGCCAGCGCCTGGATTTCAGTTTCCCGCTCCGCGGACAGACCAGAGGGACAGAGATAGCGTGTCGTGTCGAGAAGATATTTCGCCTCGTAGTCATAGAATTCACGATCGGTTTCGATCCTGATCAGGGGCAGCGCCTGATCGCCAAGAATCCCGCAGGTGATCTCCGCGCCATCGATCAAGCGTTCGGCAATCACCTGATCGTCATATTTGGCCGCACTCTTCCAGGCCGCCTTGAGTTCGGCCACTGTTTTAGCCTTGCTCACGCCAAGACTCGAACCCTCGCGAACCGGCTTCACGAATACGGGTAGGCCAAGTTTTTCCGCGACCTTGTCGAAATCGGTACCAGATTCGAGGACGGCGTGCGCCGGCGTCGGTATACCGACGGCCGACCAGAGATCTTTGCTTTTCAGCTTGTCCATGCCGAGCGCCGAACCGAGCACATCGCTGCCGGTATACGGAATATCCAGAACCTCCAGCGCGCCCTGGATTACGCCGTCCTCCCCCCAGCGTCCGTGCAACATGATTAATGCCCGCTCGAATTTTCCGTCCTCCAGCCATCGCAAAGTTGACTTGTCGGCATCTACGCCGTGCGCGTCCACGCCCTGGCGCTTCAGCGCGGCGAGCACCGCGCTACCGCTCTTGAGCGAAACCTCGCGCTCCGCGGAAGGACCGCCCATCAGCACCGCCACCTTGCCAAAGTTCCTAGCCATAAAAATAAAAACCTTTAACCGCGGGTGAATGCAGATGAAAAAATGGATGAACGCAGATAGATGGAAAAATAAAAATCTTTCCTAGAATCACGCCAAGATTTTTCTCTGAAAAATCTGCATTTATCTGCGCATGCTGTTTATCTGCGTTCATTTGCGTTCCAAATTATTACTAAGCCCTTTCACCGATCACCCGCACCTCGGGTTCCAACGTGATGCCATGCAGGTTTTCCACCGTGGCCTGAATCCTGGAAATCAATCGTTCGATATCGGCCGCCGTCGCGCCGCCCTGGTTGACGATGAAATTCGCGTGTAGATTGGAAACGCAGGCCTTGCCCTCGCAGATTCCCTTCAGTCCGCTGGCTTCGATCAGGCGTGCCGCGTGATCTCCGGGTGGATTTTTGAAAACCGATCCGGCATTCGGCAGCTGTGTCGGCTGCGTGGCACTGCGCTTCGCGAGCAAGGTCTTGATAAGTGTTTTGCCATTCGCGGTATCCCCCGGCGCGAGTCGGAAATGCGCGGCCACGAACCATTCACCCACGGGCCCGGCGACGTGGCGGTAATCGACTTTGTAATCCCCGGGACGACGCGTCCGACGTTCGCCATGATGATCGATGGTTTCTACCGCCTCTACGATCTTCCAGGTTTCGCCTCCGAAGGCGCCGGCGTTCATGGCCAGCGCCCCGCCGACCGTGCCGGGAATGCCGGCGAGAAATTCCGCGCCCACCAATTCTCGCTCGGCACAGAATCGCGCCACCTTGGCGCTGGGCACGCCGGCCTCGGCACGCACCATACCGGTATCCAGGATACTCAGTCCGCTCAAGGCGCCGCTGGTGACAATGACCGCTCCGCGCACGCCTCCTTCGCGCACCAGCAGGTTGCTTCCCAGTCCGACCCAGTGCACCGGTTCCTGAGACGGCAGCGTGGCAAGAAAAATTGCGAGATCGTCGAGATCCGCCGGAATGTAAAGCCGGTCCGCCGGTCCGCCAACGCGCCAGCTGGTATGGCGCGACATCGGCTCGTTAACGAGCAGCTGGCCGCGCAGGTTTGTGTTGGATTTGGCCGACATCATCCGGTTCTCCTCTGTGCCAGCGACCGTGGAAGCGCGGCAGCGACATTGCCGATCGAGCCCGCCCCCAAGGTCAGCAGCACATCGTTGCCCTGCAGCACGTCGTCCAGGGCCTGCGGGAGTGCGCTCACCTCTTCCAAAAAAATCGGTTCGGTCTTGCCGCGCGCGTGGATCGCGCGGCATAGCGCGCGGCCGTCCGCCCCGCTGATGGGCGGCTCGCCCGCGGCATAGACCTCGGTAACGATGAGCGCATCGATCTCGGCCAGCACCAAGCTGAAGTCGTCCAGCAAGTCATGCGTGCGCGTATAGCGATGCGGCTGGAACACGACAACCAGCCGGCGCGGCGGCCAACTGGCACGCACCGCCGCAATGGTCGCGGCAATTTCGCGCGGATGATGCGCGTAATCGTCTACCAGGATCACGTCTCCGCCGTTGCGTGAGAGGCGCCCATTGATCTGGAAGCGCCGTGCGATGCCGCCAAAGCCGGCAAGTGCACTAGAGATGGACGATTCTTTTACGCCCAGCTCGTGGGCGATGGCGATGGCCGCAAGCGCATTCAGCACGTTGTGCTGTCCCGGCAGGTTGAGCTCGACGGTAAGCCAGTTTTTCTGTCCGCGCAGTTCGACGGTGAAATGCATCCGGGTTTCTTGCTGGCGGATATTCACGGCGCGCAGATCGGCCGGGGATGCGATGCCATAAGTCAGTACCGGACGATGCACTTGCGGGATAATCTCGCGCACCACCGGATCTTCGAGACACAGAACGGCCAGGCCGTAGAACGGCAGCTGCTGCAAAAAATCGACGAAGGCCTGCTTGAGCCGCCCAAAATCACCGCCGTAGGTGGCCATGTGATCGGCATCGATATTGGTCACCACCGCCATGAAGGGAGACAGATGCAGAAACGAGGCGTCGCTTTCATCGGCTTCCGCGACCAGGTACTGCCCGCGGCCGAGTCGTGCGTGCGTACCGGCGCTGTTGAGCCGCCCGCCGATCACGAAGGTCGGGTCGAGCCCGCCCTCGGCCAGGCAACTGGCCACCAGGCTGGTGGTCGTGGTTTTGCCGTGGGTGCCGGCAATGGCGATCCCGCGTTGCAGGCGCATCAGCTCACCCAGCATCTCGGCACGCGGAATCACCGGTATCTTGGACTGGCGCGCCGCGCGCACTTCCGAATTTGCTTCGTCCACGGCGGATGACATCACCACCACATCCACCGCCTTGACCAGTTGCGGATCGTGACCGATGGCGACCTTGACGCCGAGGGAAGCCAGATGACGGGTGTTGGGAGACTCGCGCACGTCCGATCCGGACACCTCGAACTGGAGATTGTGCAGCACCTCGGCGATGCCGCACATGCCGACGCCGCCGATGCCGACAAAATGCACGCGTTTCACACGGTCACGCATGGTGCGCCTCTGCCAACTCTAAGCAAATATTCGCTACGGTCTCGGCAGCGTCCGTCACCGCCAGATGGCGTGCAGCGCGCGCCAGCTTGAGCAGCAGCTCGCGGTTGCCGGCAAAACCGCTGAGCAACTCCCGGACGCGCGCGCGGTTGAATTCCGCGGGCGGCACCAGCACCGCCGCGTCGCGCTCGGTCAGAAACTGTGCGTTCAGAGTCTGGTGATCGTCCACGGCGTAGAGGTAGGGAACCAGTATGGCCGCGGAACCGGAGGCGGCAATTTCAGCTATCGTCATGGCCCCGGCGCGGCACAGCACCACGTCCGCCCAAGCGTAGGCCTGCGCCATGTCGTCGATGAACTCTGTCACTTTGGCTGGCACGTCACCGTAAGCACGTTGCACCGATTCCGTTTGATGACGTCCGCATTGATGCCAGATTTCCAGCTGGACGTAAGCGGGCAATTCCTGCACCGACTCGGGGACAATTTCATTGAAGATTTTGGCACCCTGACTGCCGCCGACGATGAGTAAACGGAGGGTTCCGCGGCGAGATACCAGCCGCTCTTCCGGCGGTGCAATGGCGGCGATCTCGTCACGCACCGGGTTACCCACGGGGCGCGCCACGACATGCCGGCCGAAGACGTTGGGGAACCCGCTCAACACCCGGTCGGCGAGCGGCGCCAGCCATTTGTTGGTCATTCCGGGTATCGCATTCGCCTCGTGGATTACCAGTGGCATTCCCAGCAAGGACGCCATCAATCCACCGGGTCCTGCGACAAAGCCGCCGAGCGACAGCACGGCGTCGGGTTTGCGCCGGCGCAGTACGCGCAAGGCCTGCGCCATGGAATACAGAAGCGTGAACGGAAACAACCACCAGCGCAGCAAACCCTGGCGGCGCACTCCCTGGATCGTCAACCATTCCATGTCGATGGCGAGTCCCGAGGCCGGCACCGCATGCGCCTCCAGCCCCCGGCGTGTGCCCAGCCACACGACCTGTACGCGCTTCTCCAGCAACCGGCGCGCCACGGCCAGTCCCGGAAAAACGTGACCGCCGGTTCCGCCCGCCATGATCAGCACGCAGCTCATCCTCCGCCTCCGATAGTTTCGGAACTGCTCTGTACACCGCGTTGTCGGCGTCTGGCGGCGCTCGCCACGGTCGCATCCCCGCGCGGCGCGCGTGGCCCCTGCACCCTGCTCATGCCGCCCCCCTCCATTCACCGTTACGCACTTCGCGCCCGATCAAGAGCAGCAGACCCATGGCAATGCAGCTCGCCAGCAGGCTGGACCCGCCGTAACTCACGAATGGCAATGTCAGTCCCTTGGTGGGTAACAGACCCATGTTCACACCCATGTTGATCATTGCCTGGCTGCCGAGCAGCAGGCCGATGCCCTGCGCCAGGCGCGCGCTGTAAATCTGGCCAACAGCCTCGGCCTGACGCGCGATGACGAAGGCGCGCACGATAATGATGCCGAACAACGCCATGATCCCGAGCACGGCGACAAGTCCCAGTTCCTCGGCGAGCACCGCGAATACGAAATCGGTGTGAGCCGCCGGGAGATAAAATAGCTTTTGCACGCTCGCCCCGAGGCCGGCCCCCAACCATTCGCCGCGACCGAAGGCGATCAGCGCCTGAACCAGCTGAAAACCGGTGTTGTAGGGGTCGGCGAAGGGATTCATAAAACTGGTCGCTCGCGCCATGCGATACGGCGAGACGATCGTGAGCAACACCATGCCGCCGATCCCGACGCTGAGTACCGTTAAGAAGTGCCAGAAGCGCACCCCGCCGAGAAACAGCATGGCGAACACGGTGACAGCAATCACCACCATCGAACCCATGTCGGGTTCCATCAACAGCAGGGCTCCGATAATCGCCACCACCAGACTGACCATGACAATGCCCTGGGTGAAATTCCTGAGCGTCTCCTGCTTGCGCACCAGGTAACCGGCGACATACACCACCGTGAAGAGTTTCATGAACTCCGAGGGCTGCAGGTTAACGATACCGAGCCGGATCCAGCGCGAACTGCCATTGACGGTGGCGCCGATGCCCGGAATCAAAACCAAGAACAACGAGACGACACCGATCAGCAACAGATACGGCCCAAGTTTTTGCCACCAGCGCACGCGTGTGCGCATGGTGAAGGCCATCAACACCAGGCCGAGCACCGTGTAGCCGGCATGGCGGGCGAGAAAATAGGCATCGTGGCCCATCTCGCGGTCGGCATAAGCAATGGACGAGGAATAAACCATGATCATGCCAACAGCCAATAGAACAAAGGTGCTGCCCAGCAGCCACTGATCCCACACCGGACGCGTTTTACCGGCCGAACGCAAGACACCCGGCATGATGATGGCGCTCATGGTCGCCTCCGTGAGATTGAACCAAACTTACGCCCCATGCCGTCGGCGACCTGCGCCAATTCGCCGGTCGCCACCGGCGTGCCCTCATGCATACCCGCCTCAAGCCACATCAATCTCGCCGCACCGAATGAAGTTCTTCCCGGTGGCCGCGAGCGACTCGCGACGGTCGCATCCCCGCGCGCCGCGCGGGGCCCCGGCTCCCTGCTCGCGCTCGCACCCCCACTCGGGAAAAGGGCTACTGCTCCGCGGCTCATGTCGCTAATTCCTCTTTCACGGCGTCACGGAAAACTTCCGCGCGGTGTTCGTAATTGCGGAACATGTCGAAGCTGGCGCAGGCGGGCGAAAGCAGCACCGTGTCGCCTGGCTGCGCCAGTTCTCTGGCAGTGCGCACGGCGTCACGCATGGTTTTCACGTGATGTACCGGCACGGTCTTACCGAGCGCCGCTTCGATGCGCGGCGCGTCGCGCCCGAGGAGCACCACCGCGCGCGCGCGGCGGGAACAAACCGGTTTCAAATCGCTGAAATCCTGACCTTTCCCGTCACCCCCGGCGATGAGAATCACCGGCGAGGACATGCCGTCGAGGGCCGCCACGGTGGCGCCGACATTCGTTCCTTTCGAGTCGTCGTACCAACGCACGCGGTCGCGCTCCGTGACAAATTCGGTGCGGTGTTTGAGTCCCTTGAATTTCTGCACGGCCGTGACAGCTGTGGCGGGCGCCACACCAGCAGTTTCGGCCAGCGCCATGGCGGCAAGCACGTTGGCCAGGTTATACCGTCCGGCGAGGGGTACTTCGCGTGCCGGCATGAGCGGCTGCTTTCCGTGCACGAGCCAGGTCTCGCCGTGGTTTTCTTCGAGACCGTAATCTTGCGCTTCCAGCGGGCGGCCGAGCCCGAAACAGACCACGCGGCGGCCCGACTGTCGCAGGCGCATAACGCGGGGATCGTCGGCGTTAATGACCATGGTGCCGTTGCCGCGGAAGATTCTTTCCTTGGCACTGGCATACTCGTCCAGATCGCGGTAACGGTCCATGTGGTCCATGGTGATGTTGAGCACCGCGGCAGCGCGGGCATTGAGGCTGGTCGTCGTCTCCAGCTGGAAACTTGAGAGTTCGAGGACGTAGACATCTGGCTCGCTACCCGTGAGCAATGACAGCGCCGGAACGCCGATGTTGCCGCCGACGGCGGTCTTGAGGCCCGCTTGCCGGCACATCGCTCCGGACAGCGCGGTGACGGTGCTCTTGCCGTTGGTGCCGGTCACGGCGATGACCGGCGCGGTTGCCTCACGCGCAAACAGCTCGATGTCACCGATCACTTCCGCGCCGTGCTCCAGCACGCGTGCAATTTCCGGTTCTTTGACCGAGACTCCGGGGCTCATCACGAGTAGGCCGGGATCGTCGAAGAGCGCGGGCGACAAACCGCCGGTATGCACCGCCACTTGCGGAAACTCGCGTCGGAGTTCCTCAAGCTTCGGCGGTTGTTCACGCGTATCGACCACGGTGACGTCATGGCCGCGCGCGATGAGATGGCGCACACAGGAAAATCCCGTGATGCCGAGGCCCACCACCAGCGCACGTTTTGTCTCCATCATCGTCTTCGTCATTGCCAATGTCATCTCGTTTGCCTTTCCCCTCGTCCCCATCCCTTCTCCCACAAGGGGAGAAGGGGGCGAGCCGAGGCGCGCTGCGCGCGCTTTCATTTCTACCGAATCTTCAATGTCGCCAAACCGATCAACACGAGAATCAGGGAGATAATCCAGAAGCGCACGATCACGCGCGGCTCGGGCCAGCCCTTCAATTCAAAATGATGGTGCAGCGGCGCCATGCGGAAGATGCGCTTGCCCGTGAGCTTGAACGACACCACCTGCAACATCACCGACACCGTCTCCATCACGAAAATCCCGCCCATGATGAAAAGCACGATTTCCTGTCGCACCACAACCGCGACCGTTCCGATCGCCGCGCCAAGCGCCAGCGCGCCGATGTCACCCATAAACACCATGGCGGGATAGGTGTTGAACCATAGAAAACCGAGTCCGGCGCCGACAATGGCGCCGCAAAAAATCAACACCTCACCGGCGCCGGCGATGTAGGGAAACCCGAGGTAAGCGGAAAATTTTAGATGCCCCATGACATAGGCAAAGATGCCCAACGCCGCCGCCACCATGACGGTCGGCATGATCGCCAGACCATCCAATCCGTCCGTGAGGTTTACCGCGTTGCTGCTGCCAACGATGACCAGATAGGCAAGCAGGATATAAAATGGGCCCAAGTCGACGACGATGTTCTTAAATAACGGGACGATGAGTGCAGTGTCCGCCGGACTCTTGGCGGTGTAATACAGAAACAACGCGAGCACGAGTCCGGATACCGTCTGCCAGAAAAATTTGGATTTGGCGCCGATTCCGCGCGGATCCTTGTTGACGATCTTCTTGTAGTCATCGACCCAGCCGATCGCTCCAAAGGACGCGATGGCGAACAGCAGCGCCAGCACAAAACGGTTAGTAAGGTCTGCCCACAGCAAGGTAGAGATGGCAATGGAAACGAGAATCAGCGCCCCGCCCATGGTCGGGGTACCGGCCTTGGCGAGATGACTTTGGGGACCGTCCTGGCGCACGGTCTGCCCAATCTGACGCACGCCTAGGCGACGGATCATGGCCGGTCCGATCCAGAAGCTGATCAGGAGCGCTGTCAGAACGCCCAGGATTCCCCGCAGCGTGATATAGCGGAATACGTTCAGGAACGAAAATTCCGGCGTCAGCATATCGAAGAGATAAAAGAGCACCTAGCGTCCTCCCCCGGTGGGCGCCGAGGCCGGCGTTTTTTTCGTGATGCCGGCGACGATCCGTTCCATGCGCATCACACGTGAGCCCTTGATCAGCACCGTCATATCGGCGTGCAGGCAGTCCACGAGGGCTTCGACCAGTGCTTCGTGGCTCTCGAAATGGCGCGCGCCCTTGCCGAAGGCGCCCACGGCAATACGCGAAAACTCGCCGAAGGCAAACAACCGCTGAATGCCGATGCGTGCGGCCAGCTCGCCGACACGGAAATGAATGTCGGCGGAAGAAGGCCCAAGTTCACCCATGTCACCCAGCACCAGTACGCGCTCGCCAGAGAATTCCCTGAGAACCTGCAGACCCGCCGCGACCGAAGTGGGATTGGCGTTATAGGTGTCATCAATGATGCGGGAGTTACTGATGCCCGGTTTCACCTCGAGACGGCCCGACACCGTCTTGAGTTTTTCAAGCCCGGTTTTCACCTGATCGAGCGAAGCACCGGCGGCGATGGCGGCACCCGCGCTGGCGAGGGTATTCAAGACATTGTGTCTTCCCAACAGCGGTACGCGCATATCGATGTCTCCTTGGGTGGTGGTTTTAAGATGAATCAGACTGCCGAAATCGGTGAGTTGGTATTCGCCGGTCACATCCGCCCGGTGATCCAGCCCGAAGGTCAGGCACTTACGTTTGCCAACCAGTGTCTTCCAGAAAGAAAAATATTCGTCATCAGCATTGAGCACCGCCGTTCCGGCGGTTCTCAGGCCAGTGAAAATCTCGCCCTTGGCACGCGCCACACCCTCGACCGTTCCGCCGACACCGGCCAGATGCGCCTCGCCCGCATTGAGAATGAGCGCTACGGTCGGCCGTGTCATTTGCGAGAGATACTCGATCTCGCCAAAATGATTCATGCCCATTTCAATCACGGCGAAATGATCGCTGGCACGCATGCGCACCAGCGTGAGCGGCACGCCGATTTCGTTGTTGAAATTTCCACGCGTCACACATCCCGGCCCGTCCTCACCCAATATGGCCCCGACCATTTCCTTCGCCGTGGTCTTGCCGTTACTGCCGGTGATGGCAACGACGGGATACCCGAACTGGTTGCGCCAAAACGCGCCTAGATTGCCGAGTCCCAATCGCGTGTTGGGTACGCGCACGTAAGGGAGCGTCGTATCCATGTCGCGCGACAGCATCGCTCCCACCGCGCCGGCATTGATGGCTTCGGCTAGGAAGTTGTGCCCGTCGTAGCGCTCGCCCTTGATGGCGACATAGAGATCCCCGGATAGCAGGGTGCGCGTGTCGTGGCTGACGCCGGTAAAAACGGCGTCAACCCCCTTGACAGGGCACTTCACGACATCGGAGAGTATCGAGAGGGACATCACGCCTCCGCCTCCGGAATACTGTGAAAATCCGACACGTCGTCTTGTCGGCGGCCGGCGGCATTCGTAGCCGTTCGCATCCCCGCTACACGGGGGGCGCCCCGGAGCTTCGCCCGAGGGACCCGCGCAACGGGATGCGCCCGC
>JANLIC010000059.1 GCA_024654125.1 Sulfuricaulis sp. | reverse complement strand
GGTGGCCTGTTTCATGACATTGCCAAGGGGCGTGGCGGTGATCATTCCCAGCTGGGAGAAAAGGAGGCCGAGTCCTTCTGCCGCCGGCACAACTTGAGCGAGTACGACACGCGTTTCGTCTGCTGGCTGGTGCGACATCACCTATCAATGTCAATCACGGCCCAGCGCGAGGACATCTCCGATCCTGACGTGGTCCTGCGCTTTGCGCAAAGAATGGGCGACCAGGAGCACCTGAACAACCTGTATCTGCTGACGGTCGCCGACATGCGCGGAACCAGCCCGGCTGTCTGGAATGCCTGGAAGGGGCGCCTGTTGTCACAGCTTTACAGCGCCACCACGCGGATCCTGCTACACGGCATCGCCCGGCCGATTGATGTCGAAGAGCATATCGCCGACCTGCGAAAAATCACGCTGGAAAAACTGCGCCCCGCCGGTGTCGCGGAAAAGGCCGTTACCCGCTTCTGGCAGGACCTGGACGAGGAATATTTTCTTCCATACGACGTGGACAGTCTTGCCTGGCACGCTCAGGTCATCGCCAAAGCGCCCGCGACGGAGCTTCCGGTCGTGGCCACGCGATACACGCCCGATCTCGGCGGCAGCGAGTTTCTGATCTACACGCCGGATCGCGATGACCTGTTTTCCATCATGACCGCTGGCTTTGACCGCCTGAATCTCTCGATCATGGATGCGCGCATCCATACTTTGCGCAACGGGTTCGCGCTTGACACCTTCGTCGTGCTGGACCATACCGGTCAACCGGTCAGCGACAACCATACACTGGCACAACTCCAGAAAGCCATGCGGGACCAACTGTTGAATCCGCAACCGGGCCGGGAGATGCAGGCGACGGTACTGCAGCGCCAACTCAAGCATTTCCCGATTGAGACACGCGTGAGTTTCAATACTTCTCCGAAAGGACAGCTGACCATCATGGAAGTCACGGCGCAGGATCGCCTGGGGCTGCTGTATCAGGTGGCGCTGGCACTCAAACACTGTCGAGTAAACCTGGTGGCCGCCAAGGTGGCAACCTACGGCGAGCGCGCCGAGGATATCTTTTTTATTAACAGCCGCGAACGGCAACCGCTCACCGATCCGGTACAGCTGAAATGTCTTGAACGCGAAATTGTGCGGCGTCTTGGGACCGCATCCACGATGGTAAAAACAGGAGAAGAATCGATAGAATTTTAAATATGGGACCGCCGATGAACACAGATTGAAGCGCAGATTAACGCAGATGAATTGGATAAATCTGCGTTTATCTATTGAGTATCAGCGTTCATCTGCGTTTCAAGAATCATATCATCCGCCCAGATAGCATTCCTGAATTTTTGCGTCCTTGAGGAGTGTCTCCGCCGAATCTGAAAGTACGATATTACCGCTTTCCATGACATAGCCGCGGTGACTGACCTCGAGGGCCAGTTTCGCGTTCTGTTCCACCAGCAACAGTGTCATGCCCTCTTCCGCGATTCGGCGGATGGTTTGAAATATTTTCTGCACCAGCATTGGCGCCAGACCCATGCTCGGTTCATCGAGCAGCAACAGCTTCGGCCGGCTCATCAGCGCACGGCTGATGGCCAGCATCTGCTGCTCGCCACCGGAAAGCGTCCCGGCCTGTTGACGGCGTCGCTCCGCCAGGCGAGGGAACAATTCATACAACCGTTCCATGTCCAAATTGATGTCAGCTGTATCGTTACGCGCATAAGCGCCGATCTTCATGTTTTCTTCCAGGGTCAGCCGGGCAAAGATACCGCGTCCTTCCGGAACCATGGAAATGCCGCGTCGCACCAATTCGTGTGAAGGCCGGCCGGTAATGGGGGTGTCCTCGAACAGGATTTCACCGCGGCTGGGCGGCAGCATGCCACACAGGGATTTTAGCGTCGTGGTCTTGCCCGCGCCGTTCGCACCGATTAAACAAACGAGTTCGTTGCGTTGAATCGTCAGATCGATTCCCTTAACGGCCCGAATCCCTCCATAGGAGACCTCGAGTCCGCGCGTTTCCAGAAAGCTCACGCCGCCATCTCCCTGCTCATGCCAACGCCGCCTCCGTGATGCCAAAACAAATCCCTTACGCTTTCCTGTCGGCGGCCGGCGGCATTCGTAGCCGTTCGCATCCCCGCTACACGGGGGGCGCCCCGGAGCTTCGCCCGAGGGACCCGCGCAACGGGATGCGCCCGC
>JANLIC010000002.1 GCA_024654125.1 Sulfuricaulis sp. | reverse complement strand
CTCGCGGATTTCCTGTTTCAGCTCGCGCCGGTCCGCATTCCGCTCGCGCAGGTCCTGGCGCAGTTCTTGTTTGTCATCCCGAAATTCACGCCGGTCCTGAACGATTTCTTTCTTGTCGGCCCGGATCTCACCGGGCGCCACGGGATCGGCGGCGTACGTCGCAGGCATGGCGCCGAGTGCGAGTAAAGTGCCCACGGCGGCAAATTTTAGATTCAGCATGATAAGTTTCTCCCTCGATGGGTTGGTTGATAACAGCGTGAAAGAATAAACCTGGACGTTCAGAGTCTAGTCTTCGTGCTTGTCCTTGTTCCAACGCTCAGGCTGGGGAAGGCGTTGACACGCTGAAAAAACCTATTGATATCAAGAAACTGGTGTTTCCGGTTACGAGGGATCCAGGACTAAATGGAAGTCAAAAGGGACGGACGCTGTTAAGCCAATAGGCGCCGCCAGTGGCGAAGACGATGGTGATCAGGCCCAGGACCAGATTGACGCCAATGAGTCGGCGTATCACCGCCAGTTGTTTGCCGGCGGCCGGGAAATCACCCGCGGTAATCGCACGGTTCATGCGTGGGTAGGGCACGAAAAACACATGGAGGAAGATGGCGATCATGGCAATCCCAACGACCTGCATCACATGAACGTGCAGGCCGACATTCTGCATGCCTTCAAATATTTCGAAGATTATCCAGTAACCGCTCGCTGGCAGCAGTATCACCGCGGCCCAGACCCAGGGGAAGAAACGCGCGAAAGTTTGCGACCACAGCGGCAGGCGTAGCGGCGGTTCCAGCAGGCTCGCCGCGACCGGGCGCAGCGCCACATAGGCGAAAAACATGCCGCCGACCCAGACCACGGCGGAAAGGATATGAAGCGTGATGGCAACCGGCATGAAGACTCCCGCGAAATCGTTTGAGTTCCCTGAGTTGATCATATTATTCTCTGTCGTATGGCATCGCTACAAGACCTTTCATTGCAGGAACTTTGCGCCCACGCGACGAAAACCTACCGGCAAGGTGGAGGTTCCCGTCCCGAAGTGATGTTGATCAGGCTAAACGGCGAGGAAGCGGTACTGAAGGATTTCAGCAAATCCGACCCGTGGTTCCGGCGCGTGGTGGGTCCGCTTTCAGCGCGTCGCGAGGCGCGTGCGCTCAAGCAGCTCGATGGCGCGCGCGGTGTTCCGCGCCTGCTGCGCCGGGTGAGTCGCGATGCGCTGTTGCTGGAGTACATTCCCGGCACGAGCGTACGCGAGGTGCCGCCTGGCGGACTGACGCCGCAATTTTTCGAACGGTTTTACCGGCTGGTGGATCGCCTGCACGAGTTCGGCGTGGCGCATTGCGACCTGCGAAGTCAGGGGAACATTTTGGTCGGCGCCGACGGCGAGCCGCACGTGGTGGATTTTGCCGCGCATTTCCGGCGGCCGCGTTCCTGGAATTTCGCGGCACGGTGGATGTACGAGAAATTCCGCGAAGCCGACCGGGTGGCCGTGGCGCGCCTCAAGAAAACCCATGCGCCGGAACTGCTCACGGAGGTGGAAAAACTCTCGCTCACCCGTGACCGCAAAACCTGGCTGGAGCGGACGGCGCGCTTCATCGGCAAGAGCGTGCGCAATATCAGTCGCTGGTTGCTGACGAAGCGGGCCTAACGGTAATCGGCAGTTTCTGTTGGCCTGTCCTTACCGGCATCCGGGATTTTGTCGCCGAATGTCCAGCCCCGTTTCCATACGCTCAAGGGAAGAATGATAGGCGGTTGTTCGTTGTTCAGGAACCAAGAGTCCATGGCTACGTTTGTAGGGGTTTCTGGTGAGAATTTAGTTCAGTCATCAACGTCTGTCGAACGCAAGCATATTGCGCCAGGGGACGGCTGAAAACTTTCCGTCGATCGGGTAAAGTGCACTTTGTAGATGCGGCGCCATCCGCGCGCCTGCGTCCTGCGGGCGCACAGAAGTGCGCCCGATTCTTTCCGAACCGAGTGGATTCGTAAATCTAAACGGGACATAGGATTAATATCATGCGAGATTATAAAATTGCACCATCGATCCTGTCGGCCGACTTCGCCCGCCTCGGCGAGGAGGTCACCGACGTGCTCGCATCCGGTGCCGATATCGTGCATTTTGACGTCATGGACAATCACTATGTCCCGAACCTGACCATCGGGCCGTTGATATGCGAGGCGGTGCGCAAGCACGGTGTCACGGCCGACATTGACGTGCACCTGATGGTGCGGCCGGTGGACCGCATCATTCCCGACTTCGCCAAGGCCGGCGCAACCTACATTACGTTTCATCCCGAGGCCTCCGAGCACATCGACCGCAGCCTGCAGCTGGTGCGTGATTCCGGCTGCAAGTCGGGCCTGGTGTTTAACCCGGCCACGCCGCTCGATTACCTGAAATATGTCATGGATAAAGTGGACATGATTCTGCTCATGTCCGTGAACCCGGGTTTCGGCGGCCAGAGCTTCATCAAGGCGACGCTCGACAAGCTGCGCGAGGCGAGAAAACTGATCGACGCCTCGGGGCGCAAGATCCGCCTCGAGATCGACGGCGGCGTGAAGGTGGACAACATCCGCGAGATTGCCGAGGCCGGCGCCGACACCTTCGTGGCCGGTTCCGCAATCTTCAGCGCCGGTAAATCCGGTGACAAGAACCACTACAATTCTGTTGTGAAAGCGATGCGCGACGAACTCGCCAAGGCCAAAGTGTGATGCCGAACACAGCGCGCAAAACGATGTCTTTCCCGTTGGCCGTAAAGATGGTCATGATCGACCTCGACGGCACGCTGATCGACACGGTCCCTGACCTGGCCGCGGCGGCGAATCGCATGCTGGCCGATCTCGGACGCAAGCCCTGGGATGAGAAGCACTATCGCACCTGGATCGGCAACGGCGTGCCGCGTTTCGTTAAGCGCGCGCTCACCGGCGAGATGCAGGCCGAGCCCGACCAGAAACTTTTCAATCAGGCGCTTGAGCCGTTCCGCCAACATTACGGCGAGGCGGTGTCTGATCTGAGCCGTCCTTATCCCGGTGTGGTTAAGACCCTTGAGCATCTTACCGTCCAAGGTTATTCACTGGCTTGCATTACCAATAAGGCCGAGGCCTTTACGCTCCCACTCTTGAAGAATCTTGAGCTGGATAAATATTTCAAACTGGTGTTGTCTGGCGACAGCCTGCCGAAACAGAAACCCGATCCCCTGCCATTGCAGCACGCCTGCCGGCATTTCGGCATAGTTACTTCCCATGGGGTGCTGATTGGGGATTCGAGCAATGACGTGCACGCCGCGCGTTCGGCGGGCATGCCTGTTATTTGCGTGACGTATGGCTATAATCACGGACACGATATCCGTCAGTCTCTGCCCGACGCCGTGGTGGATTCGCTGACCGAAGTGCCGCAATATCTGCGGCTTTACTCTTAGACGACGCCCATGAGACACAGGAAACATGAATGGTCGGACTTGCGCGGGTGGTGGCCTTGGGCTGCCACTCGTGCTGTTGTTCGACCGTTTAACCGGTGATCTCATGGTGATTCATGTCGCTGAGCAAAAAAGAATTCGATAAATTCGCTACTCAAGGTTTCAACCGCATCCCTCTGATGCGCGAGGTCCTTGCCGATCTCGATACTCCCCTGAGCGTGTACCACAAGCTTGCGCGCGGGCCGTATTCGTATCTGTTCGAATCGGTCCAGGGCGGCGAAAAGTGGGGCCGTTATTCCATCATCGGGCTCCCCGCGCGCACCCTGTTGCGCGTTACCGGAAACGAAGTGACCGTTGAAAAAGACGGCAAGGTTATTCAGCGCGACACGGTTCCCGATCCGCTCGGGGCCGTGCGCCGGTTCCGCTCGCAATACACCGTTCCCGAAATCCACGGACTGCCGCGCTTCACCGGCGGGTTGGTAGGTTACTTCGGCTACGAAACCATCCGCTACGTGGAACCGCGCCTGGGCAAGATGGCCAAGCCCGATGCCATCGGTGCGCCCGATATTCTGTTGACCGTGTCGGACGAAGTCATCGTGTTCGACAATTTGCAAGGTCGGCTCTATGTCGTGATCCATGTTAATCCCGTCATCGCCAATGCCTATCGCCAGGCCGATGCGCGGCTGGAGGCGCTGGTGGCCGGGCTGAGCGAGTTCATTCCGCGGGCGTTGGCCCCGGAAAACAACAAAACCGTGGCGGAGACCGATTTTATTTCTGGCTTTACGCAGCAGGGTTTCGAGAAAGCGGTCGTGCGTTCGCTTGAATACATCCGCGCCGGCGATATCATGCAAGTGGTGCTGTCGCAGCGCCTGGCGATCCCGTTTGACGCGGCCCCACTCGACCTCTACCGCGCCCTGCGCACGCTCAATCCCTCGCCGTACATGTATTTCATGGACCTGAAGGATTTCCACATCGTCGGTTCCTCGCCGGAAATCCTGGTGCGATTGGAAGACGGGCTGGTGACGGTGCGCCCCATCGCCGGCACGCGCCCGCGCGGCGCCACGGAGGCCGAGGATCTGGCGCTGGAGAAGGAGCTGCTGGCCGACCCCAAGGAACTTGCCGAGCACATCATGCTGGTGGACCTGGGACGCAATGATGTCGGACGCGTGGCAAAAGTCGGGAGCGTGCAGGTGTCGGACCGGATGGCCATCGAACGTTATTCGCATGTCATGCATATCGTCACCAACGTCACCGGCAAGCTTAAACCCCCTTTGGATGCGATCGACGTGTTGCGCGCCACTTTCCCGGCCGGTACCGTGAGCGGGGCGCCCAAGGTGCGCGCCATGGAAATCATCGAGGAACTCGAACCGACACGCCGCGGAATCTATTCCGGCGCGGTCGGCTATATCGGCTGGAACGGCAACATGGACACGGCCATCGCCATCCGCACCGCCGTGATCAAAGACAAGACGCTTTATATCCAGGCCGGCGCCGGCATCGTCGCCGACTCGGTCCCGCGCAATGAATGGAACGAAACCATGAACAAGGCGCGCGCCATCTTCCGCGCCGTGGCCATGGCTTCCGGCGGCTTAAATAACTGAAACCCAACGCAGAGGCGCAGAGACGCAAAGGGAATATGGTGGAAGAAAACGAAATTTCAGCCAAGATTATCGGATCTTCTATTGATGTGCATCGCAGTCTCGGACCGGGTTTGCTCGAATCTGTTTATCAGAAATGTCTTGCGCGAGAGCTCGAATTGCAAGGGGTGTTATATCAAGAAGAAGTTCCGCTGCTTGCCGAATATAAGGGGCTTACTTTCGAAGCTGCTTGCCGCATGGATATGCTGGTGGCGGGTAAGGTAATCGTTGAGTTAAAGACAGTAGAGAGTATTTTGCCCGTGCATGAAGCACAATTATTATCTTATTTGCGCTTAAGCAAGCTCAAGCTTGGGCTGCTGGTAAATTTTAACGTTCCGGTCTTGAGAAATGGTATCAGAAGGATTGTGAATGAACTTTAATATTCTCTGCGTCTCTGCGTCTCTGCGTTGAGTTTTAATTATGTTATTGATGATAGACAATTACGATTCCTTCACCTACAACCTCGTGCAATACCTCGGCGAGTTGGGCGAGGATGTGCGGGTGTACCGTAACGATCAGATCACGGTGCCGGAAATCGAGAAACTGAAACCGGATCACATCGTCATTTCACCGGGTCCCTGTACGCCGAACGAGGCCGGGGTGTCGGTGGAAACCATACAGAAACTGGGCGGCAAGTTTCCCATCCTGGGCGTGTGTCTCGGACACCAGAGCATCGGCCAGGCCTATGGCGGGAAGATCGTGCGCGCCAAGCAGCTGATGCACGGCAAGACCTCGATGATCCGGCATGAGAACAAAGGTGTGTTTGTCGGCTTGCCGAATCCGTTCGAAGCGACGCGGTATCATTCGCTGGTGATCGAGCCAGACAGCATGCCCCAGGAGCTTGAAGTGACCGCCCGGACCGACGATGGCGAGATCATGGGGGTGCGCCACAAGACCCTGCCGGTCGAAGGCGTGCAGTTTCACCCGGAGTCCATCCTGACGCAACACGGGCACGATATGCTTAGAAACTTTCTGACCCAAAACCGCCGGGCAAACTGATCGTGGACATGTCAGCCGCCATTCGCGCCGTGATCGAACGACACAACCTCTCGGGAGACGAGATGCGCGAGGTCATGCAGCTGATCATGACCGGGCAGGCGACACCGGCGCAAATCGGCGGCTTTCTCATCGGACTGCGCATGAAAGGAGAAACTGTCGAGGAAATTGCCGCCGCCGCCGGTGTCATGCGCGAACTCGCCGTGCCCGTGGAGGTCAAGGGTCCGCATCTGGTGGATACCTGCGGGACCGGGGGTGACGGCGCCAGCACGTTCAATATTTCCACGGCTTCTGCCTTCGTCGTGGCCGCTGCCGGCGGCAAGGTGGCCAAGCACGGCAATCGCTCGATCTCGAGCAAATCAGGCAGCGCCGACGTGCTGGAGGCGGCAGGCGTAAGTCTGGAACTGACGCCGCCACAGGTCGCGCAGTGTGTCAACGAGGTGGGCGTGGGTTTTATGTTCGCACCCAAACACCACGGGGCGATGAAACACGCCATCGGGCCGCGGCGCGAGATGGGCGTGCGCACAATTTTCAATCTGCTCGGGCCGCTGACCAATCCGGCTAAAGCCCCCCACCAGGTGTTGGGCGTGTTTTCGAAAGAGTGGGTCGCGCCACTGGCCGAAGTGTTGCAACGACTGGGTAGCGAACACGTGCTCGTGGTGCATGCCGAGGATGGCATGGACGAAATCAGCATCGGTGCGCCCACGCTCGTGGCCGAACTGAAACAGGGGAGGGTAAGGGTGTTCACGATCCAGCCGGAACAGTTCGGACTGAAGCGCGGCGAGGTCACGAAACTGGCCGTCAGCAGTCCGGCCAAAAGCCTGGCGATGATCGAGTCGGTGCTAAACAACGAACCCGGGCCGGCGCACGATATTGTGGTACTGAATGCCGGGGCGGCGATCTATGTCGCTGGATTGGCCCCCGATCTCGGCGCCGGTATCAAGACCGCCCAGACGGCGATAGCCAGCGGTGCGGCGCAAAAAAAACTACAGGACCTGATTGCCCTGAGTAAAAAACTGGCCGCCCCATGAACGCACCGCCGGACATTCTCCGCAAGATCCTGGCGCGCAAAGCCGAAGAAATTGCCGATCGAGCGCGTCGACTGCCGCTGGCAGAATTGAAAAATCGCCTCCGGGAGGCATCGCCGCCGCGCGGTTTTCTGAATGCGATCCGGAGCCGCATCGCGAGCGGCCGGCCCGCGGTGATCGCCGAAATCAAGAAGGCGAGCCCGAGCAAGGGCTTGTTGCGGGCGGATTTCCGGCCGGCCGAGATTGCCCAAAGTTATGAACGCCATGGCGCCACCTGTCTGTCGGTGCTGACGGACGAGGAGTTTTTCCAGGGCAGCGATGCACATTTGCAGCAGGCGCGGGAGGCTTGTGTCTTGCCCGTGTTGCGCAAGGATTTCACCATTGATGCCTACCAGGTTTACGAGTCGCGCGTGCTGGGCGCCGATGCCATTCTTCTCATCGTGGCCGCGCTGGACGATTCCGCGTTGCACGATTTGAATGCACTTGCCCAAAAGCTCTGTTTGGACGTATTAGTAGAGGTGCATAATGAATCGGAACTCGAGCGCGCGCTGGCGCTCCAACCGGCTTTGATCGGTATCAATAACCGTGACCTTCGGACGTTTCAAACTTCCCTCGAAACCACGCTGGGGCTGCTCAAGAAAATCCCGGCAGACTGCGTGGTCGTGACAGAAAGCGGAATACATGCCCCGGATGATGTCACTCGTCTGCGCGCCGAGGGGGTGAACGCCTTCCTGGTGGGCGAGGCCTTCATGAGGGCTGACGACCCGGGAATAAAACTTCAGGAGATTTTCAATATATCGGTATAACCTCAGGTGAGAAAATCATGAAAGCCAATATCAAGTGGACCGGTGGTGTCGGCTTTGTCGGCACGTCCGACAGCGGCCATACCGTGATCATGGACGGCGCGCCGGATGTCGGCGGCCAGAACCAGGGTTCCCGGCCCATGGAGCTGGTGCTGATCGGCACGGGTGGATGCACCGCGTTCGATGTCATGCATATCTTGCGCAAGTCGCGCCAGGAAGTATCGGGCTGTGTCGCCGAGGTGGAGGCCAAGCGCGCGGAAACCGACCCCAAGGTTTTCACGAACATTCACATCCATTTTGTCATCACCGGGAAAAACCTGGATGCCAAGAAGGTGCAGCATGCCATTGAACTTTCCGCGACCAAGTATTGCTCCGCCTCCATCATGCTGGCCAAGACCGCCAAGGTCACGCACGATTTCGACATCGTGGAGAGCGAATAAATGGAAGCCAGCTTATGATGCGCCCGCCTGCTACCACCGGACTGCGCCACGTGGCGCTGAATGTGCAGGATATAGAGGCCTGCGAACGGTTTTACACGGACCTGCTCGGGATGCGCGTGGAGTGGCGGCCGGATGCGAATAATGTGTATCTCACCAGCGGCAACGACAACCTAGCCCTGCATCGGGCCACGGCGGCCGTTAATTCCGAGTCGGCCCAGCGGCTCGACCACATCGGTTTCGTCGTCAATGCCATCGGCGACGTGGATGCCTGGTTTATGTATCTGAAGTCAAAAGGCGCGGTGATGATGGAGGAGCCCAGCGCCCATCGCGACGGCGCGCGCAGTTTTTATTGCCAGGATCCGGCCGGCAACACCGTGCAGATAATTTACCATCCGTCGTTGGTGAATAAGTAGACGTCAAATCCAGTAAGCCGTACGAGTCATGATTTTCGACGCGCAACGCATTGCCTGTCGCACGGGTTCCGGCAATTCGGCGCCGCCGGACTCGATGGCCACCGTGGCGTGACGGCCTTCGTCGTCGCGCATCTGTTCCAGAATCGCCCGGCTCTTGTTGTCCTCCGCCGGCAACCGTTGCAGATGCCCTTCAAGATGCTTCACCACCTGTTTCTCCGTCTCGGCGACAAAACCGAGACTCCACTTGTCACCGATTACGCCGGCCAGTGCGCCGATGGCGAATGAGCCCGCGTACCAGAGCGGGTTGAGATAGCTTATGTGACCGCCGAGTTCGCGGATGCGTTCCTCGGTCCACGCCAGATGATCGTTTTCCTCCTGCGCCGCCTGTTCCATTTTTCCGCGCACTTGCGGCAGCTGTGCCGTGGCGGCCTGTCCCTGGTACAAGGCCTGGGCGCAGATTTCTCCGGCATGATTGACGCGCATCAGCCGACCCGATAATTCACGCCCAGCTGCCTCGAGGCCGGCGTCATTCCCGTCCGTAGACGGACTAGAACGCGACGGCATCGGGACCGGCCCGAACACCGTATGCAGCGCCTGATCGAGCTGGTCCATCAGGCGGTCAAGACCAGAGTGTGTTCGATCGCTCATGTGTGTAACGATATCGCCGGAAAGCCCGCGCAACAAGGGCGGAACTATATTTTCAGCTGACGGGCGAGCAGGGTCACCGGATGCAGGACCTCAATGGCCAGCCCGGCCGCGCGCAAACCGGCCGCCAGGAACGTCGCGCAACCAGGATTCGAGGTAACCAGAATATCCGGGGCGAGGCGCCTGAGATGCGCTATTTTGGGATCACGTAACTGCCTGGCGATCTGTGTCTGGGTCAGGTGATAGGCACCGGCGGCTCCGCAACAGAGGCTGTTCTCCGGGAGCGGAAAGATTTCCGCCCCGGGAATTCTCGCCAACAGATCGTAAGGCTTGTCCTCCTGACGCAGGACATGGGTCAGCGTGCAGGGGTTGTGCACCACAATACGACGCGGTAAAGGATCGAAGGCAATATTTTTCGGCCAATTCACACTCGTCAGGAACTGGTTGATATCCTTGATCCGTGCTGAAAATCCGGCGGCGCGTTCGTCGCCATTCAGATATTTATTGTATTCTCCCAGTGTCGCCGTGCAGCCACTGGCGACGCACACAATTGCTTCGTTCCCCTCGGTGAAAGCCTTGATATTCCCCTGCATGAGTTCGATGGCTTTCCCGCGATGTCCGGCGTGCAGATGCAACGCGCCGCAACATCCCTGGCCCGGAGGCACATGCACTTGGTACTCCAGCTGCTTGAGCAGACGAATCGAGGAAGCCAATGCCGACTGGTCGGCCATGTCGGCCTGGCAACCGGTAAACAAGATCACTCTTTCTTTCGATTTATCTATCGCGGGATGAAACTCTGCCAGATGCTTCCGGGGCGCAAGCCGTGGAATATCGGCATCGAGGCTGGCCAGCCCGAGGAGTCGAAGCACGCGCGTGGTTCGTAGCAACCATTGCAATCCAGTCCACTGGTATAGTCGTAGAATTATTCCCAGCCTTTGCATTCGGGCGGGTTTTTCCACCAGCCATTCAATCAGCGATGTGGATTTGGATGCCGGTAGGCCGGCGTCAACTCGACGCGACTCGATCAGGGCGCGCGTGGAATCGAGCGCCAGCCCGAAAGCAACATAGGATGGACAGACCTTTTCACAGGCCCGGCAATTCAGGCAGCGTGCGAGATGGGATTCCAGTTTGGCATTCAACGGAAGGTCGTCCCGCGCCAGGGCCAGCATCAAGCACAGGCGTCCACGCGGCGACTCGGCTTCATCCTGCAACAGGTTGTAGGTCGGACAGTGAGGCAGGCACAGCCCGCAAGCCACGCATTTGGCGGCTTCCTGTTTGATATTAGTGATGGAATCCAAAATTCGGCGATCGGCGCGTTGTAGCGCGAGAAAAATATGCCCGGATGCGGGCCAATATCCTATAATTCCTCTACGTTATCGTTTGTTGCCTCATACGTGCAACTTGTCCGATCCATGTCCTATTACCGTTATCATGTTTTTTTCTGCGTGAACCGCCGAGGGGACGGTAGCGCCTGCTGCGCCAACCATCCCGCCCAGAAGATGCGCGATTACGCCAAGGAACGGATCAAGTCACTGGGGATGGACGGCAAGGGCGGGGTGAGGGTCAATCAGGCGGGTTGCATGGACCGCTGCGAGGAAGGCCCCGTGATCGCGATATATCCCGAAGGAATCTGGTATACCTATGTGGACCACGTGGACATCGACGAAATCATCGATCAACATCTGCGCCAGGGCCAAGTTGTAAAACGTCTCAAGTTGAAGGATTAAGCACCTCTTGTCAGCAGTATTTCGCTGCGCCTGTTTTTGACACTGTGTCATGCCAGATCTCAATCTGTAATCCCCTTAATGCATTGGGTAAAACCTATGTCGGCGGCGAGCAGGCGCTAAATACTTCATATTTATCAATATGAATCAATATGTTATTGTTTACCGACACTTTTAAAAATTTGGAGAGGCAATGTTGACAATAGGTTTAAATATTAGATAATGATTATATTCTTTATGAATTTGCTTCCTGGTGATTGGCTCGGAGCTTGCTAAGCTGAATACAGGTAGTTGGAAGTTTTCTTTGCGGCGCTCAGGCGCCGGGTAATGGCTCCTCCATCCTCCTAGTGGTGGTTCGGGCGTGGCTTCCAAGCCACGCCTTTTTTTTTGCCAGTTAACCAGATCGTCATGCCAGTTACCGTAACTATATAGAAATCGGCAGGTTTCAGGCTTTTCCTTGTAACTCCGTACCGTCTTTTGTAAGATGCGCCGCTTTCCGGCCTCGGGCCAGCGCCGGTACGCATGGCGCCAAGTCTTCGGTCAGCTGATTCATTTGAAACATTTTGCATGAAAACTTTCTCCGCCAAACAGGAAACCGTCAAGCGCGACTGGTACGTGATCGATGCCGCCGGCAAAGTGCTTGGGCGCGTGGCGACGGAAGTGGCGCGGCGCCTGCGCGGCAAGCACAAGGCAGAATATACCCCGCACGTGGACACCGGCGACTACATCATCATCATCAACGCCGGCAAACTCCAGGTCACCGGCAAGAAGAGCCGGGACAAGATCTACAACCGTTACTCCGGATACCAGGGCGGTCTGAAGTCATCGAGCTTTCAGGACATGATGAAAAAGTCTCCGGCCAATGTCATTGAGACCGCGGTACGCGGCATGCTTCCGAAGAACCCATTGGGCCGCCAAATGTTCCGCAAGCTCAAGGTCTATCGCGGCGACGAGCATCGACATGCCGCCCAAAATCCCAAAGTACTGAAAATTTAAATTCAGGAAAGTCAATCATTATGGCGCAGGCAAACACCCATCTCGGCACCGGACGGCGCAAGACCTCTACGGCGCGTGTCACCCTCAAGCCCGGCAAAGGCGAAATCACGATCAACAGCCGTACTCTCGATGAATACTTCGGTCGTGAAACCGCACGCATGATCGTGCGCCAGCCGTTCGTGGCGGTGGACATGGAAAACAAGTTCGATGTCAGGGTGAACGTGGCTGGCGGCGGGCCCAGTGGTCAGGCTGGCGCCATCCGTCACGGCATCACGCGCGCGTTAATGAAGTACGATGAATCGTTGCGTCCCGCCCTGCGCAAGGCCGGTTACGTTACGCGCGACTCGCGCGCCGTTGAGCGCAAGAAATACGGCCTGCACAAAGCGCGCAAACGGCCGCAGTACTCGAAACGCTGATCGTTGCTTCCGTCAAAAAGGCCGCTCCGGGCGGCCTTTTTTTTTGCCGCTCACGCCGCGTAAGATGCTTACTAAATCCTTCATTGCTAGCCTTAAAGATGAAACTGAAACGCAATGACCCCTGCCCCTGTGGCAGCGGCAAGAAATACAAAATGTGTTGTGGGGCGACCATGACGTCCGGTGCCACCGGTGTGGAAGATCTCAAATGGGCCGTATCGTTGCTACAAAACGGTCGGCCGGGCGAAGCCCTGACGCTGTGCACCGCGATCCTCCGCGCTCAGCCGATGAACATCGGTACATTGGAGTTGGCGGGCATGCTTCACTACCAATCGGGCGAGTACGTGCCGGCAAGGCAGTATTTCGAACGAGCTGTGTCTGCCAATCCTCAAGCGTCGCATGGCCACGCCAACCTGGCGCAGGTGCTCGTCGATTTGCATGAATTTGAGACAGCCGAAAACTGCGCGCGCCGTGCCCTGGTGCTCGATGCACGGAACGCCGACGCCCATAATATTCTCGGCAATATTCTGGCCGCCCGCGGGACATGGAGCGATGCGCTTGAGCATTACCGTCAGGCGATTGTCAGCGATCCGCAGCGCCCGCTCTTTCACCACAATCTCGGGCACGCCCTGCAGCGGCTGGACAGCGAAGACGCCGAGAAGTCTTATCGGAAAGCGATGGCGCTCGAGCCTCGGTTCGCTCCTGCCTATGTCAATTTAGGTGGTCTGTTGGTCAAGCAGGAACGCTACATGGAGGCGCGCGATCTTCTGCGGCGCGCCATCGCACTGGATCCGGAGAATGCCGATGCCTACAACAACCTCGGCTTGGCGAATCGCAAGCTCGGGAATCTTGCCGAAGCTTTCGGTGCGTACCGTGTGGCGCTGGAAAAGAACCCGACCATGGCGGGTATCTGGCACAACCTTGGTTTGCTCTACGAGGAAGGGAACCGGAGCACTGAGGCCATGGATTGCTTCAAACGCGCGGTCGAACTGGACCCGGAATTTCTGGAAGCTCAGCGCGACTGGCTGCACGGTCTACTGCGGCAAGGCGATTTCGATACCGCTCATGCCGTGGCCACCCGGCTCCTGGCAGACCAGCGTGGATCGGGAGTGGTTTTGCCGATGGTCATCGACGTGTTCGGGCGCTCGGCGGATTTCGCCGGACGCGATCAGGCTATCGATCAGTTTTACCGTCTGTTCCGGAGCGGTCACTATGCCCCGCGCGCACTGACATCGCTCTTGTTGCAGCTACAATATCCGGAAAATCTCGACGAGCAGGAAAACCTGGAGTATCACCGCCTTTGGGGCGAGGCCATTGAGCGGGAAGCGGGTAACGAACGTTACACCGCTTGGTCTTGCAGGAACGAAACCGAACCGCTGCGTATCGGCTACCTGTCGCCCGATTTCCGCCGTCACTCGGTGGGTTACTTCATCCAACATGTTATCAGTCGTCATGATCGCGACCGGTTTGAAGTGCACTGTTACGCCAACCAGCGTGCGAGCGATGAGATCACCGAACGTATCCGCGATTCCGTAACTAGTTACGCAGAGGTCCGGGATCTTACTGACAAACAGCTGGCACAGCGCCTTCACGATAACGGAATTCATGTCCTCGTGGATCTGGCCGGTCATACGGGCGAGACGCGTCTCGATGTGCTCGCGTTGCGTCCCGCACCGGTGCAAATCACCTGGCTCGGCTATCCCAACACCACGGGCCTGAGTGTGGTTGACTATCGCCTCAGCGATCCTTATGCCGATGGCCAACACAGTTATGCCGGGACGGAAAATCTATTGCGGTTACCCGAATCCTTTCTGTGCTTCGGGGATTTCAGCAAACGACCGATCAGGCCCGAACCGCCGTGCCGGGGGAAAGGCTACGTCACCTTCGGTTCCTTCAACAACCTGTCCAAGTTGAATGCTCAGATCGTGCAGCTCTGGTCGGCAATTCTCAACGCGGTCCCCGGCTCGCGGCTGCTCATCAAGGCCAAGGGAGCTGACAGCCGTTGTACCCAAAGCCATTTGAAAGCAGCTTTCGCACAGTACGCAATCGCTCCGGAGCGCATCACCTTGGTGGGTAGCGTCAAAAGTACCGAGGAGCATCTTGATACCTACAACCTCGTGGACATCGCGCTCGATACCTTCCCGTACCATGGGGTCACCACGACCTGTGAAGCGCTGTGGATGGGTGTGCCGGTGGTGACGCTTGTGAGCGAGGCGCATCGCAGTCGCGTCGGTTTGAGCCTGCTGACCAACACCGGGCTCAGCGAAACAATCGCATCCGACGAAGAACATTATGTGCAGGTTGCCATCAACCTGGCGAATGACCCGGGGCGGCTGGAGCGGTTACGCGCCAGAATCCCGGTCCGATTGCGCCAATCAATTCTTTGCGATCCCGCCCGCTTTACCCGCCAGCTCGAAGCGGCGTATGTCGCGGCTTGGGAGAATTATCGCGCCCGTCGGGCTTGAAAAGGGTTGCCAGGGGGACCGCCGCTGCATCGGGCCGGGTATTTTGTTATCCTGCGCGGCGTTTTTGGGGGATCGTCTAACGGTAGGACAACAGACTCTGACTCTGTTTATCTAGGTTCGAATCCTAGTCCCCCAGCCAAAAAACAATAGCGGCCCCCAGTGTGGGACCGCTGTTGTTTTTTTCGATTCGGGATTAGGGTGAGAACCGTCAAGTTCGACAAATCGGCAGGATAGCCGTGTTGGGCGCGCATCAGCGCGCCCCGAAGGGGTGAGCTACAGAGGGATGTGGCGGGTCGATCCTGGCCCCTCATCCAAAAGCCAGACGGAGCACATCGAGTAGGTCGTTTGGTTATTTTGACTCAAGACCAGGATGTGAACCTTTGGGTTCAACCATCGGCGTAAGAGGGTGTCGCGTGTGACAGTGAAGCGCCGGCGACGTTGGCCCGTAAGGCGGGAGACAGGGAGGTTGCGAGGAATCCTAGCCCCGCCCTAGTTCCATACGCCCGACCGCAGTAAAGACCTGTGTTGGTGTTGGGACCAAAATTAAAGATCCTGAATAGAAAGTTCGGTAAATTTTCCACGTCGATTTACCAAGGCGATAACTGCATCCGGCCGTCCGCTGCAGTTCTCCATTAAAAGGCAGCAAATTCCGATAGGCACTGTAGGGGTGCGGAAGTAAGCGAGTACGCGCAAGCGGCAATTACTATGAATGAGCGAAGCCACCTAGACGTGTAGAGAGCCGTACAAAAGCAGTGAAGCTTGTATTACCTAGTTGATTTACAACAATTTATTGTATATCAGTATTGTTGTAAATATACTACATATATAAATTAGCTGTTGCTAATAAACAAATCAGTTGCGTCGACGCAAAAAATTAGCTATATAAATAAACGGAACGAATGTACATTCAATCCCGTTAATACCAATTATCCTTCAGGAGGAATGATGAACAAGAAACTTCTTACAACAGCGATCGGGGCAGCGCTGGCCGCCGGTTCGGCAGTGGGCCAGGCCGACGTCAAGGTCGGCGGGCACGCGCAGGTGGAATATTATAACGCTGAGATCGACACGACCGGAGCCGCCAAGTCGAAGGGCAACGGCCTTATCGATAATGCCCGCGGGCGGTTCTGGATTGACGTCCAAGAAGATTTGGGCGCTGGTCTTAAAGGCCTCGCACACTTCGAGTTCAGCGTCGATACGGCGAACAGCGGTCAAGCTGATGCGAATGGCAACGGTGCGACCTTCCTTGATACGTCACTGCGCACATTCGATAATCGGACCCGCGAGAAATACGTCGGGCTTGCCGGCGGTTTCGGCGCCATCAAGGCCGGTAACCAGCACGGCGTGTACAAGCGTCTGGGCGGCGTCCGTTGGGACCCCTTCAATGCCACCGTGCTTGAGGCACGCGGCAATGGCGGTCAGTCCGGCACGGATGTGAGCGCATCCGGCTATACCCACAATGCCTTCATTCCTGGTGCTATCAAGTGGGAATCCGGCAAGGTGTTCGGCGATATGGTGACCGCAGAGTTGTTGTACTCCCCCGAAAAAACCGATGCGGGTGCGGGTGACGCGGGTTCGGGTAATGACATTGGCGCTGGCGTCAGCATCAAACCCATGAAGGGCTTTGAGATCATCGCCGCGACCTTCAGCAATAAGAAGTCGCCCTCCGTCGCTGCTAACACGGATCAGAAGGGCACCAAGCTTGGCGTGCGCTACAACTTCATGGACAGCCATACCGTGTGGCTGCAGGCTGAGGACGTCGACACCAATAGCACCTTTGCCGCTGTCAATTCCAACGGTATTACCACGGCAGCTAAAGGTGATGCCGAATTCATGTGGCTCGGCTATACGTTGAAGTTCGGTAATAACCTCCTCGTGGCGCAGCTCGGCAGTGCGGAGTTTACCGCAGCGGCTGTCACCAAGAGGGAGGTGGACTACCGTAACCTGGGTGTCATCCACAGCTTCTCAAAGACAGTAAGCTCGTGGGTAGGCTACCGCGAAACAGAGTCAACGACTGGCGCAACGAAGACGGACACGTCGGTCTTGGCGCTCGGTATGCGCGTGAACTTCTAAAAAGATAAGAAAGCCTTAACCGTTAAAACGGGGCCGCTGGCCCCGTTTTTTTTTGGAATCGAGCATTGCAATGCTCCAGCAGGCGCCAAGCCGTATTGCTCGGTCTCGCTCAGGCAGTCGACATACCGATCGAGCCGTAGGAATGCCAGTTTCTGGTTCAGGGTCTCGTAGAGGAAGTTGCCAGGGTCCATCTGCCTTTCCGTCTTGTAGACAGCGGTCTGGACATCCGCGGGCGCAACGAGCTGATCCTCTACGATTTCGGTGCGTGTTCCGGAGGCCATGGCTAGCGTCTGGTGGCGCTGACAGAAGCCACGGACCGTTCCAAATCTTTCTTATGGCGCGGCGTAGGCGATTGAAGAGTTTCTATTGTTGCAGATGCGGCAGGTCAAGGTCATCCGCAAGGGTACGGGGGAAGCCGAAGCTGATAAGCTGACTGATCGCAAGGAAGCCCTGAAGCTTCTGGAACGGTGGGTCCGTCGTGGAGGTTAAATGGACGCCCTCGGCGCTGGCAGACATTAAAGTCGCAGGCGATTCTATCGAACAGGCGTATCCTCAAGCGGCGTAGGCGATGGCCGAGCGTGTCCGGGATGATGTAAAGTATCTGATAGAACATCCCCATCTCGGCAGCGCGGGAAGGGTACGGAGGACGCGAGAATTGGCGATATCCGGTAGCCCCTTCTCGTGGGCGTCTATCGCGTACGATTCGATCAGATTCAGCTCTTGCGCATGCTCCGTCATGCGCGCCAATGACCGTAAAAGGACTGGAACTATCCATGATCAAAGTCGGCATCATCGGCGGCACCGGCTACACCGGGGTGGAGCTGCTGCGCCTGCTGGCGGCGCACCCGCAGGCGGACCTGCGGGTGATCACCTCGCGCGGCGAGGCCGGAAAGCAGGTTTCAGATCTGTTCCCCAACCTGCGCGGTCACGTCAAACTGGCCTTCACCCAGCCGGACATCAAGGCGCTCGCCGGCTGTGACGTGGTGTTTTCGGCCACTCCTAATGGTGTCGCCATGATGCATGCACGCGAGCTGCTCAAGGCCGGCGTTAAGTTCATCGATCTCGCCGCCGACTTCCGCCTCAAGGACCCCGCGGTTTGGGAGAAGTGGTATGGAACGCCGCATGCCTGCCCGGAGTTGCTGGCCGAGGCGGTGTACGGCTTGCCGGAAGTGAACCGCGAGAAAATCAAAAAGGCCCGCTTGATCGCCAATCCCGGTTGCTACCCGACCGCGGTGCAACTCGGTTTCCTGCCGCTGCTGGAAGCGGGACTGGTGGACGCCGTGCATTTGATCGCGGACGCCAAGTCGGGCATCAGTGGCGCCGGTCGTAAGGCCGAGGCGCATACCCTTTTCTCTGAGGCCAGCGACAACTTCAAGGCCTATAGTGTGCCGGGCCATCGCCACTGGCCGGAAATCCGCCAGGGACTCGACGCGGTGGCCGGCGAACCGGTGGGGCTTACCTTCGTGCCGCATCTGACGCCGATGATTCGCGGTATCCACGCGACGCTTTATGCGCGCCTGGTGAAAACCAAAGTTGATCTCCAGGCGCTGTATGAAAAGCGTTACGCCAACGAGCCGTTCGTGGATGTGATGCCACCCGGCAGTCATCCCGAGACGCGCAGCGTGCGCATCTCGAATGTCTGTCGTATCGCGGTGCACCAGCCCCAGGGGGAGGATACGGTCGTGGTACTATCCGTCATCGACAATCTGGTGAAGGGTGCCGCCGGTCAGGCGGTCCAGAACATGAACATCCTGTTCGGCCTGGATGAGCGCACTGGTCTCCAGCAGGCCGGTGTTCTGCCCTGAAAATCGGGGTCAGTGAAAATCGGGGTCAGAGACGAATTTTCTAACACAAATGTTCGCGCGAATACCGGCGTCGGAGAAAATCCGCCTCTGACCCTGAATTTCCGCTATATTTTAATTGTTCCTATGCCCATCGCATGTTCGATCTCAAAAAACCCGGCGAATTGATCATCAAGCAGCGCTATTCGCCGCGCATGAAGCTTTTGCTGGCCGTGATCATGGCGGTGGCGCTGCTGGCCGCTACCGGGTTAATTTACAATTACGGTCTCAACCGCGCCGGTTTCGAGCAGCAGTCGGCGCAACAGACACAGCAGACACTGCAGGAAGAACTGCGCAAGACTCGGGATGAGAATCAGGGATTGCAGGAATCCCTGGCGCGCGCGCAGCGCACCATCCAGATGGATCAGGCGGCCTACCAGGACCTCGACAAATCGCTCAAGTCCTCGGCGCAGGAAATCGTGAAACTGCGCGAAGAACTCAATTTCTATCGCAACATTATTTCGCCAACCGATAAAATAAGCGGCCTGCGCATCCAGAACCTGTACATCGAACCGGCCGGAGGCACGAATCAGTTTCGTTACAAGCTGGTGTTGATCCAGGCGTTGAAACACGAGCGCGCCATACTAGGGCGGGCGATTCTGGAAATCAGCGGTCTGGAGGTAGGAGAGGACAAAATATTGCGTTTTCCGACCTTGAACGAACGGCCGATTCAGGTGAATTTCAAGTATTTCCAGGATATCGAAGGAAGGCTTGAGTTGCCGAGGAATTTCCAGCCCAGGCGCATCAAAGTCTATATCAAGACCCTGGGTGGAGAATCCATGGCGGATGCCACCTACGC
>JANLIC010000099.1 GCA_024654125.1 Sulfuricaulis sp. | reverse complement strand
GACAGTAGTTTAAGAGATAACCTGTGACAGGTCTACAAAGATGTGGAATATCGGCATATTGCGTCAGGCCTCTTGTAAGACCCCACTGTCCGTTATTTGGTAGCCGAAGGCCGATAGGACTTCGGCTTGGGTCTTCTCCGGGGTCTCCAACATGCGCTCCGCCTCTCGCTTCCCCGGGTACAACAGCAACGCCGAGTGGAGCTGCTTCATCCGGTCGAGGATCGTGGGGCCACTGATCGGCTCTCCCGGACGGTTCGCGTTGACCGTCGTCTCGATCATGCGCATAGCGACGAGTGCGATCACGCAGCACAGAAGATGACAACGGATCTTCCCATCCGTCCAGTGATAGAAGGGGCTGACGTCGATGTGGTCCGCGGACTTGCTCGCACGGAACTGCTTCTCGATCCGGTAGCGATCCAGGGAATGCTTCACGATCTCTTCGGTCGTCCAGTCGTGGTTGTCGGTCACGATCACGTTGCGGCCGAAGAGCGCCTCCGATTTGCCCACCTGGTACGGATCCTTCCGGAAACTCATCTCACACGAATCGCCTTCGGTGAAGTCGAGCCGGTAATATTGCGCGCCGATGTGCAGCCGCTCGCATTCCCGCAGGTACCTCTCCCGGATCGCCTCCGGGTTGCGCCAGTGAGGTTGCTTCTCCCGGTAGGCGCGACGGTACTCCAGCAAGGTCAGCCGCAGGGATTCCAGCTTCTGCTCCAGCGTGTACCGCTTCTTGCGGGCCGTCTTCGGGTTGTGGGTCACCACCACCGTCCGCTCCTGGTCCCACAACGGGATCCGGGAACGCAACACCAGCACGGCGTCTTCTTCCTCGCCCTGATTTACCAAGGGCGCAAACTGCTTCAGATCCGTTCCCGCCAGCTCCTCGACGAAGTGCGGCGAATAGGTGGTGATGAAGTGGACACGAGTGTGGCCGTCGATCGTACGAATCGCCTCGGGACTGTTCATCCCTTTGTCGAAGACCACCGTCAGCCGCTGCTTCGTCGTGTTGAACCCGCACATCACCCCGAACATCTCGTCGATGATCCGGCGGAAGACGACCGAATCGTGCGTGTTCCCCTCGTAGGCCTTGTAGAACAGGGGGAGCTCCGTGCCCCGGTCGACCAGCAAGGCCAACCCCAACTGCCGCAGGTGATGCTTCCCTTCCTTGTTGTGCCCCCGGGCGCACAGCTCCGACTCGGTAGGACTTCCCATGTAGGTGTAGTAGTTCGTCGTGTCGAAGAGGAGGCACTCCGGGGGTGCGGGCTGCAGGCTCCACAGGCGCGCGAAGAACGCCTTCCCGATCGCGTCTACCGCCTCCGGAGTAACGCGATCCCATTTCTCCCAGAACCGTTGCGAGGAGAGTTCCTCGACCGCCACCGGTCGGATCTCGGAGACCGCGGTGGCACGATACCAATCCGGCAGGGCCCGCTTGCTCCTCGGATCGATCAGCCGGTTCGCCCAGGCGTAGAAGAAATATTCGCCCACCGATGGACCGGTCTCCCGCGCGGCACGAGGGACGAGGCCGTCGATCATGCTGATGGTGTCCAGCCTCTTCTCGATCTCGTGAGCAAGGAACAAACTTCCGAACTCCCGGATGGCGGCACGTTCCGGTTTGCCCGCCGCCGCGCTCTCCGCGAACCGCTTCGCGATCGTCTCCGGGGATCCGAGGTAGACTTGGGAGACGACCTTCGGCCTGCCGTCCACTCGCTGGATCTCGCGGACGTAGTAGTAGGGTCTTCCCTTTTTGATCTTCTTGTGGAGATGCGCCATGTTGAAAGCGTATCATAAGGGTCTTACATGTCAAGCAGGAAATGTGCAACTGCTTCATTTTGTTCGCAATTGGCGGTGGAGTCATGGGCGGCGAGTGGGGTCTTACGCATGTGGCAGGAGAAATCTGTTCAATTCCAATCAGTTACGGATGCGAAGTGGATTATCTCTTAAAGTCCTGTC
>JANLIC010000325.1 GCA_024654125.1 Sulfuricaulis sp. | reverse complement strand
ATGCGATCGCGCACCGCCTTGACGTAGGGACAGTGGTTGCAGATGAACATCACGAGCAGGCCATTTTTGCCACGGGTTTCCTTCAGCGTCCAAATCTTTCCGTCGACGCCTTGCAGTCGGAAGTCGGGGGCCGGACGGCCGAAATCACATACCGGGGTTTCCGTACTTACCATCGTCGCTCCTAAAATATTTTTTTCACCTGCTTTCCCTCTCCCGCTTCGCGGGGGAAGGAAAGGGGTGAGGGTTCCACAAACCTTCATTAACACCGGGCAAAACGCCCTGTATGATCTGGGCAGTCTATGGATAACGACACCCTGACGCAACGTGACCTGAAGGTACTGTGGCATCCGTGCACCCAAATGCAGGATCACGAATCGCTTCCGCTCATTCCGATTCGCCGCGGCCAAGGCGTGTGGCTCGAAGACTTCGAGGGCAACCGATACCTCGACGCCATCAGTTCCTGGTGGGTTAATCTTTTCGGTCACGCCAACCCGCGTATCAACGCCGCCATTGAAAACCAGCTGCGGAGCCTCGAGCACGTGATCCTCGCGGGCTTCACGCACGAACCCGTCGTCCAACTCTCCGAACAACTCGTGCAAATCGCGCCCCGGGGCCTGACCCGCTGCTTCTATGCCGACAGCGGTTCGGCGGCGGTCGAAATCGCGCTCAAGATGAGTTTTCATTACTGGCAGAATCACGGCGAGAAAAAGCGCACGCGCTTTATCAGCCTCGCCAACAGTTACCACGGCGAAACCCTGGGTGCGCTGGCAGTGGGCGATGTCCCCTTATATAAGGAGATTTACCGGCCTCTGCTGCTGGAGGCCATCACGGTCAAATCCCCGGATTGTTATCACCGCGCGTCCGGCGAATCCTGGGCCGATTATTCCACTCGCACGTTCGCCGAAATGGAAAAGGCGCTGGAACGCCATGCCGGCGAGGTCTGCGCCGTGGTGATGGAACCGCTGGTGCAGTGCGCCGGGTCCATGCGCATGTACGATCCGGTGTATTTGAAACTCCTGCGGCGTGCGTGCGACAAACACCGAGTATATCTCATCGCCGATGAAATCGCCGTGGGTTTTGGCCGCACGGGCACGATGTTCGCCTGCGAACAGGCCGGCATCGCGCCGGATTTTCTGTGCCTCGGCAAAGGGCTGACCGGCGGCTATCTGCCGCTCTCGGTGTGCCTCACGACCGATGATGTTTACCAGGCGTTCTATGCCGACTACTCCACACGCAAGGCGTTCCTGCACTCGCACTCCTACACCGGCAACCCGCTCGCCTGCGCCGCGGCGCTGGCCACGCTCGCTATCTTTCGCGATGACGACGTGATCAACCGCAACCGGCTGCTATCCGCGCGCATGGCGCGGGCGGCCGC
>JANLIC010000301.1 GCA_024654125.1 Sulfuricaulis sp. | reverse complement strand
GACCTTCCGGCCATGATGCATCACGTCCACCGACGCCAGAGCGGCGGTGATGTTCACGTCCAAAACCGGCGCTGCGCCCGGCGCAAGCAACCCGGTCGGCACTGAGCTTGAAGCCGGCGATTGGCAGTTCTTCATGGGCTGTTTCTCCTAAAGTTAAAGTTATTGTTATGGAGATTTTTATCTCCTGGCCGCTTCTATTTTGGCGGCCCCGTCAACGGCCACCGGCAATGGCGCCGACGGCGCAAGCACCGCCGGGTGGCGGGCAGCGTACACAAAGACAGAATGGCAGGGTTCTCTCGCGCTCACCGTCGGACAGGTGCCATCCCGCTGACGAAAACACCTACCAGGACGCTACTAGCGTCCTGGTATTTCACTTGCAGTAAACGTTTCTACCAACGACTTCTTTTAGCGGCATCTTTGATATCTTCTTTGGCATTACCAACGGCTTTTTGCGCCTTGCCTTCAACCTGTTTTCCAAGACCTTTAACTTGCTGTTTTTCACTGCCTATTGCTTCGCCAAATTTTCGTTGCACTTTACCGGCAGCGTCTTTCGCTGCACCCTTCGCTTGGTCTTTGTTCATGATAAGTTTCCTTTAAGTGGTTAATAATCGCGTTATTTAGTTAAAACTACGACGTTATCTGACAGCCCTGATTAAGTTTCGTTCTTGACAGAGCTTGCTCTTTACAAAGGTTTATTATCCCGCCCATTCCTGCAGACTGTCTGTGCGGTGGCACGCACAAGTTGGAGCAACCATGACCTCGTACCATTATCTGCATACCGGCCAACGCACTTGCCATGCCGACGATGGACGCGAGGTTCCATGCGAAGGTTCCGGCCAGGACGCGTCGTTTGCCGTCGGCGCATCCTGGCCGGAACCGCGTTTCGTCTTGCGCAACGACGAGGTCTTGGACCGGTTGACCGGTCTTATCTGGTGTCGTAGCGCCATTCTCACGGAATTTCCACTCACTTGGCAGGAAGCACTGGATTTCGTCGCGTACATGAATCGTGAAAAGCATTTCGGCCAGCACGACTGGCGCCTGCCCAACCGCCGCGAATTGCGCAGTTTGCTCAGTCTGCAAACCAGACTGCCTGCCCTGCCCGAGCGCCACCCGTTCATCGATGTGTTCAACGGCGGGTACTGAACCGCGACGACGGCGGCCATCAGTACTTCGCACGCCTGGTACGTGGCACTCGATGGCGCGCGCATGTTTTACGGCGGCAAAGATCAATCCTTCATGCTTTGGCCGGTACGCGGCGAAGGTCTAAGCGTTGTCCCGCGCACCTGCCAATGCGTGTGCTTTGATACCGCCGGCAAGGTTATTTCGTGCATCGGTTCCGGTCAGGACGGCGAAGGGCGTTACGGCGCCCCGTGGCCTGAACTCCGCTTCGAAATGCTTCAGGAAGGCGTGCTGGATCGCCTGCTCTGGCGCCGCAGCGCAAACCTTACACCGCAACCGGTGGTCTGGCGCGAGGCATTGGCCGCGGTGGCCAAGCTTAACCACGAATGCGCGGGAAGCGTTTGGCGGCTGCCAACGATCAACGAACTGGAATCGCTGGTGGATTGTGCCGCCCACAGCCCGGCCTTGCCGTCCGGGCATCCTTTCACCGACGTGCAGGACATTTACTGGTCATCTACCACCAGCCTGTACGAGCCCGATTGGGCCTGGGCCCTGTACCTGGGAAAAGGCGCGACGGGCGTCGGACAAAAGCGGTTTGCACAATTTTCGGTATGGGCCACCAGATCCTCATAAATGACTCTCAGGCAGATACTTTGTGGGTACCGTTGAATTTCCGGGAATGGGGCCGGAGCCACGGCTGTCCCACTTAACTCTTTAATCCCAGACCGGCAGCTCAAAACTGAATGGATATTGGCAGGATATATACCGGGTTTATTGGGTTCGTCAGTTTCGCCCCTTGGTAGCTATCGTGCCTTTCAGGCTGCGATTCCACTTTCCCAGCTGTTCAGATTCAAGGGACCACCTCT
>JANLIC010000295.1 GCA_024654125.1 Sulfuricaulis sp. | reverse complement strand
CCGGGTTTCATGGCGCTGAATTACGGCCGCCAAACGCCGCTGATCACCTTGCTGGCGCATGTCGTGTACGGTGCGATTCTGGGCGGGCTCTACCGGCTGGCCGGGAGTTGATTCACGCCTTCAACCGGCGCGGGTGAAGGCATCGCGGTGCCGTTGCAATTCCTCCGCCGTCAGCAGGAATACGCTTTCGTCTCCCGTTGAAGATGTTAGCCAGATGAAGGGCACGGACGGGAATTTTTTCTGAAGTGCTTTCGCGCTGTTACCCACTTCCCCTACCAGGATTCCACCGAAAGTCAGGTGCTCCGGGGCCTCCGCCAGGATGCGCACGATGGCATCCAGGCCATCCCGGCCGGAGACCAGGGCGAGCTCCGGTTCGTGGCGGTATTCGCGCGGCAAAGTTTTCATTTCGGCGTGCGCCACGTACGGCGGGTTGGTGACGATGACATCGTAGCGTTTTCTTTTCAGTGCCTGGAACAGGTCGGAGCGCATGAGCTGCACACGGCGGCCGAGACGATGGCGTTTGACGTTCAGGCGTGCCACGGCCAGCGCCTCCACGGAAACATCCGCGGCCTGCACGCGTGCTTTCGGGAAGGCATGGGCGCAGGCGATGGCCATGCAGCCGCTGCCGGTGCCGAGGTCCAGAACCCGCTGCACCCGCTTGCTGTCGATCCAGGGCTGAAAACGCTCGAGAATGAACTCACCCGTGAGTGAACGCGGCACGATCACGCGCTCGTCCACGTAGTAAGGCCGTCCCGCGAACCACGCCTCCTTGAGCAGGTAGGCCATGGGCTTGCGCGTTTTGATACGCTCTTCCGCGAGGGCGTCGATGATTTTTATGCGGGAAGGGATGACCGGCTTGTCGAGCCTGCGCACCAACCGGTTCGGTGCGATTCGGAGCACATGGCCCACCAGCCAGGCGGCCTCGTCCTGGGCGGTCTCAGTACCGTGGCCGTAATGGAGCTTGGCACGCTGGAAGCGGCGCGCGAGCGCGTGAACGACTTCCGCGACCGTGCGGGAAGTGTGACGGGCGGGGTGACGCGGCACTATTTTTTCAGCTTGACGAGATCGGCACGCACGGCCTCGGCCGAGCGCTTGAACTCGGCGGCCTCCGGCGCGATGAGGGGCAGTTCAATGACCTGCTCCATCCCGTGTTCGCCAAAGACGCAGGGCACGCCCATGCAGATGTCCTTGAGCCCGTACTCGCCGTCGAGCACCGCCACCGCCGGCAGGATGTGTCGGCGGTTGTGGCTGATGGCGTCGATCATGGAGGCGATGGCGGCGGCCGGCGCATCGTAGGCGCTGGCGGTCTTGCGCAGGCTCAGGATTTCGGCGCCGCCCTCGCGCG
>JANLIC010000287.1 GCA_024654125.1 Sulfuricaulis sp. | reverse complement strand
CGCAAGACCCTGCGCAATAACATGAAGGGTTTGCTTAGTGGCGATGACATGACGGCACTGGGCATCGACCCCATACGGCGCGCGGAAACACTGACCCTCGCCGAATTTGCCGCTCTCAGCAATGCCACGTCATCTGCTCCATAATTGACCTATGGAATTCTTTGCCATCGCCGACAAGCCAGCAACCGCCGAGACCTTGCAGGCACGCCTCGACGTAGCTTCGCTGGCCTCATGGTGCGCGTCGATCAGCCAGGTGTTTTCCCACGACGGCGATACCGGAGAAATTTTTTGCGTGTGGGGCCAGTTCATCGTGCATCGCGAGCGGATTCGCGGCGGCGTGCGCTTTACCCGGCCCAAATGTCCCAACGGCTTCGCCTGGACGGTCACGACGGGTTTCCCGCCCGCGCCGGACAAGGTCGTCATTCACTGCACTATCAACCGCCGTGAACATGACTCTGGCTTCATCGCTACAATAGAAAAATTCGCGGATGACTGGCGTCGTGGACTCAGCACCCTGTTGTAAGTTCAAGTATGATTCTCAGGTCTAATCCAGCGGAATTCGGGCAAGAGATAGAACGGTGGCAGCGGTGCTGATACGACAGGAACACACACAGTCTTTTGGCGAAGAAGTCGCCAACAGCGTCAGCCACGGCCTCGCCCTGCTGGCGGCGCTGATCGCCTTCCCTGTTCTCGTTATCTCCGCCGCTCAGCGCCACGACACCGCCGGCATCGTCGGTGCCAGCGTCTTTGCTGCCACCCTGGTGCTGCTGTATCTCGCTTCCACGTTGTATCACGCCCTGCCCCATAATCGCGCGAAACATGTATTCCGGATACTCGATCATGGCGCGATTTATCTGCTGATCGCCGGCACCTACACGCCGTTCACGCTCGGCGTGCTGCGCGGATCCTGGGGCTGGACGCTGTTCGGACTTCAATGGGGACTGGCCATACTCGGTATCGTGCTGAAATCGGTCGGCGGCGTGCGCTACGGTAAATTATCTGTT
>JANLIC010000258.1 GCA_024654125.1 Sulfuricaulis sp. | reverse complement strand
AGGCGTCATGCTCGATGACGGTCCGGCACGGTTTGAGTCGATTGTGGATGCCGGTGGTACCGGTGCGAATCATTGGTATCATGTGACGCTCAGGGAAGGACGTAACCGGGAAGTGCGCCGCCTGTGGGAGGCGGTCGGAGCCAAAGTGAGCCGATTGATGCGCGTGCGTTACGGACCCGTCGCCTTGCCACCTTATTTTCACGCGGGTCGAAGTTCAGCGCTGGATGAAGCCTTGACCGCCGCGCTATATGCCCATGTGGGGCTTAAACCTCCTTCGCCTCCGAAGGCAAAACCGTTGGCGGCAAAACAACCACGCAATAAGAGACAAAAACGGTTACTGAGAGAAGTACCTGGTAAGGCATTACGACGTCGGAGGGGGCAGACCAAACGGCGGCGATAGATTATATTTATCGTCTCTCCTCAGATCCAGTTTTGACCTATGTAATTCACCAACCGGGTGCCCCCGATCGGAAGATCATCTAAATTTCCCGACATAGATTCTTCTCATCAAGCGCTTTTCCATTCCGGGTTGTGAACACAATGACAAGGCTGCGCTTTCGCGCTCAACGCGTCTTTGAATGGGCCCTGAATTAACTATGTAATAAATTCTACAGGATATGTAGAATATGTTACATGAATATATCTGCCAGTCCGTCGTGGTCCATGTTGGTGATTAGCCTTCCTGGGCGGCGTGCCACACCCCGCATGCGGGTATGGCGCGCCTTGAAGGGGTTGGGAGCGGCAGTACTGCGCGACGGTGTATATCTGTTGCCGAACAGTGAATCGGCCGTGAGGTCGTTGCAGGAACAGGCCAACGCGGTGCGGGCTTCGGGGGGCGATGCCCATGTGCTCAGTTTCAGCAGCAAGGAGCCATCGCAGGCAGAACATATCCGCCGACTGTTCGATCGTACCGGTGATTACGCACGACTTGTCGAAGCCATTCGCATGCTTGATCCCGCTCTCACGCGGAAGCGTGCGACGTCCGCTTCACGTCACCTCAGAAAAATACGTCGCGAGTTCGAGGCAGTGACGGCAACCGATCATTTCCCGGGGCCGGTGAAAGAACAGGTTCAGCAGTTATTGTCACAAGCGGAATCGGCCCTCACCGCATTGCTTTCCCCGGGGGAGCCACAGCCTGCGACACGAGAAATCAACCGACTCATCAAGAGGGATTATCAGAACCGTATTTGGGCAACGCGCGCGCGCCCTTGGGTGGATCGTCTGGCTTCGGCATGGCTGATTCGTCACTTTATTGACCCCAAGGCACGTTTCGTCTGGTTAAAAAACATAAAGAAGTGCCCAGCCAATGCGCTTGGGTTTGACTTCGACAACGCGACATTCACGCACGTCGGTGCGCGCGTCACATTTGAAGTCTTACTTGCGAGTTTCGGACTGGAAAAAGATGCCGCGCTTACTCGTATCGGCTCGCTGGTGCACTATTTGGACGTGGGTGGTGTGCCGATCGCGGAAGCATCCGGTCTGGAGGTAATCCTGAATGGCGCACGTCAGCTGTTTGACGACGATGATAGGTTGCTTAAGGAGACCAGCAAGACTTTCGATTTTCTGTATACCTCATATTCCGAAGCATAATTAAACGGAGAAAATCATGTCTGTCAGCCTAACAACCCATGACACGGCCCAGCCACCCGAAAAGATCTCTTTGGGCGAGGCATTTTCCTATTGGTTGAAGCTGGGGTTCATCAGTTTTGGCGGTCCCGCCGGGCAGATCAGTATGATGCATCAGGAACTGGTCGAGCGCCGCCGCTGGATCTCGGAGCACCGGTTCCTGCATGCGCTGAATTATTGCATGCTGCTCCCGGGGCCGGAGGCGCAGCAGCTCGCGACCTATATCGGCTGGCTGATGCACGGCACCAAGGGCGGGATCATCGCCGGTACTTTGTTCGTGTTGCCCTCTTTGTTTATTCTGATTGCCCTCACATGGATTTATATTGTCTTTGGTAACGTGCCGGTCGTGGCCGGAATACTTTACGGAATCAAGCCGGCGGTCACGGCGATCGTGGTATTCGCGGCCTATCGCATCGGCTCGCGCGCTCTTAAAAACGCTGTTCTGTGGGCGATAGCGGCCGCGGCCTTCGTGGCGATTTTCGCCTTCAACGTTGCTTTTCCTTATATTGTTCTGGGCGCTGCCATTCTCGGTGTCATCGGTGGGCGCATGGCTCCGGATAAATTCAAAACCGGCGGACATCACGGCGATGGCAACAAGAGTTACGGCCCGGCGTTGATTGATGATAATACCCCGTCGCCCGAGCACACACGTTTCAAATGGGCCAGAGTTATTACCTTTGCGATGGTGGGATTGGTGATATGGGCCGGCGTCATAGGCCTGATGCTGGCGCAATACGGCTGGCAGGGAACGCTCACGCAAATGGGCTGGTTTTTCACCAAGGCGGCATTGCTGACATTCGGGGGCGCGTATGCGGTGCTGCCCTATGTCTACCAAGGCGGCGTGGACCAGTACCAATGGCTGACGGGCATCCAGATGATAGACGGCCTGGCCTTGGGCGAGACCACGCCCGGCCCGCTTATTATGGTCGTCGCCTTCGTGGGATTCGTGGGCGGCTGGACCAAGGAAGTCTTTGGACCGGAAATGCTGGCGTTGGCCGGCATGGCCGGCGCGACGGTCGCGACTTTCTTCACCTTTTTGCCGTCATTCCTGTTTATTCTCCTCGGCGCTCCGGCAGTGGAGGCGACGCGCGACGACATTAAATTCACGGCGCCACTCACCGGTATCACGGCGGCGGTCGTCGGGGTGATCCTTAACCTGGCTGTATTCTTTGCCTATCATGTGTTGTGGCCGCAGGGATTTCCGAAACCGTTGAGCCTGGAAACAGTTTTCAGCGGTTTTGACTGGTTGCCGGTGTTTATCGGAATCTCCGCTTTCGTCGCTCTGTGGCGATTCAAGATTGGAATCATCCCGGTGATTCTGGCGTGCGGCGGCGCGGGGCTTGTCTACGCATTGATCAAGCCGCTGGTCGGCGCGTAAGGAGGTATCATGGCTTATGAAATGAAACCGCTTTCGTGTAATCCCGCGAAGCTCAAGGGGCTGTCGGAAAAGCTGATCGTCAGTCATTACGAAAATAATTACGGCGGGGCGGTCAAGCGGCTTAACGCCATTACAGACCAATGGAAGATGCTGGATGTCGTCAAGGCACCGGTATTTGTGATAAACGGTCTTAAACGCGAGGAACTGATCGCCACGAATTCCATGATTTTGCACGAGCTGTATTTCGATAGCTTGGGCGATGCCGGGAACGCAGACGCTGAACTGATGGTCGCTCTCAACCGTGATTTCGGCAGTTTTGAACGCTGGAGCGCGGAGTTCAGCGCCATGGGCAAGGCGCAGGGAGGAGGTTCCGGCTGGGTATTGCTAACGTATTCGGCGCGCGACAACAAGCTCATCAACCAGTGGGGTGCCGATCATACCTGCCATCTTGCGCGGAGCGCGCCAATTCTGGCACTCGACATGTATGAGCATTCGTACCATATTGACTATGGCGCCAAAGCGGCTGTTTATGTCGACGCTTTTATGCAAAATATCAATTGGGCCAATGTTAACCGTCTGTACCGGGAGTGTTATTCGTGAACAGAACAATTTCGCCTGATGACCTGAAGCAACTGCTCTACCTGCGTAAAAACGTTCTGATTCTTGACGTGCGCCGCAAGAACGATTACCAGACCGACGGCCAGAAGTTACCGGGTGCCGCCTGGCTTGATCCGGATAAGCTGGCGCAGTGGAGCACGGCCTTGCCGCTGGATCGAGATATAGTAATTTACTGCGTGCGCGGCGGCTCGGTGAGCAACTCGGTGGTGGATCAGTTGCAGGCGAAGGGCGTCAAGGCGCGCTTTATCGATGGTGGCATAGAGGCCTGGAAGACGGCCGGTGGCGAGGTTACGGGAAAGTAACGGGAATGGCGACATGAAATGGGTCACCCGGGAAAGACCGAAAATTGACCGCATCGCCTGCCCATGGCTGATCGCGCGATTCATCGACAAGGCACCCGAGTTTCTCTATGTACCGGCGGACGAGGTAATGAGCGTGGCGCAGGCACAGGGTGCCATACCTTATGACGTGCCCGGCGTAGAACTCGGGCATGTCGGCGAACTCTGCTCGTTCGATGCATTTCTGAAGAAATACCGGCTCACCGACCCGGCCCTGCAGCGGCTGGCGGCGATCGTGCGCGGCGCCGATACCGGCCAGCCGGCGCTTACGCCGCAATCGCACGGCCTGCTTGCCATCTCGCTCGGCCTGTCGCGCAACTTTGCCGACGACCACGAGATGCTGTCGCACGGCATGGTGATGTACGACGCGCTCTATGCCTGGTGCCGCGAGCTGCCGGGTGCGGGCGACGGCCGGCGCTGACGCCGGCGGCGGCAACGTGCCGGAGCGCCGCGACCGCCTGAGGCTCTACGTCGCCGCGTTCCTGCGGGCGACGGCGACCGGGCTGATCGGGGTGTTGCTCGGGCTGTATCTCGCGCGGCGCGGGTTCGGCGCCGGCGAGATCGGTCTCGTAATCGGCGCGGGCCTGAGCGGCGCGGCGCTCGCCACGGTCATCGTCACGTTTTTCGCGGACCGGCTCGGGCGCCGCCGCGCGCTGCTGGTGCTGGCGGGGCTGGCGGTTGTTGGCGGCGGGCTGCTGATCCTCACCGATCACGTCGCCGCCGCGGGCGCGGCGGCCTTCCTCGGTATGGTCAACGGCATGGGACGTGACCGCGCCGGCCAGCTCGTGCTCGAGCAGGCCATGCTGCCGGCGACGGCTGCCAGCGAGTACCGCACCCAGGTGTTCGCCTGGTACAACGTGCTCCAGGATATCGGCCACGCGCTTGGCAGTCTGGCGGCCGCGCTGCCCGCGTTGCTGCAGGCCGCGGTGGCAGTTCCCGTGGTCGCAAGTTTCCAGGCCACGCTCGGCCTGTACGTGCTGCTGATGCTGGCGTGTGCGCCGCTCTACCTCGGGTTGTCCGCGGCGGTTGAGCTTGACGGCCGCCACGCAGGCGCGGCCATCACGCCGCGGAGCAGGCGGATCGTGTGGCGCATCTCGGGGCTGTTCGCGATCGACAGCCTCGCCGGCGGTTTCCTCGGCACCGCGTTGCTGTCGTACTTCTTCTTCGAGCGCTTCGGAGCCGGGGAGGCGGCGATCGCCATGCTGTTCTTCCTCGCGCGCGGCGCCAATGCCGTCTCGCACTTCGGCGCCGCCTGGCTCGCACGCCGCATCGGACTGATCAACACCATGGTGTTCACCCACATCCCCTCGAGCCTGATGCTCGTGGCCGTGGCGCTGGTGCCGCAGTTCTGGATGGCGGCGGCGCTGTTCCTCGTGCGTGAGTTGCTGGTCGAGATGGACGTGCCGACGCGCCAGTCTTACGTCATGGCTGTGGTGCGGCCCGCGGAGCGCACCTGGGCCTCGGGCATCACCGGTCTGGTGCGCTTGGGCGGCTGGGCGGTGGCGCCGTTCGCGGCCGGGTTTCTCATGCAGGGGCTGGCGCTGGCGACGCCGCTTTTGATCGGCGCCGGCTTGAAGATCGGCTACGACCTGTTGTTGTGGAAATCCTTCCGCGACCTGCGCCCGCCGGAGGAGCGCGGCGTGCCCGGCTGATGTCGTAGAATGTGGCGAACTTCAGGATCCCGTTGATATGCCGACACGCCCCAAACGATCGAGGCCGCATGCCAGCCTCGGAAAAATCCATGACCTTCTCTTCGCCGCCAACGGCCGCCAGCACTGGTGGCCGGGTGATACGCGCTTTGAGATCATGGTGGGTGCGGTGCTGACGCAGAACACCGCCTGGACCAACGTCGAAAAGGCGATCGCCAATCTGAAACAGGCCAAGGCGCTGTCGCCCGAAGCGATTGCCAGGGCGCATCCCCGGCGCCTCGCCGCCTGGCTCCGGCCCTCCGGTTATTTCAATATCAAGGCCAGACGCCTGAAAGCACTGTGCCGCTGGGTGATGCAGCAGGGCGGTGTCAGCCGTCTGGGAAAACTCGCCACGCCGGAACTGCGCCATGCGCTTTTGGGCGTCCACGGCATCGGGCCGGAAACGGCCGATGATATTCTGTTGTATGCTTTTGAACGCCCGGTGTTTGTCATTGATGCTTATACACGCCGAATTTTTTCACGTCTTGGCCTTGTCCGGGGGGATGAAGATTACGAGACCTTGCGACGAAAATTTCAGGATAATCTTGAAAACTCAGTACCGGTGTTCAGTGAATACCATGCCCTGGTCGTGATCCACGGAAAGGAAATCTGCAAAAAACAGCCGCTTTGCAGCCGCTGTTGCCTGAACCGGGGTTGTCCATCGGCGGATTGTCGTTAATACCCGGGATATTGATACCATCCCGACGCGAGGTAGATTTGCCCATATCAGAGCAAGGAGATTCTGTCATGGCATCAGAGAGGAAAAAAGGGCACTTCACGTTTCGTACCTGCGCTGTACTGTTCATGGCCTCGGCAGCGCTGGAGCTGCTTTCTATTACTTCTGAAGTGCCGCTTTTCGGAGTAATACGTGGTGGAATCAGCGCCGGGATTTATCATGCGGTCTATACCGCACTTTTCCTGGGCCTGGGAATTGGACTTTGGAGCGCGGCAAAATGGGGATACACCCTGGTGTTCGTGACGACCGCTATATATACCCTCGACAAGGTTCAGCTCGTGCTGAGCCAGGAAGCCTTGAAGGATTTCGTCAAGGTTCAAGTGGCCGGTCTCGAAAGCCAATTGCAAATGCAGGGGATCACTGTGGGCCTGATTCTGCAGGCGATTGTTTTAATGGCTGTCGTGGTCATTCTTTGCTGGTGGGGATTCGCGCTTTATACCTATTGGCGCCGGGATTACTTCAGAAAGAACGGCTCGTAGCTGGACCTGTTGGCGTTA
>JANLIC010000224.1 GCA_024654125.1 Sulfuricaulis sp. | reverse complement strand
CGCGAACTCAAGCATTTCGGGATCGAAAACATCATCGCACCGCCGGACCGGTTCAACAGCGAGGCGCTGCTGGAATTGCCCGAACTGCAAGCGGTAAGTGGGCAACGCATTGTCATTTTTCGCGGCGAAGGTGGGCGCGAATTGCTCGGGGACACGCTAAAAAGCCGTGGTGCGGTGATCGAATACGCTGAATGTTACCGGCGCGTGCGTCCCACTACCGACATGACGCCGTTGTTGCGCCGCGGGGAGCGCGGGGAGATCGATATCGTCAGCGTTACCAGCGTGGACGGCCTGCAAAACCTCTTTGACATGGTCGGCAAGCCCGGGCAGCACTGGCTGATCCGTACCCCGATCATCGTCGTTAGCCAGCGCATGGCGGAGGTCTGCCGTGAACTGGGCTTCAAGACCGAACCGCGGCTGGCGGCCCCGGCCGGCGACGAAGCTATTTTGGAGGCAATCCAGGCGTGGCGGGACGGGCAAAACGCCTTATAATCCAATATCCGCATTCAGGCGGGAATCCCATGACCGACACGGACGCCAAAAATACCTCTGCTGAACAGGCCGCCTCCGCCAAGCGCGCCAAACCGGCCCCGAAGAAATCCGAGCGCGAATCGCCCAAGGGTCGCTTACGCGGTGGCCTCGCCGTTATTCTCGCGTCACTCGCCCTCATTGCCAGCGGCTACCTGTGGTACGTCATGTTCTACGAGAGCGCCGACCTTTTTTCGCGCGATATCGTCAGCGCGCTCGACCGCATCGAATCCGACTCGAACCAGGCGCTGGATACCCTTGCCGGTTCCCAGGCGGACATCAGGGCCCTGAAGGAAACCCAGGACGCGATTCGCGCCTCGCTCGAGAAGGTCAACAGCGACCTGCGGCGCAACCGGCTCGAATGGGCGCTGACGGAAACCGAACAATTGATGATTATCGCCAACAACCGTCTACAACTGGCGCGCGATTCTACTTCCGCGCTCGCCGCCTTGCGCGCCGCCGACCGCCAATTGCAACAGCTGGCCATGCCTAAATTCCTGCCTGTGCGGCGCGAACTGGCGCGCGAAATTTCGTCACTGGAATCCCACGAGAAGCTGGATATCGGCGGCATCACCCTGAGCCTGGCCAGCCAGGCGGACAACGTGGACCGGCTGCCGCTCGCGCTGGATATCCGGTTGCGCGAAATCGAGCAGGCCAGGATCCCGGCCGGTGAAAACAAAGCGCAGGTGGCGAGCGCGGACGGAAACTGGCGCCAGTCCGCCCGCAGCCTGTGGCAGGACATTCTATCGCTGGTGCGTATCCGCGAAGACGTGGCTTCGCAGCGACCACTGCTTCCGCCGGAACAGCAATACTTCCTGCGCGAGAACCTGCGCCTGATGCTTTACAGCGCGCAGCAGGCCATCCTGCAAGGCAGCGTTCCCACCTACCAGCAGAACCTCAAATCGGCGCAGCGCCTGCTCAAGGATTACTTCGACGTCGAATCGCAAGTGGTCACGGCCATGCAGGCCGAGCTCAACCGGTTGCATTCCGCGAAGATTCTCACCGAGATGCCTGACATCACCGCGTCGCTGTCCACCCTGCGGCGCCTGAGCGGACGCAGCGAAGCGCCGTGAAGACGCTGATATTTGTCATTGTCCTGTTGTTCACGGCGGCACTGGTGGCTTTCTATGCCATGGATAATCCAGGCTACGTGCTCATCTCGCGCGCGCCGTGGAGCATCGAAATGACACTGACGGTGTTTATCCCGCTGATGATCATCGGTTTTTTCCTGTTTTACCTGCTGCTCTTCATTCTCGTGCGACTGTGGCGTATCCCGCGCGACGTGGGCCGCTGGCGCGGCAAACGGCAAGCCAACAAAGCACGCGCCTCGCTGATCGAGGGTCTGATTAACTTGGCGGAGGGCGACTGGGTCGAGGCCGAAACGCAACTGCTCGCCGGCATGCGTCACGGCGACACGCCGTTGCTGAATTACCTCGGCGCCGCCATGGCCTGTGAAGGCCTGGGCAACAACGAAAAACGTGACGAATACCTGGCGCTGGCGCACAAGAACGCGCCGCAACACGACCTCGCCATCGGCATGACGCAGGCCTATCTGCAGCACCAGGCGCATCAACTCGAGCAATCCCTGGCCACCCTCAACGAGCTGCGTGCCGAGGCGCCGAAGCATCGGCAGGTATTGAAACTGCTGGCACAAGTGCATCTGGAATTGCGCGACTGGACCGGCCTGATAAGCCTGATCCCGGACCTGCGCCAGAGCTACGCCATGACCTCGAAGGAAACCGACGAGCTGGAATTGCAGGCGCACCGCGAGCTGTTGAAACTTTCCATCCCCTCCGGCAGACCGGGTGTATTGGAAAAAGCATGGAACGCGGTGCCAAAATCCATGCGCCGTCAGCCATCGATAATCGCCATCTACGCCCGCCAGTTAATCCAGCAGAACGAGATGGCACAGGCCGAAGCGGCGCTCCACGCCGCTATCGAGGACAACTGGGACTCGCTACTGGTGGATCTGTACGGCCAGGTCCAAGGGCCGAATCCCGCGGATCAACTGGAAACCGCCGAAGGCTGGCTGACAACGCACCGCGACGATCCGAAACTGCTGCTAACGCTGGCGCGCTTGGCGACACGCAACAATGAGGAAAACAAGGCTCGCGGATATTATGAAACCTGTTTGTCGCAGCACGGTCCGGTGGATGCCTACCGTGAGCTCGGAAATATTCTGGAAAAACTCGGCGAGAAGGACAAGGCGCTCAACTATTACCGCCGTGGTCTCGAAATGGTTGCCAGCGAGCGGCTCGCCAATCCTGCGCGCGGACAGAATTCATCGGCTTCCCGTTTCCGCGCGGCGCGATAAGCCGTCATCTCTGGCTTTGTATAACTCCCAATATCCCTCAATCCTCTAGTCGGTGCCGCCACCCTGTTCGGACTTCTTCAGGGCCTCGCGGTGCTTTTCCGCGCCTTCCTTGAGCTTGTCCTCCACTGCGCGTGCCTTGTCCTTGGCCTGAAGCGCCGGTGCGAACACGGTGTCTTTCACGTTCTGCTTCTCGCCACAGGCGCACAATGCCACGGCAAGCAGGAATATCACTGGAATCATGCGCATGGTTTATCTCCCGTATTAGAGGCGCCACCCTCACGAGGCCGGCGCGTGGGCGAACTCAAAGGAATCAAAGAACAAACGGTCTTCCGGCAGACGATGTTTCTTCACCATACCCTTGATGGCATCGATCATAGGCGGCGGACCGCTGGCATACACCTCGTGCTGGCTTAAGTCGGGGTGATCCCCGGCCACCGCCTCGTGCACCCAGCCCTGGCGCCCGTTCCAGTGGTCCTCCGGTTTCGGCTCGGACAGCACTGGGGTGAATTTAAAATTCTTGTGCTCCTTGGCCCACATCGCCGGAAGATTTTGCAGGTACAAATCGCTTTTGGCGCGCACGCCCCAATACAGGTGCAGCGGGCGCTTGATTCCCTGCGCAAAGGCATATTCCAGCATGCCCTTGATGGGCGCGAAGCCGGTACCACCGGCGATCAGAATCGCCGGGCGCTCGCTGTCCTCGCGCAGGAAAAACACGCCGAACGGCCCCTGGAACCGCAGCAAGTCCTTTTCCTTCATTTTACTGAATACGTGATCGGTGTAATACCCGCCGGGCACATGGCGGATATGCAGTTGCAGCATTTCATCGGAGAGCGGTGAGGTCGCGAGCGAGAAACTGCGCCGCTGGTTGCCGCTCAAAAGAATGTCGATGTACTGACCGGCGAGGAACTGCAGCCGCTGGCCCTCGGCCAGCTTCAGGGACAGCCGCATCACGTCCTCCGCGAGCTTTTCCATTTGCACAACGCGCGCCGGCATAATGCGTATCGGGATGTCCTTGGCCACAGCGATCTCCTTCGCCTCGATGACCAGATTGGACAAGGGCCTGGCCTGACAGAACAGAGCGTAGCCGTTTTCCTTTTCCGCCACGCTCATGGCCTTGGCTTCATAGGTACCGTAATCGACCTTGCCGGAAATAAGTTTTCCCTTGCAGGTGCCGCAGGCGCCGTTGCGGCAACTGTAAGGCAGCATCACGCCCTGGCGCAGGGCCGCTGCCAACACGGTTTCTAGCTTCTCCGCGATGAATTCACGGCCACTGGATTTGTTGCGTATCTTAAAAGTCATGGTGAAAAGTTAGTGGTTTTTTACGGCGCAAGATCCCTATTGTTCCCCAAAACAACGGAGAGAAAAACCACTAAATAAAAAAAGATTAACCGGCGTTCAGGCCAGTAGAAAACTGCAGGGAGTCAGTAGGAAAATTTGACTGATTAAATCCAGGAGACACCGCCGACGTGCTCCAAGATGCGCACGCCGCGGTCAACCTGTTTCTGCGTAATCGCATCGTTGGCGGCGATGCGGCATTCGTCGCGCGTGCCGCATGCCACGCCGTCCACGTTATAGACCAGACGGCTGGCCGTGCGAGCATAGGCGCTTCCGTTCCACTCATAGCGGCTGTACGCGCCCTCGACCGTGGAAAGGGCGGTATAGCTTTCGATCACGGGATATCCATCCTTGTCTTCACGCAGGCGGAAGCGGGCGTCAAAGCCGAGCAACGTAGCCACCGCGGCGCCGGATTTCTCCACCAGCCAGGCGCGGCAATCGCGGCCCAGGCAGCGTTCGTTGGTCAGGATGAACAGGTCGCCCCACCGCGTCTTGGCCACCCAGCGGCGGGTAAAACTCGACGCCTCACAGGCATTGGAGAGGCCCGTCAGGGTCGAGAGGCAATGGCTGGCGACTTCCGCCGGGATCTCGCGGTCGGCGAGCACCGGATCGGAACTCTCACCGGTGCCGGTCCAAACGCTGGCGGCGAAACCGATGATCAGTGAATTCAGCAGTGTCAGGG
>JANLIC010000198.1 GCA_024654125.1 Sulfuricaulis sp. | reverse complement strand
TCAGGCCAGCACTTCGCGCAGGCGCGCGCCGATGTCCGCGGGAGAACGCACGGTATGCACACCGGCGGCTTCGAGCGCGCGGTACTTCTCCTCGGCCGTGCCCTTGCCTCCGGCAATCACCGCACCGGCATGACCCATGCGCTTGCCCTGGGGCGCGGTGACGCCGGCGATATAGGCCACCACCGGCTTGGTCAAGTTATTCTTTATATACACAGCCGCATCCTCCTCCGCCTGCCCGCCGATCTCACCCACCATGACGATGCCGCGCGTGCCCGCATCGGCCTGAAACAGCTTCAGGCAATCGACGAAATTCAGCCCCTGGATCGGATCGCCGCCAATGCCAATGCAAGTGCTCTGGCCCAAACCTTCCTGCGTGGTCTGATACACCGCTTCATAGGTCAGCGTGCCCGAGCGCGAGACGATGCCAACTCCCCCTGGCTTGTGAATGACACCCGGCATGATGCCGATCTTGCACTCGCCCGGCGTGATGATGCCGGGACAGTTCGGTCCGATGAGTGACACGCCGGGATAATGATACAGCGCGGCCTTGACCTTGCGCATGTCGCGTACCGGAATGCCTTCGGTAATGCACGCAATCACCTTGATGCCTGCCGCGGCCGCCTCCAGAATGGAATCGGCGGCGTAGGCCGCCGGCACATAGATCATCGTGGCATCGGCGCCGGTTTCCGACACCGCCTCGCGCACGGTGTTGAACACCGGCAATCCCAAATGCTTCTGCCCGCCCTTGCCCGGCGTCACGCCGCCGACCATTTTGGTGCCATAGGCGATCGCCTGCTCGGAATGGAACGTGCCCTGCTTGCCGGTAAAACCCTGGCAAATCACCTTGGTGTTCTGGTTGACGAGAATACTCATTGGGTGGCCACGACCACTTGCTGGGCGGCGTTGGTCAGGCTGTCAGCCGCCATGATTTTCAAACCGCTGCTTTTCAGCAACGCACGCCCCTTGTCGACATTGGTGCCTTCCAGGCGCACCACCACCGGAATTCCGATCCCGACTTCCTTGACCGCCTTGATGATGCCCTCGGCGATGAGATCGCAGCGCACGATGCCGCCGAAGATATTTACCAGGATCGCCTTGACGTTATTGTCCGAGAGAATCAGCTTGAAGGCCTCAGCCACCTTGTCGGCCGTGGTGCCGCCACCGACGTCGAGAAAATTCGCCGGCAGGCCCCCGTGCAGCTTGATCAGGTCCATGGTCGCCATGGCCAGTCCCGCGCCATTGACCATGCAACCGATATTGCCCTCGAGCGCGATGTAATTCAGCCCGAACTCGCGCGCCTGCTGTTCCTTGGGATCGTCCTGCGAGGGATCGCGCCATTCCTCCAGCACCTTCTGACGGTACAGGGCGCTGTCGTCCACCTGAATCTTGGCATCGAGCGCGATCAATTCTCCGCTGCCGACCACCGCGAGCGGATTGATCTCCAACAGGTTCAAATCGCGCGCGCAATA
>JANLIC010000190.1 GCA_024654125.1 Sulfuricaulis sp. | reverse complement strand
CGAAACGGTATATCCGTACATGCAGCTGGGACAGCGACTGAACATTTCCTCGCAACCGCGCAACGGCAAGAAGGTGCCAGTGCTGCTGGCGCGCACCGGAACGCGCGAGGTCGCGATCCAGGTCGATGGCCTGGGCGGCACGCGCGAGGTCGTGATCAAGACGCTCGGTCCCCAGCTCTCCGAGCTCAAGGGGCTCACCGGCGCCACCATCCTCGGTGACGGGCGCGTGATATTGATCCTCGACATCCCGGGATTGTGGTTCCGCGAGGATGTCATGCATTTCGAACACCGCCCCGAAGGCAAGATTGCCCAGGAAGTGCGGGCGCGGCCGGTCGTCATGGTGGTGGACGATTCGCTCACGGTGCGCAAAGTCACGAGCAAGCACCTGCAGAAACGCGGTATTGACGTGCTGGTCGCCAAGGACGGGCTCGACGCCGTCGAACAATTGCGCGATCACTTGCCCGACGTGATGCTGGTCGACATCGAAATGCCGCGCATGGACGGGTATGAGCTCACCACCCGCGTGCGCTCCGATGAAACCCTGAAACACATCCCGATCATCATGATCACCTCGCGCGCCGGCGCCAAGCACCGCCAAAAGGCCTTCGAACTGGGCGTGGACATGTACATGAGCAAGCCCTATCAGGAAGAAGATTTGTTCAAAAATATCGATGCCCTGCTCGTCAAGGGCCGGACGACGTGAGCCGCCGGGACGGGATTGGCAAGGCGGCGCTCCCTACGCCGGGATCCGCGAACTGATGGAAATGGCCGACGCCAACCAGTATTTGCGGCTGCAGATTGGAGGAGTGAGCTATCTGCTTCCCAGCGGTTCGGGTTATACCATCGAGCAACGTGAAAACCTGATCACCAACAAATCCCCCGAAGGTAACGTCGCTGCCTGGCAGTCGCTGCGCTCGTCGCGGCTCCCGGCGTATTGCCTGGACGCCATGCTGCGCGTCACGCGCCATCACAACTGGCAGCGCGCGGTGTTTCTGGAGGCGATGCCGCACGCCGTCGGATTGGCGGTGGACGAGGTTCAGTTGTTGCCGCGCGCGGATACCGTAATTACTCCCTTCACGCCTCTCGGAAATATTCCCACGCGCCTCGGTCACCTGTTTTCCGGCGCGTGGGTGAAGGGCAACCGTCTCATGCTGGTCTTCGATCCGAAGGCAATCGTCTCCTATCTGCAAAACTTGGGAGACGCCTGATGAAAAAGCCGCGCGCCGGTCCGCGCCTGCATTCGCTGGAAGTGCCGCTGGATGGGAGCACGCTACTTGTCCCGAGCGCGGCGGTGGCGGAGGTCATCAATCCGCAGAGCGTGGCGCCGGTTCCTTTCAGCCAACCGTGGCTCAACGGCGTCATCGGCTGGCGCACACTCGCGGTCCAGGTGATTTCCTTTGAATCGTTGCTGGGTGCGACGCCAACGGCCCCGACCGCAACCGGCAAGATAGTCATTTTTTATCCGCTCGGCGGGCGCAAGGACTGGGAGTTTTTCGCCATGTACGCCACGGCCGAACCGCGGCCGCAACTGCTGGACGGCAGTCAGCCGGTGGCGGAGGGTTCCGAGTTGCCGGATTCGCCTTACATCGCGGCGGGGCTCAAGGTGGACGGACGGCTGATGCTGATCCCCGATCTTGAGGAGATGAAAAAGGTGTTTTACCCGGTTTAAAGAAACTGGCTTGTTCATATATTTCTAAATGTTAGTTTCAAAAGGCCTGCCTTGTGCGCAGTCTGTCCGCCCACCACGAACGGGAACCTATACAGCGAATGTAGCTTGAGCCAGTCGTTGTAAGCGGCGTAACCCGGGGAACAACATCCACCGCGTAGAATCATTTGCACGGCGTCATGCGCCGGGTGCTTTCATCTGCTCGAGTCGAATATTACCAAATGCGGTAAGGGAGATTCAGTATGGAGATGAAAATGAAATTATCGGTCCTGGTATTCGGGTTTCTGATTCTGTCGTGCGCTGCTTACGCCCAATCCCCGCGCGAGGAGCCGCTGCGGACGTTCCTAGTCGAGTGCGACAGCAATATCGACGATTGTCGCGACCTGCTGAACTATTTCATCTTGGGAGGCATCCGTATTTCGAACAATCCCGAGCCCACCTGCATCTCGCTCAAAGGCAACGCGGCAGCGGACAAGATGCTGAACAACCTGCGCGATCTAGCGCGCGATCCTTGGTGGGCAAAGGAGCCGTACAGAAACGCCCTGATGCAAGCCATGACCGACGCCTTTCCCTGCCTGACGAAGTATTAAGAGCAAGCGTAGGTGCATTCCATGCACCCTACAACCTCGGAGTCGCGCAAGAGCTGGCCGAAAAATACGACGAGGCCGAGCAAGCCTTCGGCTTCTACCTGTTAAGCAATCCGAGCGCGACGGAAAAGCGCGAAGTACAAGACCGTCTATACTTACTCTCCGCCAAGCGCAAAATCTTGGGCGCGAAGTAGTGACTATCAATCGCACAGCCGGCTCGGTTACCGACCGTCGATTTCGGCCCACCTTCCGGCACAGGAGGCCAACCGACAGCATCATGACTCAAGAGGCCAGTGGTTCGAAGAAAGGAAGCCAATCAGGTGCAAGCGTCTCGTGAGAAACAGAGTTTGGAGAACGGATGAAACAAACTAGCAAGCTATCGGCAGTGGCTTTGATTGTATGGGCATGCGTCCAGCTGTTCTGGGTCAATGCACACGCGGCCTGCGATGCCAGCGTTAAGCGCAGCACGCCAAATACCGATTTTGAATTCCTGGCGCGCGGTGCAGCCGTGCGACATAATAAAACCGGTCTTGTATGGCAGCGCTGCCCCGAAGGGATGACGTTCATCACCGGCGCAGCTGCCGATCATTCTCGGGATACATGTGGCGGTATGGTCAGTACTTTTACCTTGGAGGGCGCCAAGCAGTTGCAGGCAAAGGTGAATGCCGGGGCAGGGCGTGAGGGCGCAACGGATTGGCGGATACCTGCGATGGAGGAACTGGTTTCAATTGTGGAGGAGGCTTGCCAGGTTCCGGCTATAAACACTGCGGTATTCCCGAACACACCCGTAACGTGGTTCTGGGCGGCTTCGCCAAAAGCATTGCCTGCGGGTTCGGGCCAAGCCTGGGGTATCGGCTTTGGTGCTGGGGGATATTACACGGGGCGTAACGACCATGGCGCCGTGCGGCTGGTACACGGGGCGCGTTAGTGCGCTTGCTGGACAGAGCGGTTCGATACTCGGAAAACGAATAACCAAATGATGGAGAACGAACCATGAAATCCACCAGCAAGCTAATCATTTTCATCTTCACATTGTTGGCTCTGGCCGCGGGCACCTACGCGGCGGATGACAGTCCCCTATTTGAGTCGGTAAAAAGGGGAGACAAGGCAGCAGTCGAAGCACTCCTCGCCAAGGGTGCCGACGTCAACGCCAAGGATAAAGATGGCGGGACTCCGCTGCATTGGGCGGCACACGAGGGCAAGCGAGACATCGCCGAGCTGCTTGAGAATCACATTATCCAGCGCTCACGCAACCCACGCGAGTTACTTGTGCAATTAACAACGCAACTCAAGGATAACCCTGATGACGGAGGCATCCGACACTTTGTCATCAATCTCGCCGGCAGAATGAAGCCTCCCCGGCGATCCCCGAAGAGGCGCGCAGACACTTCGTCGAAGGCACGGCCATCGTGAAAGCGGCGAAGAGCCCGGCGCAGCAGGCCCTGGCCGCCCAGAGCTTTATGGAGGCGCTGGAAATTGCGC
>JANLIC010000167.1 GCA_024654125.1 Sulfuricaulis sp. | reverse complement strand
CGGTCCGGCGGCGCACGCAAACAGGGGGACGGCTATCCAGCCTGGGGTTCGGCGACGATAGGTTCCACCACGATCTCGACCCGCCGGTTGAAGTGGCGGCCCGTTTCCGTAGCGTTGCTGGCGCGCGGCGAGGTCTCGCCCTGCCCCAGGGTCACGAGCCGTTGCGGGATGACGCCCTGGGCGCGCAGGTAATCCGTCACCGCGCCGGAACGGCGTTCGGACAGACCCTGGTTGTACTCATGCGAGCCGACGTTGTCGGTATGGCCGACGACGGTCAGATGCGTCTTGCCGTAGCGCACCAGCACATTGGCAATCTTGTCCATCGTGCTCTGGAAGCCGGGGCTGATCCCGGCCGAGTCGAACGCGAACGCGGTCTGCGCCGTCATGGTAATCAGCAGATTGTTCTGATCCACCTTGGCGATATTGATCGCCCCGGCTTGAACCTCGGGGGCCAACACCTTTTCAAGATCCCGTTTCTGGGAATCCATGTAGCTGCCCACGGCCGCGCCGGCCAGTCCGCCGCCGACCGCGCCAATCAGCGCGCCCTTACTGCGCTTGTCCTTCTTAGCCAGCGCACCGATGACCGCGCCCGAGGCGGCGCCGATCAGGGCGCCCTTCTGGGCCTCGGTCATGGGGCGGCGGTTGCCGTGTTCGTCGGTCGCGCAACCGGTGACAAAGGCGATGAACGTGGCGGCAACAACATAAACAATGAATCGTTTCATGGTACGAACCTCCAAATTAAATGTATAAATATTTAAAATACTTTTAACCGCAGATTATGGCGCGGCACGAATCTACTTGAACGTATCCGACGAATGTTATTTCCCCACCCAGGTTCGAAGCCGTCAAGCCGCCGTCATAATCAGAAATTCTTAATGGTTTTCGTTATTGACCCGGCTCTCCCTCATCCCCACAGATATCAGTTACGCCTATCATAGCTGCCTTCGTTCAAGAACAAACGTGCCAGGTCAATAACGCAGATTTTTATTGAGGATGAACGCAGATAAAAAAACAATAATTCCTGTGAGTAATCTGCGTTTATCTTCTTCATCATCCGCGTTCATCTGCGGATGCTTTGTCTTTTTGTATTACAACCTTACTTCGACTGCGGCCCCGCCGAGCGGGCTGCGAGAAATGATCAGCTCACCACCATAAAGTTCGGCGAACTCCTGGACCACGGCCAGTCCCAGGCCATGACCCGGCGTGGTGGCATCGACGCGCGCGCCGCGGGCGCGCACGCGCTGTACTTGATCGTCCGGGATGCCGGGACCGTCGTCCTCGACGCACAAGGTGAAGCGCAGGCCCGATGGTGCTCCGGGCTCGTTTCGCGCCTCGACCCGCACGCGCGAGCGCGCCCACTTGAAGGCATTATCCAAAATATTGCCGAGTATTTCGAGCAGGTCGCCCTCGTCGCCGCGGAACATCACGTCCGGCGCAACGTTTACTTCCACATTCAGGGATTTCGCGGCGTAGACTTTTTTCAGCGCGGCGATGACTTTGCGTGCCGTGGGGCCCGCCGGCAACGGCGCGCTCAGCGCCGTGCGCCCGGCCGCGGCCGCACGTTGCAATTGATACTCGACGATCTGGTTCATGTTCTGCAATTGTCCCTGCGCCACCGCGCGCAGTTCCTCCACCGGTGTTTTCGCCTCGACGCTTCCGCGCAGCACGGCCAGTGGCGTCTTGAGACTGTGCGCGAGATTTCCCAGCGTGTCGCGGTAGCGTTGCAGGTGCGCACGGGTGCTGGCGAGCAAGGCATTAAGATTGTCCACCAGCGGCTGCAACTCGGCCGGGTACCGCCCTGACAGCGTCTGGGCGCGCCCGGATTCTATTTCAGCGAGGCCCTGCGCCACGCGGCGTAACGGCGCGAGCCCCCAGCGCAGGATCAAGGCCTGAAATACGAGCAACAGCACGGTCGCTGCGGCGAGCCAGCCGAACAGGCCGCGGCGGAATTGGCGTATCTGTGCCTGATGTTCATCGAGTCGCTCGACAACGTGAAACACGTACACCTGCGCCGGTTTCGCGCCGCTTTCCCAGCGCGTGGCAAAGCTCAGCATCAGGCGCGCGGGCGATGTTCCCCCGCCGAGTGGCGTGAACACGCGCTCGCCGGGCGCGCGGGCGGCGACCCCCGCGAATTCAGTCCCGAGGGCGGAACGCGAGCGCCACGCCGTGGCGCCTGAAGCATCGCGCACCTCAGCCATCAGGCCCGAACCGATGAGATTGAAACGCGGTTCGGGAAGCTCGATAGGAAGTTCCAGTCGCTGGCGGTCATTGAGATCGGCCGCCGCCAGCAGGGCGTAAAGGTGACCCTGCAGCCGTTCACGCAAGGCGCTCTCGGCGCTGACGCTGAACGCCCGATCGAGCGCCAACCCGGTCAATCCTAGAAAGCCGGCCAGCACCACGGCCGAGACCAGCAGCAGGCGAGCGCGGAGTGAACGCATCAGGGTTTCCCGCATGGGAGTGTGAACCGGTAACCGCGGCCACGCAGGGTTTCAATGGGATTGAGGCGCTCGTCCGGATCGAGCTTCTTGCGCAGGCGCCCGATGAAGACTTCGATGACGTTGCTGTCGCGGTCGAAATCCTGTTCATAGACATGCTCGGTCAGGGTGGTTTTAGACACCACGTCACCCGCGTGCAGCATGAGATATTCCAGCACTTTATATTCGTAGGCGGTCAGCTCCAGCGCGCGTTTGTCCACGCGCACCTGCTGGGCGGCGGTATCGAGCACTACGGGTCCGCAGGTCACCACCGGCTGCGCCAGCCCGGCGGCACGGCGCAATAGCGCGTTCACGCGCGCCAGCAACTCCTCGATCTGAAACGGCTTGACCAGATAATCGTCAGCGCCGGCCTCGAGCCCCTCGACCTTGTCCTGCCAACGCCCGCGCGCGGTCAGGATCAGCACCGGGAAACGCTTGTCCTGCCGGCGCCAGCCACGGATGACTTCAATGCCGCTCAAATCAGGCAGGCCGATATCCACGACGGCCAGATCAATGGGATATTCGCGCCCGTGCAGCAGCCCGTCCTTGCCGTTGGCGACATCGTCCACAACGTAACCGGCGGTGCGCAA
>JANLIC010000144.1 GCA_024654125.1 Sulfuricaulis sp. | reverse complement strand
CCGGTGGAGATGACGGCAGTACCGTTTTTCCCGCAGGAAGAATACCAGTGCGGACCGGCGGCGCTGGCGACAGTCCTCAACTGGACCGGTGTCAACGTCACGCCCGCGGAACTGGAGCCGCAGGTTTATATCCCCGAACGCCAGGGCAGCCTGCAGCTCGAGCTGCTCGGCGCCGCGCGCCGCCACGGCCGTATCCCGTATGTGTTACAGCCGCAGTTGGAATCGCTGCTGGCCGAAGTGTCTTCCGGCAACCCGGTGGTGATCCTGCAGAACCTGAGCCTGCCGTGGTACCCCAAATGGCATTACGCCGTGGTGGTCGGATTTGATTTGAAGGGTGACCGTCTCGTGCTGCGTTCAGGAATAGAGGAACGACATGAAGTGCCGTTCAAGGTGTTCGAGCGCACCTGGCGCCGCTCGGATTACTGGGCCATGACGGTCCTGCCGCCCGATCGGCTGCCTTTCACGGCCGAGGAGATTCCCTACGTGCAGGCGGTGGCACCACTCGAGCGGCTGTCACGCTGGCCGGATACGGCGTTGGCCTATGCCACGGCGCTCGAGCGCTGGCCGAAAAGCCTGGCGGCGCGGATGGGACTGGGCAACAGCCGCTATGCACAGGGGGATGCGCGCGGTGCGGAAGCGGCTTTCCGACAGGCAGCGAAAGAACATCCGAACGCCGGCGCGGCGTTCAACAACCTCGCGCAGGTGCTGGCGGATCAGAACCGCTTGACGGAGGCACATAGCGCGGTGCGGCGTGCCGTGGAAATCGGGGGACCACAAAGCGAAACCTTTCGCGAGACGCTGAAGCAGATCGAAACAAAGCTTGAAAACAAAAATTAAAGTCTCAACGCAAAGGTGCAGAGACGCAGAAAAATGCAGGGATATTTGAACGAGGAAACACTTTGCGATCCTCTGCGTCCTTCGCGTCTCTGCGTTGAAAATTAATATCAGACATTAATGCTTCACGGCGGGCGGCTGCAGTTCCTCGAACACCAGTTGCACGCCGACCCGGAGGTATTCCACAATCTCCACCAGCGCCCGCGCCTCCTCTTCATCGGCCAGCGAGGCGTCCAATTCGGCCTCGGAAAGGCGTGTGATGTCCCGGATGACCTCGCCGGCATCTCCATCCAGTCCCTCGCTCGGCGGCACGCCGCCCGCGTACAGGCCCAGCAGGTAACCGCGGCACCAGTCGGACAGACCCTCGATCTGCTCGGCCAGGCTGTGCTCGTCCCCGGGAAGCAGCGGAGAAAAATCGCATTCGACGCCGTTCAGGTGCGCATAAGTGGATCGGTGCAGCGCCGCCAACTGCCGTGAAAGCGCGGCCTGCGGATCGCGATCCCTGCCCGCGTCGCGGCCAAGCACGAGTTCTTCCCAGGCGAAGCGTGCCCCGCCGGGGGCGCACAGCACACCGGTGATGATCCCGTGCGCCTCGGCCGCACCGGTCGGGACGCCAGCCTCGTGCAGCAGGCGCGTGGTAACGTCATAGTTCGGAAGGTCGGGTGAATTTTCCACGGCGTAAAAGAACGGTGTCGGACTTCGGTCGGCGATGAAGGGATGAAAAGTCTACACCGGTCCGTCCCCGACCGGAAGCGTTGACCCTGTCGGGCGACGGTTCTATAGTAAGCATATGGTTAAAGATGACTCGCAAGTGGACAGCACGGATCTTAAGATCCTGGAGAGCCGCATCGACGAACTCATCGAGGCCTGCCGGCGCCTGAAAAACGAAAACTACTCGCTCAAGTCGGACCAGAGCAATCTCAGCGAACAACACGCGCGCCTGATGGAGAAAACGCGGCACGCCCGCGCGCGCATCGAAACCATGATTGACCGCCTCAAGGCCCTGGAGCGCAGCTGACGTGAAGGAAACACGCGAGGGAGTTACCGTCACGATACTGGGGAAGGACTTCATGGTTGCCTGCCCCGAGAACGAGCGCGCCGCGCTGGTCGACGCCGCCGGTTATCTCGACCGGAAGATGCGCGAGATCCATGCCACCGGCAAGGTCATCGGCACCGAGCGCACCGCTATCATGGCAGCGCTCAACATCGCCCATGAACTCCTCGATCTGAGCGAGCGCGGCGGCATGGCCGTCGACACCGTGCAGAAAATAAAATTCCTCCAGACCAAGATCGACGCCGCCCTGCGCTGGGATGCACAAACCCGCCAATAGGTATATAGTTGGAGTGCGCCCCCTGCGGTGCGCGTGATTGCTCCAGTTATCCTCTGAACCTATAAGTGCTTTTAACGGGAGCCAGATTGCAGATGCTGTTGCGCAAGACCGCCTCGTAGCGGGAAGCCTGAGGCATCTCTGAGGCACCCACTTGAACCTCACGGTTCAAGGCTACGGAGCGACACGGCATCTGCGGAGGGCGCCTTTATTTTTCCCGCATTGAATACTTCTGTGCCCACGGACAAAAACGATCTGCGTCAGAAACTACGCGCCCGCCGCCGCACCCTGTCCGCCGAAGAACAGAAACTGGCCGCCAGCCGCGTCGCGTCGAACGTGACCGGTTCACGCCTGTTCCTCGCCAGCCGTCGCATCGCCTGCTACCTGCCGAACGACGGCGAAATCGACACGCACCGCATTCTGGCGCGCATCCGCCGGATGCGGAAAGTCTGTTACCTGCCGGTGCTCTCGCGCCTGTCGCACGATCGCCTGTGGTTCGCCCGGATGGAAACCGACACGGACCTGGCCCCCAACCGCTTCGGCATCCTGGAGCCGGTGGTGCCGGCGCGCGACCTGGTGCGCGCCCAGAATCTGGACCTGATACTCATGCCGCTGGTCGGTTTCGATGACCACGGCCACCGGCTGGGCATGGGCGGCGGCTATTATGATCGCAGCCTGGAGTTCCTGCGTCACCGGAGTTGCTGGCGCAAACCACAGTTGCTCGGAATCGCGTATGATTTCCAGCGCGTCAACGGACTGACGGCCGATCCCTGGGACATCCCGCTCACCGGTGTCGTCACGGATCAGGCGGTTTATTTTTTCGATTGAATTCGTTTCAGCCAGACAAGAAGGTAGGCACCATGAATCTGCTCTTTATCGGTGACGTCGTCGGTCAGCCCGGACAACGCGCCATTACCGGCCAGCTCCCAGGTCTGCGTCAGCGTCTCAGGCTCGATCTAGTGATTGCCAATGCCGAGAACGTCGCCGACGGCGCCGGCATTACCCGGAAAACCGCCAATGAACTGTTCGCCGCGGGTGTGGACGTACTGTCTAACGGCAACCACGCCTGGGACAAGAAAGAGGCGCTCGAATACATCCTGACCGAACCGCGCCTGCTGCGCCCACACAATTACCCGGACGGCACCCCCGGCACCGGCTGGCACGTGGCCACGACCGCGGCCGGAACCCGGGTAGGGATTCTCAATCTCATGGGCAATGTCTACATGCATCCGCACCTGGCATGCCCGTTCGCGGCCGCCGACCGGGCGCTCGCGGCAAAACCCGAAGATGTAAAAATCGTCTTCGTGGACCTGCACGCCGAGGTCACCAGCGAAAAGATGGCCATGGGATGGTACCTGGACGGGCGCGTGAGCGCGGTGGTGGGCACGCACACGCATGTCCCGACGGCCGACGAGCGCCTTCTGCCCCAGGGTACCGGCTATATCACCGATGTCGGCATGACCGGTTGTTACGACTCTGTCATCGGCATGGACACTCAAAAGGCGCTCAAGCGGTTCGTGCACAAGCTCCCGGAGCGCTTCGAAGTGGCGGAAGGTATCGGGACGATCTGCGCTGTGCTCCTCGACATCGATGAGCAGACCGGCCTGTGCCGCTCCATCACGCGCCTGCGCGTGGCGGAAACCGTGGTGGAATCCTCGAGCAAGGTTGCCTAACCGGCGTGAGGTGGCGATGCCGGTGAAATACTGGCTGATGAAATCCGAACCGGAAGCGTTCAGCATCATCGACCTGAAATCGCGCCCGAAAAAAACCGAACACTGGGACGGCGTGCGTAATTACCAAGCGCGCAATTTCATGCGCGCCATGAAAAAAGGCGACCTCGCGTTCTTCTATCATTCGAGCTGCGAAGTGCCGGGTGTTTATGGCATCATCGAGATCGTCCGCCCGGCCTATTCCGATCCCACGGCCAGGGACCCGGAAAACCATCACTACGATCCCCGCAGCACCCCGGAACGACCCATGTGGGACATGGTGGATGTGCGCTTCGAGCGTCAATTCAAGCAACCGGTCACGCTCAGCGCCATCAAGCGACAGCCGGAACTGAAAAACATGCACCTGGTGCAGCGCTGGAGCCGGCTGTCGGTCATGCCGGTCACGGCGAAGGAATGGAACACGATTCTGAAGCTTGCCGAGGAAAAATCCTTATGAAAATACTGTCTACCCTATTTGCGATCTTGCTGTTAACCGCCGCCGGCCTGCTCGCCGCATGCAAGGGGCCGGCGGACAATCCGCGCGTGCGCGTGACAACCAGCCTGGGCGTCATCGAACTCGAGCTGGACGCACGGCGCGCGCCGGGAACGGTACGGAATTTCATGAATTACGTTGAGCGCGGATTTTACAACGGCACGATTTTTCATCGTGTTATCCCCGGGATCATAATTCAAGGCGGCGGTTTCGTGACAGGCATGCGCGAAAAAACCACAGGCGTCAAGCTCAAAAACGAAGCTGACAACGGTCTCAAGAATCTCGTGGGCACCCTCGCCATGGCGCGCACGCCCGACCCGCATTCCGCGGCGGCACAATTTTTTATCAACACCGTGGACAACCCGTCGCTCGATCATCGTGACAAGACCGACGCCGGCTGGGGCTACGCCGTCTTCGGCAAGGTCACGAAGGGGATGGACGTGGTAAAGAAAATCGAGCAGGTATCCACCCGCTCCATCGGACCGTTTGAGAACGTCCCGGTCAAGGACGTGCTCATCGACAAAGTGGAAATCCTAGAAAAATAACTGCAAACCTTCGTGGGCGACGGCGGGGATCAGTCCTCGGCCACCCGGACGCAGTGGCGGCCTTCGCGTTTGGCGCGGTACAGCGCGGCATCGGCCTTGTGGATGATCTCCGCCGGATCAATTTTCTTTTTCTCCGGCAAGATGCTGGCCACCCCCACGCTGACGGTAACCGGTCCCTCGACCCGTGCATCGGGATGATAGATCGCCAGCTTCGTGACGGCGCGCCGAATGTCTTCGGCGCGCTCCGCGGCACCTTCCACCGTGGTCACCGGCAGGATCACGGCAAACTCTTCGCCGCCGTAGCGCGCCACCAGATCGCCGGGCCGGCGCAGTTGATTCCGGATCGTTTTGGCAATACTGATCAGGCATTGGTCTCCCTCCTGGTGTCCCATGATGTCGTTATAGTTTTTGAAATAATCAACGTCGATCATGAGCAGCGATAATGGCGTTTCACCGCGATTGGCGCGGTCGCATTCGGCCTCGAGTTCCTCGTCGAAATAAAGCCGGTTGGCCACGCTCGTCAGACTGTCGTAACGCGCCAGCTGTTCCAGTTCGCGGTTGGTATCTTGCAACTCAGTTTCTTTTTTCTGCAACTGTCTCTGAATATTAATCAACCGCATGCCCAAGATTGCGGTAATCCAGACCACCACCAGGAACAGTCCCCGATTCAACAGCAGGAGCCAAGTCGGCAAAATAATGGAGGTGCTGATAAAATACCCGATGAGGAGCAGCGCCGTGCACCCCCAGGCAAAAGCATGGATTACTTGCGCGCTGCCGGAAGCGAGACTGACGACGATGACCAGCGAGTACAAGGCATCCACGGCGAAGCGCGGCGGGACATAAATATCCAGAATGAATACCGTCAACGCCAACAGCAAGCTGAGGACGATAATATCGTAACGCAGACGCTCGGCCGGTTGTGTCATGCCGCGTGCACCCTGTCATGGCCAAAACGAGGGCAAGTCTTCCCGCACCACGGGTTCTGACCGGTAAAGCTCTCTCTTTCCATCATAGCCGCTGAACAAGCGATACAGAAAGCGGCCGTCACATTGAGATAAACATGAATACGCGCCATGGCACGCGGCGTGCCGGTATGGCAGCGGGACCCGGCCGATCAGCTCAAAAACAATTTATAGGCCGGGTTTGAGGTTTCTTCCGAATATTCATAACCGAGCGCGTTCAGGAATTTCTGGAACGGCTTTTTATCCCGCGGCGGGACCTGCATACCGACCAACACACGGCCAAAGTCAGCGCCGTGGGAGCGGTAGTGAAACAGGGAAATATTCCAGCGCCCGCCCATCTTGTCGAGAAAGTTCATCAGCGCCCCGGGGCGTTCGGGAAATTCAAAACGATAAAGAATTTCATCGATCGCGTTCGGCGCGCGACCGCCGACCAGGTGACGGATATGCAGCTTGGCCATTTCGTTGTCGGTCATATCGAGCGTGGCGTAACCGTTCTTGCGCAGCGCGCTCATGAGTTGGCGCGCATCCACGGTGTCCGGCGGGACCTGCACGCCGACAAAGATGTGCGCATTCTTCGGATCGGCGAAGCGGTAATTGAATTCCGTAACGTTGTGGTCACCGAGGATGGCGCAGAATTTCTTGAGCGCGCCGGCACGTTCGGGGATGGTGACGGCGAACAGCGCCTCGCGCCGTTCACCGATCTCGGCGCGCTCGGCCACGTGCCGTAGGCGGTCGAAATTGACGTTCGCCCCAGAAGCGATGGCAACGAGATTTTTGTTCTTCAGGCGCTTTTGCACAGCGTAGCGCTTGAGGCCCGCGAAGGCGAGCGCGCCAGCCGGCTCGAGGATGATGCGACGGTCTTCGAAGATATCCTTGATGGCGGCGCAGATCTCATCGTTCGTCACCACTACCATGTCATCCACGAACTGCCGGGCCAGCTTGAACGTTTCCTTGCCCACCTGGCGCACCGCCACACCGTCGGCAAAGATACCGACGTGATCCAGCACAATGCGCTTTCCGGCCTTGAGCGAAAGGTCCATGGCGTCAGCATCTTCCGGCTCGACACCGATGATTTTCACTTCGGGACGCAGCTGCTTGATGTACACCGCGATGCCGGCAATCAATCCGCCGCCGCCGACGGGGACGAACACGGCTTCGAGCGGCCCGGTATGCTGCTTCAGGATTTCCATGCCGACGGTGCCCTGCCCCGCGATCACCTCGGGGTCGTCGTAGGGATGCACGAAGGTTGATTTTCTTTTCGTCGCGATTTCGCGCGCGTGGGCATAAGCCGCATCGTAATTGTCGCCATGCAGCACCACTTGGCCGCCGAGGTTGCGCACGGCATCGATCTTGATCCGGGGAGTCGTGCGCGGCATGACGATGATTGCTTTGGTGCGCAGTTTCGAGGCCGCGAGCGCCACGCCCTGCGCGTGGTTGCCGGCCGAGGCCGCCACCACGCCCTTTTTCAATTCCGATTTGGGAAGCCCCGCCATCTTGTTGTAGGCGCCGCGGCACTTGAACGAAAACACCGGTTGCTCGTCCTCGCGCTTGAGCCAGACGTGGTTGCCGGTACGGCGCGACAGGATGGGCGCGAGTTCGAGTGGCGTTACCTGCGCGACGTCGTACACGCGCGCATTGACGATGGTCTTGAGGTATTTCTGGGGCATAGGCTTATCGCGGCGGCTCAATACATTTCTATTTTGCGCCGGACCGGTAATCTAACATGAAGAACACTTCATTATCACACGGATAATCGGTATTCTGGCGCCCTTTCAAGCCTCATGAAAACGACATGACCCCGGACGAAAAGAAACAAGCGGTGGCGCTCGCGGCGCTGGAATACGTGGAATCCGGCTGGGTGATCGGTGTCGGCACCGGCTCCACCGCCAATCACTTCATTGACGGGTTGGCCAAGATCAAGGGCAAGCTTGACGGCGCGGTAGCAAGCTCCAATGCCACGGCTGATCGACTGAAGAAGGCCGGCATACCGGTGCTCGAACTCAACGCCACCGGTGACCTGCCGCTGTACGTCGACGGCGCCGACGAGGCCACCAAGCATCTGCACCTGATCAAGGGCGGCGGCGGTGCGCTCACGCGCGAAAAAATAGTCGCGGCCGCGAGCCGGAAATTTGTCTGCATCGCCGATGATTCCAAACTGGTGGATGTGCTCGGCAAGTTCCCGCTGCCGGTCGAGGTTATCCCGATGGCGCGCAGCCTGGTGGCGCGCCGGATCGTGGAACTCGGCGGCCAGCCGGTGTTGCGGGAGAATTTCAAGACCGACAACGGCAACATCATCCTCGACGTGCACAACCTCAAGATTCTCAATCCAGTGGAATTGGAGGAAAAGCTCGACCATCTCGCGGGTGTCGTCACCAACGGATTATTTGCCCGCCGCCCGGCGGACGTGTTGCTGCTGGCCTCGGATCAGGGCGTGAAGACACTGACCTGATCTCCCGGCCGGTGCTATCCAGCACCTGCCGACATCCTCAAGCGTTCAATCGGACTTCGCCAATTCCTCGATCACGGTCGCCAGCGCCGCGGTCACGCGCGCCAGCCGCGGATAGTCCAACTTGTCGGGCGTGTCCCGCGCCGAGTGGTAGTACGGGTAGCGGTACAGTGCCGTGTCGGTCACCATGATCGCCGGATAGCCCTCGTTCCAGAACGAACCATGATCGCTCCAGTCCACCCCCGGCACCCAGCCGAACGTGGACACATATTCGACAGGGAAGTCACCGGCGGCACGGAATGCCGCGACCGCGCGCCGCAGCAACGCGCGCGAGCCGAAGTTGGACACCATCCCGATGAAATTCCCGCGGTCCGGAAAAAATGGCGCAAAGAACGGCGGATATTGCTGGCTTCCGGGCGTGTCGCTGAAATAACCGATGGTCTCGAGCGACAGCATGGCGCGGATGTCCTCGTTTTTCGCGCGCGCGGCGCGGGCATAACGGCGGCTGCCCATGTCACCGGTCGCGAAGAACGGCGGTTCCTCGTTCACAAAGGCGACGAAGCGCACGCTGCGGTCGGTTTGACGCGAGACGTACAGGCGCGAAAGTTCCAGCAACGCCGCCATGCCGCTGCCGTTGTCGTTCGCGCCCGGGCTGCCGTGCACCGAATCGTAGTGCGCGCCGATAATGACTATCTCGTCCGGCGCCCGGCGCCCCGGCCGCACGACCTCCAGATTGGCCCAGCGCCCGCCGTCCAGCGTATATTCGTGCGCGATAACCTGGTACCCCTGCTGCGCCCACTGGCGCCGCAGGTAATCGGCCGCGGCGCGCAGTGCGCGCGGGCGGAACACGTTGCGCTCGCCGATGTCGCCCGCCAGCACCTGCACGTGCGTGCGCAAGGATGCCTCAGAAATATCGCCCGCCATGGCGTTCTTCGAAATAAATACCGCCAGCAGGAATCCCAGTCCAATGACCGCCGCGGAGCCACGTACCGTCAGCACCAGGCGCCCCGGGGCATCGATCTCCACGGCCGTCAATCAGGGCAGTTCGAACGCACGCGCGGAGGGCGGCACGGTCAACACGTCGGACGGTGCTTCGCGCAGCACATGTTCGGCCACACTGCCGAGCAACACATAACGCATGTCGCTGAGCCCGCTGGTCCCGACCGCCACCAGGTCCGCCTGCCTTTCCCGGGCGGCGATCGAAATAACCTGGCCGGGATAGCCATAGCGGACTTCCAGTTCAACCACCCCTGGATCGAGTCCGGCGGCTGCGGCAAATTCCTTGAGCTTCATTCGCAGCCCGGGTTCGTACTCTTGCTGCAGTGCCAGCAGGCGCTCGCTGCCGATTTCCGCGGCGCGCAATTCGAAGGAAAGGTCATACACATGCAACAGCAAGAACCGTGCGGCAGGGGCAAGGCGCGTGACGGCCAACAGAGCGCGCTTCGAGGTCGCGGAAAAATCGGTCGGCACCAGTACGCGCCGGTACATCTCACGGGCCGGATTCTTGACCACCAGCGCCGGCAGCTGACCCTTGCGCACCACCCGCTCGGCGGTCGTGCCCAGCAGCAGCTCATTGAGAAAAGCGCGTCCATGTGCCCCGAGCACAACCCATTCGACGTTCTCCGCGCGCGCCTCTTGGATGATCTCCAGAAAGGGGACACCGCGGCGAATCTCCATGCCGGCCTCCGGCAACCCCAGTTCCGTCAATCGTCGCTGGATTTCCCGGCGCGCGGAGCCGGTTGCCTGCGCTTCGAGTTCGGCCGGCAACGCTTCCGGCGGCCAGGAAACGGCGTCCACCGGCACCGGACGCACCGGCTCGACCACATGCATCACGGTCAGCGCTGCCGCATGCGCCTTGGCCAGCTGCACCGCGCGCGTGAGCGCCCGGTCGGCACGCGGAGAGAGATCCGTTGCCACCAGTATCTGCTTGATCGTTGTCGTCATCGCTTGCCCTCGCCGGTTTTCTGATTCAGCGCCGCCGCCAGCACTGTCACTGTCTGCTCGGCCGCCGCCACAAACGGGTTGAGCACCAGGTCCGCGCCGCAGCGCTCGAGGACATCGCCATCGTGGGCGTGGTGCGCCGTGATCGCAAAGCGGCCCGTATAGCCATGCCCCCGCAGTGCCTGCATTAGCGCGAGGTTGGTTTCACGATCGGGAATGGTGCTCACCACCCAGCGCGCCGTGGTCAGCGGGAGGGTCGAAGGAAATTCTGGATCCTCGGCGTCGCCATATTGCGCTCCGCGGCCGGCAGCGCGCCAGCGCGCCACCAGTTGCGGATCAAAATCCACGCCCAACACACTGACACCCTGCTCGTGCAGACCGCGCGCCACATTTTCGCCGAAGCGTCCGAGGCCAAACAGAATCACGTCGTGACGCGTTGCGCTTCCCGTCCCTTCGAGCTTCTGCTCACGATGCGGCACGCGTCGTTCGAATGACCCGATATAAGGGGCAATCCACTCATACAACCGATGGGAATAAATAATCAGGTAGGTGGACAGGCCGATGGTCACGAGCCCGACGAGCGTAATCAGCCCGAGCGTGTCGGTACCGATGTGCCCGAGACTGAGTCCCAGTGCCGCGAACACCAGAGAGAATTCGCTGATCTGCGCCACCGTCAGGCCGGCGAGAAAACCGGTGCGCTTGCGATAACCCATCAGCCCCATGATGACCATGACGATCAGCGGGTTGCCGATCAGCACGAATAAGGACAGCACTACCGCCGGGAGTATCTGGGCATCGAGCAACCGCACCTCGACCTGCGCCCCGAGGCTGATGAAAAAGAACAGCAGCAGGAAGTCCCGCAGGCTCGTCAGGCGCGTGCTCAGCGCCTCGCGATACGGTGTCGAGGCGATCGACACCCCGGCGAGGAACGCCCCGACCTCCTTGGAGAAACCGAGCAGGTCGCCGATGGCAGCGAAGACCACCGCCCAGGCTATGCCGAACAACACCAGCAACTCGCCCGAGCGCGCCAGCCGGTGCATCAGCGCCGGCAGGACGTAACGCATGAGCAGCCCCGTCGCCGCCAACATCGCCAGGCCCTTCACAAGCACGAAAGCGATATCGTGGGAAAACGATCCACCGTTGGTCGCCACCCCAAACGCCGAGAGCGCAATCATCGCCAACACGACGACAATATCCTGCACGATGAGGAAGCCGACCGCGATGCGTCCATGCAGGGCGTCGATCTCGCGCTTGTCTGACAACAGCTTGACGATGATGATGGTGCTCGAAAACGTCAACGCCACCGCTACGTAGATAGCCGGTATGTGATCCATGCCCAGCATCAGGGCGATGGCGTAACCGATCACGCTGGTGAACACCACCTGCCCCAGGCCGGTGGCCAGCGCCACGCGGCCGAGCGAGCGGATCAGGTGCAGGTCAAGCTTGAGGCCCACCACGAACAGCAGCAACGAAATGCCGAGCGTGGCGAGCAGGTCGATCTGGTCGTGTGAACGCACCCAGCCGAGACCGGCCGGTCCGACCAGGATGCCGACCGCGATGAAGGCCACGATCAGCGGCTGCCGGAACGCGAGCGCTAATGCACCCACCACGGCGGCGACCAGCAGCAACAACGCCACTTCATAGAATACGTTGGCGAGTATAAATTCAATCACGCTGCTGTCCTGTGTTTACGACGTAATCAAATGCCGCTGTGCTGCGCTCACCTCGTGCGCACTGTGGTGTACAACCGGCCACGGCGCACCGCCCACTTCTCGATCTCGACACCGACAAAGACTATGCAAGACATCGCCAGGCAAAAGACAAGTTCATCAAGCGTCAGCGCCTCCGTCTTGAAAATCGGATTCAGCCATGGCACGTAGATCGTCGCCATTTGCAAACCGAAAGTGAACAGCACCGCGGCAATCAGCGGCCGGTTGGAGAACACCCCTTGTGTGAACAACGAATCCGCTTCCGAGCGGATGGCCAGAACGTGTCCCAGCTGCGATAGCGTGAGCACCGTGAACACCATAGTCTGCCAGTGGCCATGATCAGTGTGTATCGCCCAGGCCTGGGTAAAGAGCGAGGCCGCGCCCATGAGCACGCCCACCCACAGAATATGCTGCCACATGCCGTGCGCGAAGATGCTCTCGTTGGGTGGGCGTGGCGGGCGCTGCATGATGCCGCGTTCCTCTTTTTCCACGGCCAGCGCCAGGCCTGGCAGCCCGTCGGTGACAAGGTTGATCCACAGAATGTGAATCGGCAGCAGCGGGATGGGCAACCCCAGGAACGGTGCGAGGAAGATGGTCCAGATCTCACCGGAGTTGCTGGTCATGGTGTACTTGATGAACTTGCGAATGTTGTCGAAGATGCGTCGCCCCTCGCGCACCGCGGCCACGATGGTTGCAAAATTGTCATCGAGCAGGATCATATGCCCGGCTTCCTTGGCCACGTCGGTGCCGGTAACACCCATGGCGACGCCGATGTCGGCGCGCTTGAGCGCCGGCGCGTCGTTAACACCGTCGCCGGTCATGGCCACGAATTCGCCCTTGTCCTGCAGTGCCTTGACGATCTTTATTTTCTGTTCGGGCGCGACGCGCGCGTAAACACGCACGCGCTCGACATGCTCCTCGAACTCCGTCATTTCCATACGCGCCAGCTCGCGCCCGGTCAGGACCTCGCCCCGGTCCTCGATGATCCCAAGCCGCTGCGCGATAGCGCGCGCCGTCGCCGGATGATCGCCGGTGATCATTACCGGCGTAATGCCGGCGCTGCGACACAGTTCCACCGCCTTACGCGCCTCCGGCCGCGGCGGGTCCATGAGGCCGACGAGACCCAGCAGCGTCAGCCCCTTCTCAACTCCATCGGCCTCGAGCTTGTCGGGAAGTGACGGCCAGCGGCGCTGTGCCACCGCCAGTACGCGCAGGCCTTCGGCCGCCATGCGCTCGGCAATGATTTCGACCTCGCCATGGTCGAGCGGCTCCGTCCCGTTTTTGCCCTGGCTGTCGTGACACAGCGGTAACATGAACTCGGGGGCACCCTTGGTGTAGGCAATGACGACATCCAGACTGCGATGCAGGGTGGTCATGCGCGCGCGCTCGGAATCGAACGGGATCTCGCCGAGACGCGGCATCTCCTGCTCCAGCAGGCGCTTGTCCAGGCCCGCCGTCCCGGCCACTTCGAACAACGCGATTTCCGTCGGATCGCCAATCATTTTTCCTTCGTTGTCGAGTCGCGCATCATTCGACAATGCCAAAGCCTGCAGCAGCGCGCGCCACGGATCGGCAGCGGCCAACGCCGGCGTGATCGCGCGCTCTTGCCTGCCATCAGCATATATTTCCTCGGCGCGCATGCGGTTCTCGGTGAGCGTGCCGGTCTTGTCGGAACAGATGAAGGTCACGGACCCGAGCGTCTCAACCGCGGGGAGTTTACGGATCAGCGCGTTCTGACTGACCAGTTTGCGCGCGCCGAGCGCGAGTGACACCGTTACCACCGCTGGCAGCGCCTCGGGAATCGCCGCCACGGCCAGACTGATGGCGGTGAGCAGCATCAGCATCACCGGCTCACCGCGCAGCAGTCCGGTGACGAAGAGGATCGCGCAAATAACCAGCACTGCCACCGCGAGGTTGCTTCCGAATCGGGCCAGGCGCTTTTGCAGCGGTGTTTTGCCCTCCTCTTCGGAACGCAACAAGGCGGCTATGCGGCCGAGCTCGGTGTCCATCCCGGTGCTGACAACAATGCCGCGGGCGCGGCCGTAAGTGATGAGCGTGCCCTTCCAGGCCATGTTGCGCCGGTCGCCCAGCGGCAATTCCGGCTCGTGCATGGCGCGTACCAGTTTTTCCACGGGTTGCGATTCGCCCGTCAGCGCCGCCTCCTCAATCTTGAGTTGCACCGCTTCGATGAGCCGCAAATCGGCCGGCGCCGCATTGCCGGCCTCGATCAGCACCACGTCTCCGGGCACAAGCTCGACAGCCGGAACAATCTGCGAGGCGCTATCGCGCACCACGTGAGCACTGAGCGCCGCCATCTGCTTGAGCGCCGCCACCGCACGGTCGGCACGATACTCCTGCACGAAACCGACAATGGCATTGAGTACAATGATGGCGAGGATCACGATCGTGTCGACCACGTCACCGATCAGGCCCGAGATGATCGCGGCGGCGATCAGTACCAGGATCATGAAATCGGTGAACTGCCCCAGGAACATGGCAATGGGCCCGCGCCGCTTGCCCTCGCGAATTTCATTGGGGCCAAAATATTCACGGCGCCGCATGATTTCGTCCTCAGCAAGGCCTTGGGTCGGGTCCGTGCGCAGGCGACGCGCCGCCTCCTCTGCAGGCAATTGGTACCAGGCAGGTTCTCCGGGTTGCAGACGCAAATCGTCGGCCATGATCAGCCCCCGTAAAGATAGAGGAAGAAGACGTTCAGGAAATAGAGCGAAAGCAGCAGCAGGCTGGTCCAGCCCACGGTGCGGAACAGGCGTGTCTGCGGCCGATAGAACAGGCCGACCACCGCCACGCCGCTCATCATGACGACGGACAGCGCCGATACCGCGTGCAGCGACGACACGTGGGACAGCAAGGGGCCCTTGAGATAGGCAAAGTCGTCGATCGCGATGATGACCAGGTTGAAGAGGTTACTGCCCAGCAAATTGCTGACGGCCAGATCGAGTGCGCCGATGCGCAATGCTGAAACTGTCACCACGATTTCCGGCAGCGTGGTGGCAAACGCGATAAACAGCGTACCGACGAAGGTCTCCTGCCAGGCCATGGCCTGCGCGATGTCGCGGCCCACGTACGGCAACCACAGGCCGGCGGCCACCACCACACTGGCGGCCAGTGCATAACGGATCAAGGCGTCGCGCAGGGTAATGTCAGGGTAACGCTCAACACGCTCCTCCACCGCCGCGGCACGCTGGCGGCGTTCGTAGCGGAACAAGGAGCGCATCGCCACGGCGTAGAGCAGGAGTAGCAACGGGCTGTAGGCGCCGACATAATAAAGCGACATGGCTTCGCCATGCTGTGAGAACAACACGCTGAATCCGACGAACCCGGCCATGATGATGCCGAAACCGGCCGACAGGATATGGCCCTGGCTGGCACGCGAATAGATCGACTCTTCGCGCTGCAGAAGATCGAGGATCACAATCATGGTGAGATTGATCATGCAGGCACCGAGCACATTGCCGACAGCAATGTCCGGCGCGTCGGCCAGCGCCACCGCGCTCACGCCGGTGACCAGCTCGGGCAGCGAGGTGACGGTGGCCATGAGCGCGAGCCCGATCCAGGCGCCGCCCAGCCCGGTCTTGTCGGCAATGACATCGCCGTAACGCGACAGTCGGGTACCGGCGACGGCAATCAGCGCCGCACACAGGGAAAATTCCAGCCAGGCAATGGCGGCGGGCGATAGCATCATTCCTCTCCAGTGACGAGGAGACATATTGAAGCTATCGAGTGATTCCAGCAACCGCCTTAAACTAGAATAACTCAGTTGATAACTCGGTTAATCCGAATCTTGAGTTTCTTGATACGATGCCACAGACTGCGTTCGGCAATTCCCAGACGCTTGGCGGCGTGTGCCTGCACGCCTTTGGTCTGCGCCAGCGCCTCGAGAATCATGTGGCGCTCCACTTCTTCCAGCCAGCGATCCAGATCTTTTTTGCCCATTTTGTCGAGCGTCAGCCCTTCGCCCGTGGACGAACTGTCCTTGGCGGCAATTGCCCCCGGCAAATCCTGGATGTCGATGTTATTGCTTTGGCATGTCAGCAGCGAACGTTCGACGGTGTTGCGCAACTCTCGAATGTTGCCGGGCCAGTGATAACGTTTAAGCCGTTCCAGCGCCGCCGGCGTAAAAGCCATCACCTTCTTGTCCATCTCGACCGCCAGTTCGTGCAGGAAAGTTTGGGCCAGCAGTGGGATGTCCTCGCGGCGGCTGCGCAGCGGCGGCACGACAATGCTGTAAACGTCCAGACGGTAGAGTAGATCCTCGCGGAATTTGCTTTCTTGCACCAGCGCCTTCAGGTCGCGGTTGGTCGCGGCGATGAAGCGCACGTCCATGGCCCGGACCTGGTTCGAACCCACCGGCGAGAATTCGCGCTCCTGCAACACACGCAGGATCTTCGACTGCAGCGATGCATCGAGGTCGGCGATCTCGTCCAGAAACAGGGTCCCACCCTGCGCCTGTTCCAGCCGGCCGGCGCGGTTGTGCGTCGCGCCGGTGAACGCACCCTTGACGTAGCCGAACAGCTCGGACTCCAGGAGGTCCCGCGGAATCGCGGAACAGTTGAGGGCAACCCACGGGTGTTCCCGTCGCGGCGAGAGTTCGTGGATGGTGCGCGCCACCAATTCCTTGCCGGTACCGGATTCACCGGTGATCAACACGCCGGTCTTGTACGGCGCCACGCGCCGGATTTCCTCGAGCAACTGCTGTGCGACCCGGCTTTCGCCGGCCAGTCGACGGCTGCCGCGCGACTCGCTGACCTCGGCCTTGAGCCGGGCGTTCTCACGCAGGATATCGCGTAGCTTGATGGCGTTGTGCACGGCAATCTCGAGCTGTTCCGGCTCGAACGGCTTGGTGAGATAATCGGCCGCGCCGTCGTGAATGCTCTTGACCGCGGAGCGGATCGTCCCGTGTGCCGTGACGATGATCACCGGTACGTCCGGGCGCTCCTTGCGGCTACGGACGACAAATTCTTCTCCGCCCATGCCGGGCATCCGCAGGTCGGTGAGGATGACATCGAGGTTCGGGTTCTGCACGTGCGTGAGTGCGCTTTCGCCGCTGTTGGCAACCAGTACCTCGTGACCGGCGTTTTCCAGCACCATGCGCATCACCCTCTGTAGGTTCTGTTCGTCGTCCACTACCAGCACAGTTCGTTTCATAACGCTGCCTCCATTAATTCCTCACCATACTTAGGCGCCCGTTGTCGGCAACCTGCGGCAATTCGGGCGCCGCGGAGCGTTGCCCGCGGGACCCCGCAGCGGGATACGCCCGCGAGCAGGGAACAGGCTCCACCGGCGAAGCCGGTGGAGAGGGCCGTGGCGAGTCGGGCGCGGTCGCGCCGCACCTCCCGCTTCGCGGCAGGCACTGCTCCGCGGCTCATGCCGCTACCTCCACTACAGGAAACCACATGACGAACCGGGCGCCGTGGCGCTGCGGAGGCAACGCCTCGAGGCGCCCGCCGTTCGCCTCCACCAGGGTGTAAGCTAGAGCGAGGCCGAGGCCGGTTCCCTGTTCCTTGGTGGTGAAGAACGGTTCGAACAGTCGTGGCATGATTTCGGCCGGCACGCCCGGCCCATTATCCTCGATCGACAGGAATACGCGCCCATCGTCCACGCCGGAGCGCAACCAGAATTCCCCTTCCCTGTCACTTATGGCCTGCAACGCATTGGTAAAAATATTCCCCCAGGCTTGTTGCAGCAGACCGGCGTCAGCCTTGATTTTCGCATCCCGGTGCTGGAAATCCCTGTGCGCCTTTACTGACGCGGCACCCGCCAGAGCCAATTCGAGGGCGCACTCCAACGGCTGAGCGGGATCGATGACGGCGAAGCTCGGCTGGCGGTGTCGCGACATCTGCAGGAAGTCTTGCACCAAGTTGGCTACGCGCAGGCTTTCCTCGCGGATCATGCGTGTCAGCTCGGCTTTCTTCTCCGGGGCATAACCCGGCTTGTCGAGCAACGCCGCCGAAGTGTTAATGATGCCAATGGGATTTCGAATTTCATGCGCCAGGGCAACCGACAGTTCGCCCATGGCGGTGAGCTTGTCCTTTTGAAACCGCTGGGCCTGTTCGTCACGCGCCTCGCGCAGACTCGTGGCCATGGCATTGAATGCCTTGGCCAGGTCACCCAATTCGTCGTCCGAGGTGATCGGCACGTTGGCCTTGAAGTTCTGGCCGGCGAGCTGCATAACACCGTTGCGCAAATATTCCAACGGGCGCACCACCAGGCGCGAAAGCAGCAGGCCGGCCAGGCCACCGATGATCACGCCCAACAGCGAAATCCACAGGAACAGCGCGATCCGGTTGGTGAGCACTTCCTGTACTCCACGACGTTCCAGCCCGCTGAACATGATCGCCTCGACTCGTCCCGTGGGATCCACGATCGGCGTGTACAGTCCGCGGAATTGGCCGTTCTCCGCCTCCAGGCTGTAATAGGGTTTTTTGTTTTTCTCCAACCGGGAGAGCGCTGCCGCCGGGAGATGTTTCAACGTAACGATCTCGCCGGGTGAGGAGAAGAGATCGTAGTAATTTTTCCCCTCGCGGTAATAAAGCCGCGCCTTCAGGCCGGTGAGCTGCGCCAGTTCATCCGTGAAGTCCTGCCCGAGCAGGCTGCCCAGTACCAGGTAGTACCGCGGTTCGCCGCGACGCGGGATGACTGTGATTCCCACCGCGGCCAACATGGTCTGCTGCCGGGTCACGACCTTGAGCACGGCAGCTGTCTGCCCACGTTCCCACAGCGCATTCACTTGTACCGGTAACGAGCTGTACACCAGCTTCCTGTCCGGGGTGTAGATTTGGATCAGGTTGATACCCAGTTCCTGCGAGATGCGTTGTATCGCCGGCGGCATCGCCTCTTCCGGCGAACGCTCGACTTGGTTCAAATAGGCCGGATCATCCGCCAGCACCCGACCCAGGATGACCGCGTCATTCTGATAGGCCTGGAGCCAGTTCTGGTTGGCGCGCGCGGCATCGATGATCCACTGCTCCAGTCGCTTTTCAAAACTGATCGACACCCATTCAGAAGCCAGCCAGCCGGCCACCAGCATCGGCACAATCACGATTACGGATATCACCAGCAACACTTTGCGCTGGAGGCGACTGAGTTTGAAAAAACGGAGTGGCATTTCTGTTCTGAATCGCGTGTCCTACAAATTTTGAAGCCTGCTACAAAATATCAGCTTATCGCAGGGCGTTACAAATATATAACTTATTGATATTTATTGTTTTAAGTTGATTTAGAGCATGGCACAGCGATTGCTCTAGTGTTCCACAATGATGGCGAAGATGCCTGCATCCGACCATCAGACACTTCAATAATTACTTCAAGGAGCCTTTGGAATGAAAAAATCACTGATCACCCTGTTTGCCCTCGCCTTCACCCTGATGTTCGGCCTGGTGCATGTCGCCAGCGCGATGAAACATGAGGGCCCGGCGGCCACCAAGAAAGAGACCGCGGCAGTAACCAAGGCCTGCAAAAACAAGAAAGCCGGCGACGTCGTTATGGTTGGTGGCAAGGAAGTTACATGCCCTGAAAAGAAACCTTTGAAGAAGAAGTCTTCCTCTGCAGAGCCGAAGGCGGCCCCCGCTGCCCCCACTGCCCCAGCTGCTCCTACCAAGCCGGCTGCTCCTACCGGCCCGACCAAGTAACAGCGTTTAGTTTTTGAGTCACTTCAAAGCGCCCCAAAAGGGCGCTTTGTTTTTGTGGATGTTTTTATGTGCGTTACTGGCCAGCCGCTGATGCCACTTGGCCAATCACTTTTATTAGTCACTATTTCTTCTTGGGCGCCGCTTGTTTCTTTTTGGTTTTGGCAATCGTTTTCCTGTTGGTTTTTTTCACGCCGCCCTTACCGGCCGAAGCCGCCGGGGCTTTAGCGCTGCGCACGCGCTCGATCAGCGCGCGTAAATAACCAATGCGCGCCTGCGAATTCTCAATCGCGGTTTCGGCGGCTTCAATACCGGTTTCATCGGGCTTGAGCATGCGATACGCCATTTCCGTGACTTCATCGTCCAGCACGACGAAACGCCCCGCCGCCGGACCGGCCAGCCGACACACCTCCTCGACGCTCATTTTCGCGCGCAGGTTGATTTCATGCAGCTGCTTGGCGCGCTCGGGACCCACCCAGCTCACCAGCGACCAACGGCCCCCCGGCTTCCCGGGATTATCGTGATACGTCTGCCATACCTTGACGGCAGCCTGGCAATCCGTGACGACGCCTTCGAGGCGCTCGAGCACCTCGGCACGCTCATTTTTGCGGTTGTCCTTCCACCGCGATATCAAATCAATCGCTCGGTCTAGGCTGTCCATGGTTATCTCCGTTTTCCTCGGTTGTTAAAGGGGCGGCGCGACCCGCGGGTGCGATTTATCCATTTATTTTGGGACAAGGTGGGGGGCTTGACAAGGTAAACTCGTGAAAAATATTTCGATCTTTACGCTTGACGGCTCCAGGCAGCGGGGGCGGGCGCCTGACGGGCATTCAGGCCGGAAGAATGGCCGGTGGCCACCCTGGTGAACGTCATTTGTCCACCAGTTTCGCTTCGGCAAGCATCCGCTGCCCGGCGAAGCGGATGGTCAACACGCCGGCCAGGCAGACCAGGACGGTGCCGCCAAAGGACAAAATATCCTGTATTTCACTCCAGAAAATCCAGCCAATGCCGGCGGCAAACACCACCGTGGAATAGGTGAACGGCCCGACCTGGGCGGCCGGTGCATGGGCATAGGCACGTGTCAGCAACAGTTGCGCCAGGCTGGCCAGTGCGCCCATTCCAATGAGTAACACCCACAGACCGGGATCGGGTGTTTGCCAGCACCAGAACAATGGCACCGCGGACACGGCCGTGCACACGAGACTGAAATAGAAAACAATGCGCAGCGTCGGTTCCGTCTTCGATAACCGCCGGATGCTGACCATGGCCAGCGCGGCGAACAGCCCCGAGGCCAAGCCGATCAGGGACACCGGCGTGAACAGGGCCAGCCCCGGCTTCAGTATCAGCACGATGCCGACAAATCCGATCCCGATAGCCGCCCACAGCCGCGCGGATACCTGCTCGCCCAGCCACAAGGCCGCAATGAAGGGTATGAACAAAGGTGTGGAGTAATTCAGCAACACCGCCTCGGCCAGTGGCAGGTGCGCAATGGCGTAGAAGTAACAGTACATCGCGGAGACACCGGCCAACCCGCGTCCAAGATGCCCGCGCAGCTGTTTGGTTTTCAGTTGGTCCAATCCGCGATGCAGCACCCACGGCAGCAGCGCGAGCAAACCCATCACGCTGCGGAAGAACACCACCATTTCATTCGGCAGCTCGGTCGAGAGGTATTTCACCAGCGCCCCCATGGTGGAAAACAGCAGCCCCGAGGCGATCATCATGAGCGCGCCGCGTCGCAGATCTTCCGGGTACACGGGCGCGCTCCTCAGAGACCGCCGCGCAACAACAATTCGCGCGGATCGGGATTAAGGTAAGTCTGGCCGGACACGTACGGGTTCGGATGACGCCGGAAATGATGCTTGAGCAGGGTCAGCGGCGTTGCGAACGGCGCCTCACCGCGGCGATAGGCATGAATCATTCCAAGCAGCTCGGCCTTGTCTTCGGCATCTATCTGTTTTTTCAGATATCCCAATAAATGCATCAGCACATTGGCATGCCGCGCCGGCGTGGCCAGCCGCTGGAAAGCCTGCATCAGTCGCGCGAGATATTCTTGCCCGGTCTTCCTGAGATTCCGCCGGCCCGCCTGCGCCACCCACCGGCCGAGGGCGCGATACGCTTCGACGTCATGCGCCATGAGGGCGAGCTTGTGGTGGGTGTGAAATTCCACCAGCCGGGAAGCGGTCAGCCCGCGCGTCATGAGTTCCTGCCAGCGCCGGTACACGAACACACGCTCGATAAAATTTTCCCGCAGTCGCGGAATGCTGAGCCTGCCCTCCTCCTCGGCCGGGAGCCATGGCTGGCCGCAGAGAAATGCATCCGCGTAAATTCCCCGCCCGCTTTTCGCCGGCGCTCCGGAATGCTGATAGACCTTGACACGTTCAATGCCGCAACTCGGCGAGCGGCTTTTGAACACATACCCGCTCAGGTCACCAAGCTTGCGTGCCTGCTGTTTCCCGTAAGTCGCGAGCTTGTCCGTTACGTCGAGGGAGCCGTCTTTCACGCCGACGGCGCGCGGCGCTGCAGGGGACCCCACCAGCCGGATCGGCGGGCGCGGGACGCCCAGACCGATGGCGACCTCGGGACAAACGGGCACCCATTCGAAGTACTCCCCGAGCGTGCCCGTCAAGAAACTATCGAGTTTGTGATTGCCGTCAAAACGCACCTTTTGTCCCAGCAGACAACTGCTGATGCCTAGACGAATTTTTGTGCCATGTGCGACCGGGGATTGTGTCACCGCTTTCTTCCGTGACTTGTCAGGCTCGATATTCTAAATCAGTCAATACGGTAAGCAGAGTATCTGTGTAATAAAGTGCCGGCTCACGCCGACCCGGACGTCAGAGGGAACTTCCCTGTCTATTTACATTTATCTCTCTGTAACGCAGACCATTCCGTTTCCGGCACAGGGAATAACCTTACATCCCAGCCTCAGATTCCTTCGGTGGCTGCCGACCGCGCTTGTTCAAGCGGCACCCGGTCATCTCCGGATGCTACAGTTGCATTTATGGTTATCCCGCAATTGATCGCGCACCGTGGCTACCCCCGGCATTACCCGGAAAACACCCTGATCGGACTCGAGGCCGCCATCGCCGCCGGGGCACGTTTCCTCGAAGTTGATATGCAGGTTTCCCGTGACCGGGTGCCGGTACTGTTCCACGACCGCAACCTGAAACGCCTGTGCGGTGTCGGCGGCACTGTTCACGATCACCTCTATGAGGAACTCTGGAGACTGCCGGTCGCCGAGCGCGAGCGATTCGGCGACCGGTTCAAGAACGTGCACATCACCCGCCTGGCCGAGCTGGGTCATTTGCTGGTGCGCCAGCCGCAGGTGACCGCCTTTATCGAACTCAAGCGCGCGAGCCTTGAGCGCTTCGGTATCGATACCCTGCTGACCTTGGCGCGGCGCTCGCTCAAACCGGTGCTCGATCAGTGTGTATTGATTTCCTATTCGCTCGAGGCGCTCCGGACCGCGCGCACCCGAGGCTGGCCGAGAATCGGCGCCGTGATGGATCACTGGGAAGAACATAAGCAGAAACTCGTGGCGGACATGCGACCGGAGTATATTTTCTGTGACGTGGAAGGTCTTCCCGGAGAGGGAGATCTTAAAATCGACGGCGCGCAACTTGCCGTGTTCGAAGTGACGGACGCGCCATTGGCCTTGACGCTGGCGGCACGCGGGGCCGCGTTTGTCGAGACCTTTGCCGTCGGCGAGATGATCCAGGAAATGGCCCGCCTCGCGGAATCTTCCTGATGGCCGGACCGGATTACGATGTCGCCGTCATTGGCGGCGGCATCCACGGGGTTGGCGTGGCCCAGGCTGCGGCGGCGGCGGGATATTCAGTCCTGCTCATGGAACAAAACAATCTCGGTAGCGGCACCTCCAGCCGGTCCAGCAAGCTGATCCACGGGGGCTTGCGCTATCTCGAGAGTGCGCATTTTGGCCTCGTGCGGGAATCACTGCGTGAACGCGAAATCCTGCTGCATATCGCCCCCGCCTTGGTGCAGCGCGTGCCGTTCTACATTCCAGTCTATACCGCCACCCGCCGTTCGCCGTGGAAGATCCGAGCCGGGTTGTCGCTATATGCGCTGCTGGGCGGGCTATCCCCCGAGACGCGCTTTGAATCCGTGACACGCTCACGCTGGCAGGACCTCGATGGGATCGCCACGCATGGCCTGCGGGCGGTGTTCCGGTATGAAGACGCCCAGACCGACGATGCGCGGCTGACCCAGGCGGTGATGCAATCGGCCCAGTCGCTCGGTGCGGAACTTCGCTGTCCGGCAAATTTCCT
>JANLIC010000070.1 GCA_024654125.1 Sulfuricaulis sp. | reverse complement strand
GGTCAACTCGGACACGCGATCGGCAATGTCGTTGCTGAGCAGGTAGTCGATTTCATGCGGGCGCAGCCCGGCGCCGGGTTTGCGTACGTCGATCAGGCGGCCGACTCCGATCGTCAGATAGCCGAGCGAGTCGCGGTAGGCGCAGGACTTCACGCCCTCGTCGCCGCGCAACTGGCGGGTCAATTGATCGACGAGTGCTTGGTCGATCGTCATACCGGAATCACCGTCCCGCGAAACACGATGTTGTCCTCGTCCATCTTTTCGACCAGTTCGGGCGGCAGTAGCACGCCCTTGTGGAACGTCAGCACCGCGAAGCCCGATGCCCAATTCACCGGGCCGGCCTCGGTGTAGTCGATGAACTGCGGCCCGCCAGGATCGGCAAGGGTTCCGGTGTCCACGCCGAAGCGCCGGCCCCGGTAGTCCGAGAACGGCGTTACCTTCAACTGGTGCAGGTGGCCCGTGACAATCGAGACGCCGGAATTGATCGTATTGTTATGGGTCGCATGAATTCCGGACCGCATTCTGTGTTTCACAACAACGTCTTGATTGATCCGCGTTGCCCAACACGGCCCCCACTCTGGGAAATGGTCTTTCAGGTGAAAGCCGCTCACGCCCTCGAACTCCGGTGCGCCTTGCGCCAACCGAGTCTCGAAGCGCGCATCGTGATTGCCGAGCGGCCATGTCAGATGCGCCCTGCCTGCTGCCTGCCGGATTTCCTCCAGCCGCTCGGTGACGGTGCGTAGCTCGTCTTTGACGCTCGGTTTCTTGTCCCACCCGATGCGCGGGAATCGACTGATGGCAGCACCGTCGAAGGCGTCACCATTGCAGATGACGGCGCGGGGCTTGAGCCCGTCAATGACCTTGAGAAGCGCCCGGTGCGCTGTCGTTACGAGCCCCGGCCAGTAATGGGCATCGGAGAACACGACGACGATGCCGGTCTCGACATTGAGCGTGATCGTTGCCGAGTGCCGCGCGTGGATGACCTCGACGCGCTGCGCGTTCATCTCGCCGATGTCGATGCCACGGCGTTGCTCGA
>JANLIC010000082.1 GCA_024654125.1 Sulfuricaulis sp. | reverse complement strand
TCGCGTGTCCGAGTTGACCAAGCGCATTCCGTGGTTCGCCGATCTGGACCCGGTACGGCAGGGCGTCCTGCTGAACATGAGTTTTCAGCTTGGCGTCGACGGCCTGCTCGGCTTCAAGAACACGCTGCTCTGCGTGAAGGTCGGCGACTACGAACGCGCCGCCGATGGAATGCTCCAAAGCCTGTGGGCGAGTCAGACGCCGGCACGGGCAAAGCGGCTCTCCGAGCAAATGCGCTCGGGAGCGTGGCAGTTCACACCTGGAACATGACATGAACCCACTGCTACTCGGTCCCGTGCTCGAAATCGGCAAGTCGATCATCGACCGCCTGTTTCCCGACGCGGAAGAACGCGCCCGCAAGGAAGCGGAACTGCTGATCCTGATGCAGACGCAGGAGATGCAGAAGGTGCTCGCGCAACTGGAAGTGAATGCGCGCGAGGCGACGAGTCCGCACATGTTCGTCGCCGGCTGGAGGCCATTCGTGGGCTGGTGCTGCGGCATGGGCTTCGCCTGGGCGGCGATCGGACAGCCGATCTTCGCGTGGATCGGCGTGGCGAAGGGCTGGCCCGCGCCGCCGTCGATCGACAGCGAAGTATTGCTGTACGTCCTCGGCGGAATGCTCGGGCTCGGCACGCTGCGCACGGTCGAAAAGAGCAAGAGCGCGACCAAATGACCGGGGTAGTGCGGTACATCGACGGCATCGCGCAGACGCCTACCTGCTGCGATCACTGCGGGCAACCATTGCCGGGCGACGTGTTCCGCATCTTCGTTGCGCGAGGCATTCGGCCGGTTCGGGTGGCCGACGTGACGCTCTTGCGGGCTAACGACAAGTACGTCGAAGTCTGGACCGCCGCCGGCATGCAGGGCCTGCTGTGCGACTCGCTGACGGAAATCGAAGAGGCCCGCCCCGGCGTATGGCTGCGGCTACATCGCAAGGCGCTGGCGCGGGCGTCGGCGATCGAGCGCATCGACACCGGCGCGCGCTGCCAGAGCACGACCCCTCGTGCGGCGCGCATCGTTGGCGTGCCGGACCCTGTTCGCATCTCGCGCCGTGCATGGTCGCATGTGCGCCCGATCCTCTGTAGGAGCCTCACATGACCCTCGCCGAATACCTCGCCGCTTGGACGGCGCATTTCACGACGCAAATCGCGGCACTCGCGCAAAGGATGGACGACATGAGCACGACGATTCTCGGGATGACGGACATCGAGGCGCAGGCGTTTGCCGACCTCAAGGCACAGGTTGCGACCGCTGTCGAGCGGATCGATGGCGCAGTAGCCGCGCTGGCGACGCTGACCGGAGTCGTCACGGGGCACGCCGAGCAGATGGCCGCCCTGCAAACCTCGCTCGACGCACAGGCCGCCAGGGTGACCGCTGTCGAGGCGGCGGCGAGCATCGGCAACCTGCCGCTGCCGCAGGGCATCACGGTCCCGGAGATCACGGCGTGAAGACGCTCATCGTCGCGTTGCTCGTGCTGGTTGCCATGCCGGCCTCAGCGCAGCGCCAAATCAACTCATGGCAGGAGCTCGGCGGCTACGTCGGCGAGCAGACGACGAAGATGAACGCCAACACGGCGGAAATTGCGGCGCTGAAAGCCAAGCTCGCCGTGCTCACGTCCGACATGGGCATCGTCGTCGGCGCGCATGACCGGCTGCTGCGGGCGGTCGTGATCCGCGTGTGCGATTACAACTCAAAAGTCGCCGGCTGGTCCGGGACGCTGACGGGGCTGGAGCCGATCCCGCTCGGGGATATTGAGTGCCCGCCGGCCGCGGCGAAGTGGTATATCCCGTACTACATCGGACCGGGCGGGCCGCCGA
>JANLIC010000046.1 GCA_024654125.1 Sulfuricaulis sp. | reverse complement strand
CGGTCAAGCAGGTGCAGGTAGCAGTTCGACAACAGCGGTGAGATGACGCCGCCTTGCGGCGTGCCACGGCTGTTGGCTTTGCCGCCGCCCACATTCTTCCTGGTGCCGTCCCCATCCTCGCCGATGACCGGCGCTTTGAGCCATAGCTTGATTACGTGCAGGATCGCACTGTCAACTACGCGCTCGGCTACGACGGCCAGCAGTTTGGCGTGAGGGATGCTGTCAAAGTACTTCGACAGGTCGGCATCAATGACTTGGGTGTATCCCTGATGCAGGGCATCGGCTATTTCATCGACCGCATCATGGGCGGATTTCTTTGGCCTGAATCCATAGGAATTCGGGCAGAAATCCGCTTCAAATATCGGCTCGATGACGAGCTTGACCGCCATCTGGGCTACCCGGTCGCGGATCGTCGGTATCCCCAGCGGACGCATGCTGCCATCCGCCTTGGGGATCATGACGCGCCGCACCGGACTTGGGTGATAGGTCTTGTCTTTCAGGTCTTGAGCGAGTTCCGACAAAAACTTTTCTATCCCTATCTTCTGCTCTATGTCCTCGAAGTTTGTCCCATCGACGCCGGGACTCCCTTTGTTGGCGCGGACGAGGCGGTAGGCAAACATGAGGATGTCTGCCCGCCACACCTTGTCATATAGCGCATAGAAGCGATAGGCCGGTTCTTGCTTGGCCTTGGTGTAGAGCTTCCTCTGTAGTGTCCTGATTACATCAGGGGTTGTTAGCGACACGGCAATCCCCTTCTCCTCCACTCTTCGGTTGCACGAACAAAGCAGGGTTCCTTCCCTCGTCCGGGGTTATGTTGTCCCTCGAACTCGAACGGTACTATGAACCCCTCCGACTCCCGGTGCGGCCTGCGGCGTTTTCGTTTCCTTATACGCCGCAGTCGATGGCCTCCCCACCACCGCACCGGATCTCCAGCACTGGGCAATAAATCTTCGAGAACATGCCGACCCTGCTACCCCGGAAGTCGATGGATGCCACTTCCGTTATTCCAGCACCCATCCAGCGGCCTTCCCCTTCTGACCACAGGGTCGGCTCCTCCAATTCGTTTACGAGGCTACGTGTAGGTTCACTTGCGTTTCGGCCTGCTACCTTGCTGTTTGGAAACTTACGACCCCGCGTTACCGCGACGCCGCTTCCTCATGCTACCGGGGCGCACGGACAACTCCCCGGACGGGACTTCAACCCGCTAGATTTATTGCTGTTACTGCGAACGGTC
>JANLIC010000001.1 GCA_024654125.1 Sulfuricaulis sp. | reverse complement strand
GCAGCAGCTTCTCTATCCTTCAGGAGAGGTAGTTTTTGTTGCGAAGTCATAAACAATTTTCTACATTCTATTACTCTACGGAACGGCTTGGTCAAATCGGTGGGGAGGGATCGAGCGCAATTTGTAGTCCGCCCATAACGTCATGCCGGCCACACCATCACCGGCAGTCCGGCCAGCAGCTCTGCCTCGGTTGGCACCGCGCGCTTCCCTGCCTGCACATCTGCCAGGATCGCGTAACATGCCGCCCACACCGCATCGCGCCATGCCACTCCGGCCAACCCCTCGAAGCGGAACTTCGGATGAGTGCTGGCCGCGTAGGAGCACAGCGATAGGATGCCGTCGTAGTTGCGGGTGCGGGCGGTGATGTCGAGGTGCTTCTGCACTTCTGTGGTGAGGGCCGCGATGATCTGCTCAGGGCTGGGCGGTGGCGAGGGCGGCGCTTCGTCCAGCGCCCCTTCCGGCAGCTCCACCCCGCGCGCGGTGATCTCGTACTGGCTGCCGTCTGCCAGCCAGTACACCCGTCCGCGATGGTCCGGCCGCTTGGTCCAGGCCCCGCCCGCCCAGTGCGCCGTTTCGTTTGCCCCCAGCGCCGGAGGCGCCGTGCCCACGCAGCCGCGCGGGATCAGCCGGTTGCCAGGCGTGAGTGGATCTGGGTCGTCAGTAGTAATACCAACAAAATAGCCTTCGTTGTCAGTTTGATAAACGTCCATGTGAGTCCTTAATATTTGATGCAGGCCAGATGGGCGACGTTGCGCATGCGGGTTTCCGCTCCGCCTGTCGCTCCGGTTTGCCTAGTCCCAATACGTACATCCGCCCCCGAACTCGCTATGGCCTCGTACGCTACCAATCCGATGTAGCCACTCTCTGCATGGGAGTGGCTACGAAACTCGTCCGCCTGCCAACTACCGAACACCCTCCCCGAATCCACGCCGCGCCCATCGTCCCAGCCGCGGATGATCTCGCCGCGTTGGTCCGGCAAGTTAAACGTCGTCGTGCCGTCGCCCGCCCCAAACGTAGTGCCGATGGCCGCGAACAGCGCCGCGTAGGTGGTGCGAGACACTGCCGCGCCGTTGGCCTTGAGCCAGCCGGTGGGCGCGGTGTTCATCGCAAAATATGCCATCTGCCCAGTGGTGCCAAAGCTAAGGGCAGCAATCGCCTGCGCCGTCTTCAGCGGCGTCATCACCACCGTATCATCTGCTCCTGCTTCGGCCTCCGCCTGCGTGGCAAGCTCAACCAGCCCGGCCAAGGTTTCGGTCGCGGATTCGGTGCCGACCAGCGGGATATTTCCTAACGAGGTTCCAGTAGATAAGAGAGAAAGGGCAGCTAGGTTTGCACTGTATGCCTGTACATCTGTGCCAATGACAGCACCATCTTTAAGAAGCTTTCCAGTCGTATCACTAAACCTAGCTAGGCTGTTTGGAGTAGAGGAGGCAGGCCCAGTCACATCTCCTGCACCTGCCCCAGTTGCACCTCGTTGAGCAAACACAGCCCACTTGGCTGCATCCCCATCGAGGGTTGCTCCTGCTGTATGTGCCGTGACACAAATAAGAGTTGCTCCCCCATTTATGCCTTCAGGGGCATAAACTAGGTTGTTTACAGCATATACTGTCCCTGTA
>JANLIC010000053.1 GCA_024654125.1 Sulfuricaulis sp. | reverse complement strand
TGCCGGCGTGCGATGCGTGCGCAGAACCGAAGCAAGTTCACGCCATCGGGTGTCCAGCATCAAATCCTCCAGATCGACTCCGATTTTGTAACGCCAATTGGGACGTTCGTCGGACGTCCCGGGCATATTCACCTGCCGTCGCTGCCCCAGCACATCTTCGATCTGCACCAGCATGATTTTCGATGGTGCGTGGGCGAGATAATCGTGTATGGCGCACGCCAGTTCCGGTGTCATCTCCGGGCTCGAAACCGGATGCACCGTGAGACCGGGTGGCAGCAATTTATCGCGATCCAGTGCCAGCAGCAGGCGTGCCCGGTCCGTGGCCCGTCCGACCACCTGTTTGTCACGGTCGGCCTCGGAGGGAAAATGTCCAAGCGCATCCCGCTCGGAGAGATCTTCGCCGTGCCAGTATCCTGATAAGGTCGGCAGGTCGTGGGTGCTGACCGCCACCAGCGCCTGTGCCGGGTAGGTCACCGGCGGCCGGAAATCGCCCTTCTCGTCTTTCTCGAAATACAGCAGGCGGTAGGAAAGCACTCCCAACGCCGCCAATTTGGTGCGCACCTCGTCCGGGACGGTGCCCAGGTCCTCACCCACCACGAGGCAGTTATTGCGCCGGCTTTCGAGTGCCAAGATGCCGAGCAGATCGTCGAAGGGATAATGGACGTAAGTGCCGTCGGCCGGTCCGCCCGCTTCCGGCACCCAGAACAGTCGCATGAGCCCCATAACATGATCGATACGCAGCGCCCCACTGTTGCGCATGTTCGCGCGCAAGGTCGCGATGAAGGGCGCGTAAGCGGATTCGTGCAGTTCGTCCGGGTTCCACGGCGGCAGGCCCCAATTTTGTCCGTTCAGGCTATATTCGTCCGGCGGCGCACCGATATTGGCGTGCACCACGTACAGCGACTGGTTGGCCCAGACCTCGGCGCCGGCGCGGTCCACACTGACGGCGAGATCCTGGTAAAGGCCCACTCCCAAACACAGCTCCAGCGAGCGCCGGCCACAGGCGGCCAGCTGGTTGTCGGCCTGCCATTGCAGGTATTGAAAGAACTCGACGCGGCTTCGATGTTCTTCGGCGAATTTCCTTACATCGGGGGATCGCGGATCACGGTAAGCCTCGGGCCACACCGGCCAACCCCAGATTGCCGTGTCACGTGCGTGAAAATATTCCTGCAAGGCCTCGTACAAGGCATGCCGGTACAGCGCCTCGCCCTCTTGTTCCCGATACGCCATGAAGGCGTGGGCCCGCTCCGTG
>JANLIC010000320.1 GCA_024654125.1 Sulfuricaulis sp. | reverse complement strand
CCAGCCGTCTGAGAATGCGCTGCCGATCGTCGTCGTGCGGACCCATTGCGCAGTACGCCCACACGGCGCAGGCAACGAATGCAGTCAGCGCCCCGGCGATGTAGGCGATGAGGTGCGTCATACCGGCGGCACCGTGGGCCATTCGAGCGGCGGCGTGCCGTGCACCGAGCCGGGCGGCTGGATCGGCTGCGGCAGCCACCAGGTGCGCTGCTCCAGGTCGGCGATTCGGCGCTCGAGTGCGGCGATTCGGTCGTCGGTCATGCGGCCTCCAGAGTCTCGATGAGCTTGTCGAGTACATGGCGGGCCTTGCGGTAGTCCTCGATCGTCGGCCCCTTGCTGCCGGCACGAGCGAGGTACTTCAAGGCGCAGCCTCGGAGGTACCCGACGAATTGATCGGCGGGCATCCATGCCTGCATTGCCGCCCACGGCTGTACGGCGAGCGTCTTGTAGTGGTCGCCCGATTCCTGCACGTCGTCGGCGCGTGGCGGCGCGTTTCGCGACGATGGCCCATACCATTCCGTCCAACTCATGCCAGCCTCTCCGGTTCAAATCCGCCTTGCTTCGCCCAAATCAGGAACCACCCGAAGGCGGGGTACATTTCGACAGCGACCCGAAGGCGCACCCTTGCCGCCTCGCGCATGAAGCCCTTGACCTCGATCAGCGTCATGCGGCTGGTGTTCTCGACCACGAGAAAATCGGGCGTGTACCGCACCCCTTCGGCGAGTACGAGCGTCATGGCTTCGTAGCGCCATGAGCGGATTTGCCCGGCGCGTTGCTGCGATTCGAGGATTTGGGCATAGCGCGCTTCGGCCTTGCTCTTGAATTTCGGCCCCGTGGGCGCGCTTTCCGGTGCCGCCGGTACGGACGTAGCCACCGGAGCCCGATCGGCGCTCCTGCGTGCCATAAGCGCCTCGTACTCGGCTTCGGTGAGCCTCACTTGCGCGCCTCCCAATGTCGGCCCTCACATCGCTCCCAGGCGATCGGGCAAAACTGCTGCTCGCCGCGCATCGGGTGCC
>JANLIC010000316.1 GCA_024654125.1 Sulfuricaulis sp. | reverse complement strand
CCGGTGGGTTGTCGACACCGACCCGTTCGCCGTGAACCAGTTCATGCATCCGTATCAGGGATCCATCTACTTCGGGTTTGCGCGATCGACCGGTCTCGGCTACTGGGAATCCCTCGGGTATACCTTCGGCGGCAGCTTGCTCTGGGAAATCGTGGGCGAGACGGGTCCGCCCTCCATCAACGATCTGTTTACCACCGGCTTCGGTGGGACTTTCCTCGGCGAACCGCTGTTCCGGATGGCGAGCATGTTGCTCGAGGGTGGAGGCAAAACGCCCGGGTTCTGGCGCGAGCTGGGCGCCGCGGTGATCTCCCCGTCGCTCGGCTTCACCCGGCTCGCCTTCGGTGACCGGTTCCGCTCTGTATTCGACAGCCACGACCCGGCGGTCTATACCTACGTGCGGTTCGGCTGGAACAAGGCTGATACCAATACCGAATCGCAAACTGTAAAACGCGATGCCGTGACCGCAGACTTTCATATGGCCTACGGGCTCCCCGGCAAGGCCGGTTACACCTATACGCGTCCATTCGACTACTTCGATTTCCAATTCACCGCCACCACCGCCAATGTGTTCGAGAACATCATGAGTCGCGGTCTCCTCGTCGGAAACGAGTACGAAGTGGGCGATACCTATCGCGGCATTTGGGGCCTCTATGGAAGCTACGATTACATATCGCCACAGATATTTCGCGTCTCAAGCACGGCACTTTCTCTCGGTACGACCGGCCAGAAGTGGCTCTCGAAAACAATGGCGCTACAGGGCACAGCCCTGGCTGGTCTGGGCTACGGCGCGGCCGGGACCATCCGCGGCGCCGGTGAACGCGATTACCACTACGGCGCCACGCCGCAGGTACTGCTGGCACTGCGTATGTTGTTCGGAGACGCGGTCAATCTGGACTTGACGGCGCGCTCATACTATATCAGCAGCGTCGCCTCCACCGAGGATCGGGGATCGGAGCGTATCTTCCGCGGGGATGCGGCGCTCACCGTGCGCCTCCACGGCCCCCACGCCGTCACACTCAAGTACGACAAGTCAACGCGAAATGCGCACTACCCCGACATCAATGACACCAATCAGTCCGTATCCACCCTTGGCCTGGTCTACACATACTCCTTCGGCGAGACCAAGTTCGGCGCGATCGAGTGGCGCGCCGCCAGCGAAAGCGTAATAGATCAACCTATCCGCGATGCATCGCAAGCCGGCGAGCCCAAACCTTAGCTCAGCCACCGCGCTGCGCGCGTTTTT
>JANLIC010000043.1 GCA_024654125.1 Sulfuricaulis sp. | reverse complement strand
TGAAGAGAATTACGGCGCCTTTACCCGGAATTTTTCATCCGCGTTCATGCAGGGCGCCAACGAAATTGAAATTGGCAAACAGTTTGCCCGGGCCAAACTAACCAAGAACCTGTCTGAGGAAATTATCAATCTCGGAACTATCCGTCGTGGCGACTACGTCACCGTGCTGTACAAGCAGAAAAACAAAAAGCTGGAAGGGGAGTGGCTGGGCCGGCTGGTGCTGGGTTACGAGAAAGATAAACTGAAAATCTTTGGCGCAACACTTTTTTGATTGGTTATGTCCGATACTATAGAAGATTTCAAGTATGTTGAGTTGAACTACCGCATCGTCGATGTGAAAACCGGCGATATTCTAAGAGCGGTGGAATATCCCCTGGGCTATGTGCATGGCGCCAATGATGTTCTGTCAGAAAAGGTTCAGACACAACTCAAGGGGAAAAAGGCCGGCGATACCATTGATATCCCCATTGATGTGGATCAGTTGTACGGACCCAGAGACGAAACCCAGGTGTTTACCGATCATATCGACAACGTCCCGGAGGAATACCGGGAAGTGGGGATGACCATTACGGCGGAAAACGAAAAGGGTGAAAAGAAAAGTTTTATTGTCACCCGAGTGGATGAAAAGACCGTGACCGTGGATGGAAACAACCCGCTTTGCGGTCGCGAAGTGAAGTTCACCATTGAAGTGCTGGCGGTGCGTGATGCCACGGACGCAGAAATCGATTGCGGTGGCGCCGTCGGTGCCGATCCGGATATCAATGAAATACTCCAATAATTATGTGTTCTATCCGGACAACCAGCAGCTGGAGAGGGCAGTGCAACACTTTGTCGGCAAACTGGTTGACCCCGATCCTAAAGACATCAGGCCCGATACCCAGGTAACCGAACCCGATAATTTTATCCACACACGGGGTAATTTCGAGCAACATCTTTATCGCGCCACGCTGCTCGATACGGCGCGCGAGGTATTCGAACAAGAACTGACAGAAGAATACCGACAGCAGGCGCCTCTGGAGTGGGCGCAGACACAGAACCATCTCGGCAATATTCTGGCGGCCCAGGCGCAACAGCTGCGGGACGAGGCCCTGTATCGCAAGGCCATGGCAGCCTTTGAAAGTGCGCTGGAAGTTCTGAGCCAGAAAGAAACGCCATTCGACTGGGCCATCAACCAGTGCAACCTCGGTACGTCCGCCCAGGCCGTCGGCCGGCAGGAAAGCGACTCGAATTTACTGAAGCAGGCCGTTGACGCCTACACCAATGCACTGCTGGTTTGGACCCGGGACGAAACGCCGGAGGAATGGGCCCGCACCATGCATCAGCTGGGTAACACGTTGCATGCCCATGGATTACTGTTGAAAGGGAATCGAACCCTGCAGAAGTCGGTGGTCGCCTACAAAAACTCCCTGAAAGTATTCATTGCCGATGACCATGCGCTGGAACTGGCAGCGACGCATATGAATTGCGGCACGGTGCTGCATCACCTGGCCGAATCCGAAGAGAATGCGGAGCGCATGGAAGCGGCCATACAATCCTACGAAACCGGGTTGCTGGTATTCGTGGAACAGCAATTGCCCATCCACCTCGTGGTTCTGGGTAGAGTTAATATCGCCACGGCGCGAGGCAAACTCGCTGAATTAAGAAAAGATGCGCGAATCGCCGATGAGACGGCGGATGAATTTGAGGTGATTCTTGAGGCCTTTCATGGTTCTTTGCAGCCCCTGTGTATAAAACACTGCGAGGCACAGCGCGATCATGCGCGGTCCCTGGTGGAAACGCTCAGTACGAATTAATCAGATTATTGCGCGATCGCCGTTTACCGCCTAGGCCGCCGCTTAAATGCGCTCCGAAAGCCGGTAGTCGATTTTAATAAAGGCACCGATTTCAGACAGTAAGCGGATCGTTCTGGCACCGAAACCGACATCGGGTACGGTTTCAGTCTTATCCACCGACAGTACCAGGACCACGCCGATCCTCGGCGACAGGTTATGGCTTTTACAGATTTCCAGGATCTTGTCCTTCACCGGCTCGAGTTTTTTGACCAGCCCGTCCGTCAACTTGTAAACGTCGATATCGTCGGTAACCGTCTCGGTCGACAACTCCCAAGAGCTCAGCACCGGCTTGCTCAAGTCACTCTGGGCACCGGATGCATCGATCGAGGTGGGCTGTATACCCAGATGTTGTGTCACGTGGTCGGGATTGAAATGATAGCCCGCCAAGGTGAAGTGGGCACGCGCTTCATTCCTTGCCAAAATTTTACCCTCATTAATTGGTTGTGGACATAACAGTTAACAGTAGTACCAGATGTTACTAGTGTGATTATTCTTAGCTTGTCCGATCAGGCCCAGTTGTGTTTGGAACAAACAGCATGTGAAAACGTGTTCGAGATTAATCGTTTTTATCCATAGTACCACCAGGCAAAGTACCAGCACGTGTTCACTGGCTCGGGCGACGACGCCAAAACCAACGAATGGCGCATGGAAAAACTGCCGGTGCACCACGTCATCGACAGATTGCATCCCGGCGGTTGCGGAATAGAGGCCCGGCCTGATGGCCGGGCTTTTTATTGCCAATAAAGACCCCCTGGACAGACCCAGCGCTGGCGCGGCGGCGGTTCACTCACGCCGGTGCGTCGTTTTTGTCTGGATCCTCTCGTGGGGGGCGTATACGGTCCGGTGGCGGTTTGGCTGGAAGTGGGGTGTCGCGCGGGTCCTCAGTAGGCGGTTTCCGGCACCGACGCGTTGGTGCGGTTAATCGATGAGAGAGGGGGCTCATCAATCTTCGGTCCCGCTGGAATGTCCCAGCACTATTTATTATTTAACATAATATACATTATACGAATATTAAGAAGCCAAGGGCTTTGTTCCCGAGCAAGTAAAGGCAACGACAGAATCCCCTTCCGTAAACACTACGCGCCGATAAGCTTGCCGTTAACCTTCAAGTAAAAGGCAAAATAATACTCAGACAAGACTCGAAAGAAAACATAAAACTAGTTGTTTATTTGGAAATATTTTTTGGTGTCAGCAGGGCAACTGGAAAATTTTCGAGTAGTAAACTGGCGTTAAAGAATAATTTCCCTTCCCGCTCTTCCGTCTCCACCGATTCTCCGGTGAGTACGTTGATATAGTCGCGCCCAACCTGTGGAGCCTCTATTCGGGAATCTGTCCAGATAGCCTGGCCCACGGGCATGGGGCACTTCTCCGAAACCAGGCTTGAATACCAACGAGGAACGACCACGACCATAGCCTGATCGCTATGGGTGCGGGCAAAAGCGCACAAATGCTCGGATTGGGCGCCCGCGGTGCCCAAAGGCAGATAATTCCCCTCGGCGAACCAGCGTGGATGGTGACGACGCAGCATTAACACCCGCCAAATCAGATAAAGCTTAGCGCGGCCGTCCTCCAGGGTTTTGAGCAAATCGTGGACCCGTTCGGGGTGTTTTCTCAAGTCTGTCTGGGCCATGGCGGTTATCTCGTCTAACAGGCGTTGCCGGGCGGAATGGTCCACTGGCCGGCGGTTATCTGGGTCAACCAGGCTCAGATCGAACAACTCAGTTCCCTGGTAGAGATCTGGCACGCCGGGCGAAGTGAGTTTGAGCAAGGTCTGGCTGAGTCCGTTGAGGTAGCCCAGCGGGGCGACGCGGCGCGCGAGCAGCAGAAAATCGTCGAGAAACAAATTGCGATCGGTCGAATTTAGCAGTGCCTGCACAAACGCGCTAACACCTTCCTCGTATTCCTGGTTCGGGTTGATCCAGCTGGTGTGGACCTTGGCCTCACGGATCGCCTTAAGCATGTATGTCTCGATCCGCTCGCGCACGGATTCCAGCAACGCGGCATCGACCGGACCCGCCGGCCACATGCCTAACAGCGACTGATAAAACAGGTATTCGTCATTTTGACTCGGCGCCCAGCCGGTGGTGAGCCGGCGCTTTTTGCTGCGATTGATGCGGCTCCAGCGTGCCAGGTGTTCGCGCCATTCCCGCGGAATCTCGGAAAGTACATTAAGACGGGCACGGACATCCTCGCTGCGTTTGGTATCGTGCGTGGAGGTGCTCAACATGGCATTCGGCCAGCGGCGCTGGCGCTCCTGATTGGCGTGGTGAAACGCCGCCGGGGAAACCGCGAACCGGCGCAAATCCGCGCCGACCTCGTTGAGCGAGGTCAGCCGGTTGGATCGGTAGAACAGCGTGTCTTCCATCCCCTTGGCCATGACCGGCGAGGTGAACTGCTGGAACCGCATGGCGAATTCCACTGCCGAGCGCTTGTACTGCTCGCTGCACCCTTCCAGATTCTCCAGCAACAAAATGCGCCGGATGAAGTCGAAGATCGTGACATCGGCGGCGGTGCTGCGGCGCTTCGCCGCCGCGATGGCCCAATCGACATAACGCCGGTCCTCGTCCGTGACGCGCTCGCTCGTGACATAAGTCCGGTAAACCGGAAAACAGGCGACAACCTCGAACAAGGCGGCACGCTGCGCGGTGTGCGTGAAGTCGCGTGTGTGCCGGTCGGATTCCGAGATGCGATCGAGATAATTCGCCAGCACGTGCAGTTCGCTCGAGAGCGCGGTGCGCATGACGAGTTTCTTGCATTCATAAAGCAGGTCATCGAAGTCCGGCTGGTTCCCGGCGAAGCGGCGATAAATGCGGTCCATCTCGCGCTCCGCCGGACCGTAGACGAGCAGCCCGTTCACCAGGTTGGTGAAGTCATAGCCGGTGGTGCCGTGTATGCGCCAGTTTTCGGGCAAGCGCTCGTGGCTGGCAAGTATTTTTTCCGCCACCACGTAGAGTTCCGGCTTTCCGGCCACGGATGAGGTATTTGCCGGTTTTGCCGTGGAGGCATGCCCCGACAACTCCAGGAGGCGGTGTTCCAGCCGGTCATAATATTGTGTGGGATCGTACAACCCGTCGGGATGGTCAATGCGCAAGCCGTCCACCTGGCCGCGCCCGATCATGTCGAAAATCAGGCGATGCGTGGCTTCAAAGACCTGCGGGTTTTCCGTGCGCAGGCCGGCCAGGTCATTGATATCGAAAAACCGGCGGTAATTGATTTCATCGCTCGCCACCCGCCAATTGGAAAGCCGAAACGCCTGTGCCTCCAGTAATTGATGCAACGGATCGAAGCGGGTGGCGTCCGTGCCGGCGCCATTGAAAGTCGCCACGTTCTCCTCGACAAACTGATGAATATCCGGATGCTCGCGTACCAGTTGAGCGAGCCGGCGCTTCTGTGCCTCCTTGTCACGCCGCCGTTCCTTAACGCGCGCTTCATCCGTCTGCGAACGTTCCGGTAGGTTGCGCAACGCCGTCACCAGGCTCTCATAATCCGACAGCAGCGGATGCTCCGTGCCCATTTTCCGTTCCAGACGCGCCTGATCGTGATGCAGGATCAACGGATAGGTGCGCGGATCGAGGGGGAAGCGGTGATTGAAATAGCGCACGGCCAGCGTCCCCTGCTCCGCCTCGAACACCAGCCGGAGCTCGCCGCTCTCGAGTAATTTGCCGTAATGATCGCCAAGCACCGGACACAGCACCTTGCCGCGCAGGTCTTCCTTGGGCGGGTGCCAGTCGATGTCGAAATAATCGGCGTAAACGGACGACTGGCCGTTTTCGAGCACGTCCATCCACCAGTGATTGTCATCGCCGCCGACCCCCATGTGGTTCGGGACGATGTCGAGTATCAGTCCCATACCGTACTCGTGCAGCGTCCGCACGAAACGAGCAAAATCTTCGGGGCGGCCGACCTCCGGATTGAGGGAATTATGATCGACGATGTCATAGCCATGACGACTTCCCGCGCGCGCCTTGAGATAAGGCGAGGCATAACAGTGACTGATACCGAGTCGGTGCAGATACGGAATGATCGCCGCAGCCTGGTTGAAGGTAAAATCGCGGTGGAACTGCAGGCGGTAGGTGGCGTTGGGAATCGATGCCGTCGCGCGCTGTGTCGCCGGGGCCCTTGCCGGCGTGCGATGCGTGCGCAGAACCGAAGCAAGTTCACGCCATCGGGTGTCCAGCATCAAATCCTCCAGATCGACTCCGATTTTGTAACGCCAATT
>JANLIC010000305.1 GCA_024654125.1 Sulfuricaulis sp. | reverse complement strand
ATTCGCGCGCCCTGGTCATCGAGCGACGCCCCCGTGTAAGGGACTCCCGCCTGCTTGAGCTTTTCCTCGACCAGCGATAGCACGGCCTGGTCGACCTTGGTGGTGCGCGTGGGGGAAATTTGGACGGCGGGATACTCACCGTAGATGTTCGGCAAGGCATAAACAAAGCCGGTCACGACGATGACGAGAATCAGCAGATATTTCCAGAGCGGATATTTATTCATTTAATATTTTTATCCGCAGATGAACGCAGATAGATGTAAAAACAATTGGAATCTAGAAGATTTTTAACTTAATCGGCGTTAAGAAATATTTTAAACAGACTTAATCGTGCCCTTAGGCAGCACCGTCTGTACCGCCTGGCGCTGCACCTTGACTTCCACGCCGTCAGCGATGTCCACCGTGACATAGGCCTCGCCGAGATTCGAGACCCGCCCCAGCACGCCTCCCGCCGTCACCACCTCGTCACCCTTGGCGAGTGCGGCGATCATGGCCTTGTGTTCTTTGGCGCGCTTGGCTTGCGGTCGGATCAGGATGAAATAAAACGCGGCGAACAACACCCCCAGCATGATCAGTGTCATGTACGGGCTGCCCTGGGCCGAAGCGCCTGCGGCAGCGGCCGGGGCCTCGGCCCAGGCCTCAGATATTATAAAATTCATTGCGTTTCCTTGATTTGACGTCAGTTGGGTTCGTCCGGTGCCTCCGGGGAGACAGCCGGGCGGCGCATACGATAAAACTTCTCGATGAAATCATCCAGTTTTTTTTCGGCGATGGCCTGGCGCAAATCCCGCATCAAGCGCTGGTAATAGTGCAGATTATGGATGGTGGCGAGCCGGGCGCCGAGGATTTCGTTGGCCTGCTGTAAATGTCGCAGGTAAGCGCGGCTGTAATACCGGCAGGTATAGCAGTCGCACTGCGGATCCACCGGCCCGGTGTCGCGGGCATGACGGCGGTTCTTGATTTTCACGGCTCCCTCATGGGTGAAAAGCCAGCCGTTACGCGCATTACGCGTGGGTAGCACGCAATCGAACATGTCCATGCCGCGGCGCACGGCCTCGACGAGGTCTGGCGGGGTACCCACGCCCATGAGATAGCGCGGTTTGTCCGCCGGCATCTGCGGGGCGAGATGGTCGAGAATGCGGAACATTTCACTCTTCCCTTCCCCCACCGACAGGCCGCCGATGGCATAACCGTCAAAACCGATCTGCATGAGGCCCGTCAGCGAAATATCGCGCAACTGTTCATACATTCCTCCCTGCACGATGCCAAACAGGGCGGCGGGGTGGCCGGCATGGGCGACCTTCGAACGTTCAGCCCAGCGCAAGGAAAGCTCCATGGAGGCGCGCGCCTCCGGTTCGGTGGCCGGATGATGCGTACACTCGTCGAAGATCATGATGATGTCGGCATCGAGCGCCTGCTGTACCGCCATGGATTCTTCCGGTCCGAGAAAAAACCGCGCACCATCCACCGGCGATTGGAACAAAACTCCCGCCTCACTCAATCTTCGAAGTTGTCCCAGGCTCCATACCTGGAACCCACCCGAGTCCGTGAGGATGGGACCGTCCCAATGCATGAAGCGGTGTAATCCGCCATGCGCCTTGATGACGTCAACGCCCGGACGCAGCATGAGATGAAAGGTATTTCCCAGAAGGATATCGGAGCCGGTCTCGCGCAGCTCCTCCGGCGTCATGCCCTTGACCGTCCCGCAGGTGCCGACCGGCATGAAGGCCGGTGTTTCGACCGTACCGCGATCGAAAACCATGCGCCCGCGCCGCGCCGGACCGTCCGATGCCAACAGTTCAAATCGCATGCGCCGTATCTAGACTGTTGTTTATGACAAACATGGCATCTCCGTAGCTGTAAAAGCGATATTTCTGTTTTATCGCGTGGCGGTAGGCATGCATCATATTTTCTTTCCCGCCAAACGCACACACGAGCATGAGCAGGGTGGACTCCGGCAGATGAAAATTGGTCAACAAGGCATCGACGATTTTAAATTGATGCCCGGGATAAATGAAAATATCCGTCTCGCCTTCAAAAGGGATTACGCGGACGGAAGATTTCTCATTAAACCCTCTCCCCTTCGGGGAGAGTGCAGGGTGAGGGGCGAAACGCCGAATTGTTCCCGCCTTCTCACCCTCACCCCTACCCTCTCCCTCAAAGGAGAGGGGACTGTTGTTAAAGCTTGCTTTCAATGCCGCTGTCTCCAGCGCCCTGACCACCGTGGTTCCCACGGCGACCACCCGACGTCGGTCTTTTTTTGCGGCATTTATTTTATCGCAGACTTCAGCTTTGATATGGAGATATTCCGCATGCATGCGATGTTGGCGAATATCGTCCACCCGCAGCGGTTGAAACGTTCCGGCACCGACGTGCAACGTCACGAAGGCGCTTTCCACGCCCATCTCCTTCAACCGGTCGAGCATGGTTTCGTCGAAATGCAGGCCGGCCGTGGGCGCCGCCACCGCCCCGGGTCGACGCGCGTACACCGTTTGGTAGCGTTCCCGGTCGACGGATTCATCGGTGCGGTTGATATACGGCGGTAGCGGCACATGGCCGATTCGCTCCAGAATCTCCAGGACAGACGATTCGGACGGGAATTCGATCTCATAAAACTCCCCGGCGCGATGCCGCACGACGACGGTGACATTGCCTTCCAGATGTATCCGCTGTCCCGGTTTCGGCGGCTTGCTCGCCCGCACTTGCGCCAGCGCATGTTGCACATCGTGAAAACGCTCGATCAACACCTCGATGTGCCCGCCGCTGTCCTTGTGCCCCAACAGACGTGCCGGAATCACGCGCGTGTCGTTAAAGACCAGCAGATCGCCTGTTTGCAACAGGCCCGGAAGCTCGGTAAAACGCAGGTCGCGGTGCTCGCCTCGTGCGCCATCGAGGTACAACAAACGGCTCGCCGATCGCGGTGAAACCGGATACTGGGCCACCTGTTCCGGCGGCAGCGAATAATTAAAATCGGATTTACGCATGAGCGATGAGCGAATACCGCCGCGAAGGCGCGCGAGAAAAACCTGATCACCCCGATCGGGCCGCCATACTATACTATGTAGCAAGAGATTATTTCAGAACGAAATCAGAGAAAACATGCCCGGCACACGTTACACCCTCGAAGTCCAACCGGTTCTTCCGGAACGCCTGAAGCGCCTGAAGGAACTCGCCAACGATCTGCTTTACAGCTGGGACCGCGAGGTCCGTGCGCTGTTTTTCCGCCTCGATCGCGAACTGTGGGAATCCTGCGGGCACAACCCCAAGGTTTTTCTGAGGCGCATGGCGCAGAAGCGGATCAATGAAGCCGCGGAAGACCGGGTGTTCATGGAGGACTACAACCGCGTGCTGTCGGTATACGATACCTATCATCAGGAAACCGCGCGCGCCGACATCCTGCAATACCTCGACCCGAAAGAAGATCTGGTGGCCTATTTCTGCGCCGAGTTCGGGTTGCACGAAAGTTTCCAGATCTACTCCGGCGGACTGGGTATCCTCGCCGGAGACCATTGCAAGGCAGCGAGCGACCTCAACCTCCCCTTTGTCGCCGTCGGCATGCTCTACCGGCAGGGTTATTTCACCCAGACCATCGACGCGCGCGGCAGTCAGGTGGCGCACTACAACCCCACGCATTTTTCCGATCTCCCGGTGGCGCCGGCGACGGATAAAAACGGCGCTGAAATCCACGTGCACATCGAATTGCCGGGCCGCCGCGTTATGCTCAAGGTCTGGCGGGCCAAGGCCGGTCATATCACGCTTTACCTGCTCGACAGCGACCTGCCGGACAACGACGAGGCCGACCGCCGCATCACCTACCAGCTTTACGGCGGCGACATCAACACCCGTATTCAGCAGGAAATTGTCCTCGGCATCGGCGGCGTGCGCGCGCTGGACGCCGCGGGACTCAAGCCTACGGTATGGCACATCAACGAAGGCCACGCGGCCTTTCAGATCCTGGAGCGCTGCCGGGAATTTGTTGCTCTGGGTCTGGACTTCGACAGCGCCCTGGAACTGGTCGCGGCCAACACCGTGTTCACGACCCACACTCCGGTGCCGGCCGGCCATGATATTTTCGACCGCACGCTGATAGAAAGATATTTCGACCACAAACTCAAGGGGCTGGGGATGGACATGGACAAGTTGATCTCCCTCGGGTCGAGCCCCGGCGGCCAAGGCGGCTTCAACATGACGTCGCTGGCGCTGTATGGCTCGCGTTTCCGCAACGGGGTATCCCGAATACACGGCGAAGTAGCCTCGCGCATGGCGGCTTACGTCTGGCCGCAAATCCCCCCAGACGAAAACCCGGTCGGCTGCGTCACCAACGGCGTGCACGTGCCGACCTTCCTCGCGCGCGAGTGGTCAAACCTTTTCGACATGCGCTTCGGCGGCGGCTGGCGCAATGAGTTGCTCAACGAGCAATTCTGGCGGCACATCGACGACATCCCGGACCACAGTTACTGGAGCCTGCACCAATCGCTCAAGGCGGAAATGCTGGCCGAGGTGAAGCGCCGCGTGATCTTCCAGAATCGTCGCAACGGCACCAGTGAAGCGCTGATTGAGCGCTATATCCAGTACCTCTCCCCGCAGGATGCGGACGTGCTTACCGTGGGTTTCGCGCGGCGTTTCGCCACTTACAAGCGCGCCACCTTGCTGTTCTCCGACCCGGCACGACTCGCACAACTCCTGAACGACCCGAAACGCCGCGTGCTTTTCATTTTCGCCGGCAAGGCGCACCCTCATGACCTGCCGGCACAACGGCTGATCGAGGTTATCCACGAATATTCGCGCCGTCCGGAATTCGAAGGCAGGATTATTCTGCTGGAAGGATACGATCTGGCGCTGGCACGCAAGCTCGTCACCAGCGTGGACGTCTGGCTCAACAACCCCGAGTATCCGCTCGAAGCCAGCGGCACCTCCGGCGAGAAGGCCGGTATCAACGGCGTCATCAATTTGAGCGTGCTCGATGGCTGGTGGGGTGAAGCCTACAACGGTGACAACGGCTGGGCGATCACGCCGCACGGTCCCCAGTATGACAAAACCTACCGCGACCGTGAGGAGGCCCTGGAACTGCTCGACATCCTGGAGAAGCAGGTCATCCCCCTGTATTACCAGCGCAACGGTCACGGTTACTCGGAGCAGTGGGTGAAAAAATCCAAAAACTCGATGAAATCGCTGATTCCGCGGTTTAATGCCCAGCGCATGGTCATGGATTACGTGCGCCATTATTATGCGCCCGCCAAACGGCAGCGCCTGATGATGATGGGGAACAACTTCGCCCGGGCCAGGGAAATCGCCGCGTGGCGCAAACGACTCGATCAGAGCTGGCCGAAAGTCAGCATGTGGCGCGCCGACGACGGTCTCTCCGAAATCCGCGCCGGTGAGCCGCTGACCCTGAGGGTGAAGGCCCGACTCAATGGACTGCACCCGGACGATGTGCTCGTCGAATGCCTGGTGGGTTACGAGTCGGAGAACGGCGAGTTTACCAAGCTGGACAGCCACATTTTCACTTCCGAGCCGGTCGACGATTCAGGCGAAACCCTGTTCAAGCTGGATCTTTACCCGCGGCTCCCGGGACTGCAGTACTACAAGGTCCGCCTGTTCCCGTTCCATCCCGCCCTGTCACACCGATTCGAATCGGGCTACATGATCTGGTTATAACGGCGAACCTTTTCGTCGATGATGTGCGCCAGACAGGGATCGTTCACGCCGCGGTTCGAGGACAGCGGGAATCATCCGGCGGAGAGCTGCCCGGGACGCATGGCACCGCCGTGGACCGGCGCACCGCCGCCATGCGTGAATACCCGCGCGAGATATTCCGGCGGTTCCACTCCGATCAACCGATAAAGATTGGTCAGGTGCTGGCGGTAAAGACGCTCGAAATCGGCCACCGTGGCAGGCGGGTTTTCGCCACCGAACCACCAGAACCAGTCCGATCCCTCACAAACGCCGAGCTGGCGCCGCGCAAGTTCGAGGGAATCGCCATCGAGCCGGCTGACGGCAGCATCGAACGCACGTTTGGCGTCTCCGAGCATGTCCCATCCCCGGTTCTTGTCCGCCTCACCGATCCAGGTCGCCAACGTGCCGTATACCCACGACCCGGTGACAAGCTGGCGCAGAGGTTTGGCCGGAACAGTTTTTAGACAATCGGAGAACGTGGTCAGTTCGAGTCGGGGATGTTCCGCCAGGCGGCGATAGAGTGCGCTCAGAAAATGATAGGCATTTTCCGGATAGTGCTCCCAGGCGTTCTCCCCGTCCATGATGATTGATACCACGTGTTCTGGATGCGCCTGACAACAGTGCGCGATGTTTTCAAGTCGATGCACGAGGTTGTTCACCGCGTCGTCCGCATGCCAAGTGGCGTAGGTGAACCCGATGAGATCCGACAGGCCGTCATCGCGGAAAAAACAGCTCATCCCACTGTCGGCTTCCGTGTAGTGCCGGTGCAACCAGGCCTCCTTGACGTGATGGTCCGCGTGGTGCGCCCGCAGCAGACTGTTGCGCAGCACGCCCTCGCCGCTCGCCGCCCAGTGAAATTCCGCTTCGGCCAATAATTTCAGCGATGCGGTACTCACGGCGCCTTCCGACGGCCAGCACCCGGCCGGGACAAAACCGAAATGCCGGCGGAAAGTTTCAATCCCTTCGCGGATATGCCAACGTGCCCGCTCTTCGCCCCCGGAATACCGCGGTAACAATGGCAACGGGGCTTGTGGCGTTGCCTCGTGCGCGCAGGAAAAATCGAGCAGCAGTGGCGAGATCGGATGGGCGTAAGGTGTCACGGAGAGCTCCACCTGTCCGCGCGCCGCGAGTTGCTGGAATCGTGGAATGACACTTGAGAGCAATTCGCCGATGACCGTGAGCAGCTCGCGCCGTTCATGCAAGGAATAACCGGATTCCTTGTCGAGGAAACGCCGGATGCGCACGTCGCCGCGTCGCACCGTTTCGCCAAGCCAGGCGAGGTGGTACCACACCAGCAAGTCGGCGAGAAACTGGTTACTCAGGTAGTGCAGGGATCCGGGGTGTTCCATTATCCAGGAGCCCATGTCAGCTAGGCGTTGGAAGGCCGGGTAGCGGGCAATCATGCGCAATTCGTTGGCGCGCAGGCAGGCTTTGATCAATATGGCGCGCTGCTCATCCGTCGGCGGCAGCGCGGGACTGACCAGGGCCGCCAGCACCGGGTCACGGATGGCCAGGCTGTTGGTGAGAAAGCCCTCGACCTGTTTCGCGTAATCCTCGATCTGCTCAAGCAACAGCGGGGCGAAATTGACCACGGCGCGCGCGGCGGGGACGGCCTCGAGATGCGCCGCCATGTCGGTGTAATCCTTGATGGCGTGCAGATAGGTCCACGGGAGGTGGTAGATGCCGCTCACCAGATCGCGGTATTGCGGTTGATGCATGTGCCAGCACAATACGACCTTCAGACGAGTAACTTCAGCCATGCCTGTCTTCCCTGGCGTCGCCAAGCTGGCTTCTTTCAGCCCCAGCCCGGACTTCGTGCTGCGCATTCCCTGCTCCGCACGAAGTCCGGCCCGGCCATCCCTGGCCGGGCGTTCGTCGCTTTCGCGGCTCACCCGTGTCCGGGCGCTCGGCGGCGCGCAGGCACGTTAAGTGCCTGCGCGACAATTTTGTCTGAAACAAAATTGGACCGAGGAGCGAAGCGACGCGGGTCCCGAGCGACCGTGTCGCGAGGGGCGAGCCACAGATATGTGGCGAGCAAATCTCCGCCTCGCCCTTCAACCGGATGTCATCGGGCATGATGCAGTTCCTGGCCCAGCATCTCCGGCGTCACCAGCACCACACCTTGGGGAGTCACGTAGAATCGCCGCGCGTCTTCCTCGAAATTTTCGCCAATTACCGTTCCCTCGGGAACATGGCAGCCCTTGTCGATCACGGCTCGCTTCAGCCGGCAGTGGCGGTTGATCATCACCTCGGGCAAGACGACGGAATCGGCGATCTCGCAGTAGGAGCGCACCTTCACGTCCGAAAATAGAAGCGAGTGGCGGACCCGCGAACCGGAGATGACGCAACCGCCGGAAACCATCGAATCCACCGCCATCCCGCGACGGGTGTCGTCATCGAAAACGAACTTCGCCGGCGGCAGCTGTTCCTGGTACGTCCATATCGGCCACTTGGCGTCGTAAAGATTGAGTTCGGGCGTTATGCCGACCAGTTCGATATTCGCCTCCCAGAAGGCATCCACGGTACCGACGTCGCGCCAGTAAGGCTGATGCCCCGTGGCCGGGTCACGAAACAGATAGGCCATGACGCGATAGGAACCGATGAGCGAGGGGATGACGTCCTTGCCGAAATCGTGCGCCGAATAGGCCGTGTCGGCGTCGCGCACCAGCTGCTCGTACAGGAACTTGGTGTTGAACAGATAGATTCCCATCGAAGCGAGGGCGATCTCGGGATGGCCTGGAATCGGCTCGGGGTTTTCCGGCTTCTCCTGAAAACCGATGATCTTGCTGTTCGTATCCACTTGCACCACACCGAAATCGCGCGCCCGCGCCACCGGCACCTCGACACAAGCCACTGTCACGTCCGCCCCACTGTCAATGTGATGCAGGATCATGGTGCCGTAATCCATCTTGTAGACATGATCGCCGGCGAGGACCAGCACGTAGGCCGGGTCGTGATTGCGGATGATGTCGAGGTTCTGGTAAACCGCGTCCGCGGTGCCGGTGTACCACGAAGTTTCGATGCGCTGCTGCGCGGGCAGGAGTTCCACGAATTCATTCAGCTCGCCGCGCAGGAATCCCCAGCCGCGCTGGATATGTTTGATGAGCGAATGCGCCTTGTACTGCGTGAGCACGCCCACGCGCCGGATGCCGGAATTCATGCAATTGGAAAGCGGGAAATCGATGATGCGGAACTTTCCGCCGAAAGGCACCGAGGGTTTGGCGCGCCACAACGTGAGATGTTTCAGGCGCGATCCGCGCCCGCCGGCCAGAATCAAGGCCAGCGTGTCGCGCGTCAGCCTGGTGATGTGTTGTGAGGATCGGCCCGGATTCATGGTCTCACCTCCGTGGTCTCAGCTTTTCAGCGCTTTCATCGCAAAGTGCGATGATCTCAGAATTTACCACATCAGCATGAATTCAAATACACTATCCGTCCTGAACTTATTTTCCCGATTCCGAACATCCGAGCATGCTGAAAATCCTGTTTGTCGCGAGCGAGGCTCATCCACTGGTCAAAACCGGCGGCCTGGGTGACGTCACCGGAAGTCTCCCGGCCGCACTGAAATCCCTGCGCGCGGACGTGCGCCTGCTGCTGCCGGGCTATCGTGATGCCGTGGCGCGCGCCGGAAAGATCAAGACCATCGCGAAGCTGAACATTCCTGGCTTGGATGCGCCAGTTAATATTCTGGAAACCAAACTACCCGGATCATCGGTGATTACCTGGTTGGCCGATTTCCCCAAGGCCTACGACCGGCCCGGCAACCCCTATCTTGACCCCGATGGTCAGTCATGGCCGGACAATGCCATGCGCTTCGCACTGCTGGCGCACGTGGGCGCAATACTCGCGCTGGGACGGAGCCGAATAACATGGCGCCCGAACGTGGTCCATTGTCATGACTGGCA
>JANLIC010000303.1 GCA_024654125.1 Sulfuricaulis sp. | reverse complement strand
GTGAAGGTGGCGCTCCCGGAGCAGCCATCGATGTAGGCAACGTCGAAGTAAGCCGGGGTGAAGCGGCCGAAGCCCCCGGTGTCGGCGACGATGCCAAAGCTGCATCCATACTTGCCGCCGACCTTGGTGTTCGAATAATTGTTGGAGACGCAATCCGCCTCGGTGCTGATGCTATCGATACCCGTCCAGGTGGCGGCTCTCAGGGTATCGCACTGGGCCAGCGTCACCGGCGCCGCACACTCAGTCACCGTGTCCACTCCATCGTAAATACCCCGCGACGCCGTAGCGTTGGTGGCTGGGTTGTAACCCCGGAAATAGAACCCCCCGACCTCGCTGTAGGTAAAGTTGTTGCCCGTCGCGGTGGACGAGGGTGTCCCTGAAGTAGCGGCGGGGAAAGTGGTTGGCGCGATCGTGCCGATGTTCGTGGCCGGGCTCAGCGCCAGCACCGCGCCGCTCGTGTTGCCGTTGATCTTGAGGATTCCGGTATAGCCGCTCGGACTGCCGACGATGCCGGTAGTCGTCGCCGTCAGGGAAAAGGTGTCGGCGCCGGCCTTGAAGATAGGCGTGCCGGTCGCGCCGGTATTGGTGGCGTTGGAGGAGGTCACCGAGGCAATGCTCGCCGGCCGCACCGAGAACGAATCCGCCGCGCACGCCGGCGCGGTGGCGGTAAAGGCGCTGCAAGCGGAAGTCGTGCACTCCTTCATGACGGCAATCAGGTTCTTCCATGCTGAGTTGAGGGTAAACGTCGGAGACGGCGTGGCAACTCCCGTAGTACCGCCCGAGGGGAAGGTAGCAATCTGGGTAGCGCCGGCCTCCACCGCCGTCTTGTTCGTGCAAGTGCTATTACAAGTGCGGGCGGAATCGGGGCCGCAGGCGTTGTCGCTGTTATCGACAAGCTTCACGGACACATACTTGTTGCTGACGGAGGAATAGCCAGTCGAAATCCCGGTGCTGGTCAGGGCCGCCACCCAGAGGTTGAACGGCGTCCCGGCCAACTTCATGTAGATGTTGCCGGTCTGGAAATTCGGGTAAGCGGGAACGGTGGGCGCTCCCGGGTACGCCTCGTCGATGGCGGAAAATCCGCTCGCCGTCCCGCCGGTGGGCGGGTAGACCGTCTGGGCGCAGATGCGCAGGCCGCCGATTTCGTGAACGTTGGTGGAACCGCCGGTGGCACCGGTAAAAGAAATTTTCCAATAGTCCGGCACCAGTTGGGTAATCCAGCCCTGGGTCAAGGCGTTATTGGCTTCCGCGTAAGCATTGAACGGACCGAACAGGGACACATAGTTGGCACCATTCATGGTTGTGGCATCGCGGTTGACGCTGACGTCGACTGCGCCGGAACCAAAGTTCCGGGCGTCGACTATCACCTGGAACATGTAGCCGGGTCCCGGCGTGGTGGACGTGCGATTGGCGGTATCGATACGCAGGCCGCCCGGATTGCTGGCTGTGCCTCCCATCCAGCGATAACCGTTCGCGCCGCTCCCCGGGCCGCGCACTCCTACAGATTGTGGGCGGCATGCAGCTGTGCCGCACGCTCCCAGGACCCGACCCTCGGTTGAGCTCTGGTAATTGCCATATTCATCAAGCGCCACGCCAACCCAACCGCCGGCGAAACCAACAACGCCTGTCCGCTGCGCGTAACCTAATGAACCGCCGAAGGCACCGGGCACGGCGGGGACGGAATAATCGGAGAGCGTTACCACGATGCCGTCAGCGCCTGTGGCCGAACCGTCGTAGGCGTAATGATTGAATTCCACCGAGATATAGTTACCGGCGGCAGGGAAGATGCCAGGCACCGTGGCGGCCTTGGCATTGTTGTTGGTCTTCTCGGTCAACCGCAGCAGGCCGGTGATAGGGCTGATACCTGGATTTCCCAATCCATCACTGTTTGAGACCGACCAGTTGGCGCCAAAAATGGTGGAAGGATTGAGGCTGGCACGGCCGAA
>JANLIC010000041.1 GCA_024654125.1 Sulfuricaulis sp. | reverse complement strand
TTTAAGGTGAAAGCGACAAGCAAGAGGCTTGATGTCTCTAAATTCCGTTGGCATCTTGTTATTGTTACATTTCTTTATAGGAAATGTAACAATAACAATTAGAAAATAGCAGTTCAAGGATTAAAAAGAGCGGCGGAAGGCGTTTTTTTATTACAGAATACCGTATTCTGTAACATCAGGTAATTTGAAACACTATTGAATATAGTGTTTCAGCAGCATTGCCCATTACCCTCTTGAATTGGAGGACAGAGAAAAGATCCATAACTACAAAAGACACAGCAGTCACTTTTTTTCGGCTGTCCGCAGCTCATACCTCCACCGCAGTAAATCCTGCTTTTTCAATTGCCTGCTTGAGGCCATGCTCCTGTACTTTCTCGGGCTCGTAACGCACCGAGACATGCTTCTGGGCGACCTTCAGCCTGACCTTGCGCACGCCAGGCAGCGCCGTGAGCGCCGTGCTGATCTTGCTCGCGCAGCCCTCACAGACCATGTTCGGAATGAGGAGTTCTACTTCGGCGAGCGGACCCGCGTCTTCCATTTCCTCCCGCCCGAGGTCGATGCCACGAATGCGGAGCGTATTCAGCAGAATAGCGAAAATACTGAGGATCATGAAGGCGATCGCCAGGAGGGGTGTAATCAGACCAAAGGCTGCCAGCCCCATGCCCACGAGGTTAAAGAGCACGGCGACAATCACATTCCCGGTAAGGGTGCGGTAGCTCGCCTTCCCGAGGGTCAGGGCGCTCACCACGTCATCTAGCCTGTCACCAATCAGGATGACACCGGCCGATTCGATTGCCACATCCGTGCCGGCACCGATGGCAATGCCAACATCCGCCTGTGCCAGCGCGGGGGCGTCGTTGATGCCATCGCCGACCATTGCGACATGTCGCCCCTCTTTCTGGAGCGTTTCAATCGCGGAAACTTTATCCGCGGGCATCAGTTCCGCCTGCACCTGATCGATCCCGAGCATCTTACCAATGGTGTGGGCCACCTGCTTGGTATCACCGGTGAGCATCACCGTCTTCACGTCCCGTTCACGCAGCCGGGCGATCACTCTTTCAGCTCCGCGCCGTGGCGTATCCTGGAGCGCAATCGCGCCGATCACCTCACCGCCACGGGCGATGAGCACGACCGTTTTCCCTTCGGCGCTCCGCGCCTCCACTTGCGCACGAATCTCGGCTGACAGCGAGATTTCCCGGTCTTCCATAAACGAAAGCTTTCCAGCGACAATCTCCACTTCATCGAGAGTCGCAGACACGCCCTTGCCGGGAGTGGCACGGAAGCCTTGAACCGTTGCTTTCCTCGCACCTTCACGTTCCGCATAAAAATCGATAGCCTGACCAAGAGGATGCTCTGATTGAGCCTCCACCGAACCAGCCAGTGAAAGTACTTCTCCACGTTCGAGGCCAAAGGCCACGACATCGGTCACAGTCGGACGACCGTAAGTGAGTGTTCCAGTTTTGTCGAAAACGATGGTGTCCACCGTCGAAAGCCCGTGAAAGACTTCGCTTGCTTTCACAAGCAATCCGATTGAGATGCCCTTGCCGCTGGCAATGGCCGCGAGCATTGGCGTAGTAATCCCCAAAGCGCACGGGTAGCCCATGATGATGGTCGTGAGCAGCACCACCGTGGACTGGAGGGGATCTCCGGTAACTAGCATCCATCCTCCAAAGGCCGAAATGCCGGCGACGAAGACAACGGGACCATAATAATTCATCAGCCAGTCGGCCATCAGTTCAATCGAGGGCTTTCGCTCGGCAATCTGGGTCATGAGCCTGACGATCTGGCTCAAGAAACTGTCCTCACCTACCTTGGTCACTTTCACTTGCAGTGCACCATCAAGATTGAGCGTTCCACCAATGACCTTCGAATCAACTCCTTTGGTAGCCGGGATCGATTCGCCGGTGAAGCTCGACTCGTCCACGCTCGCCGTTCCCTCAAGCACTTCACCGTCCAGCGGAATTCGCTCGCCGGGACGAACGAGGACTACTTCGCCGACCGCGACATCCTTTATCAGCGCCTCCACCGCTTGATCTCCGCGTAGCACTCTGGCGCGTGGGGGTTGAAGCGAAAGGAGTTTCCTAACCGCCTCGGACGCCTTCTTCCGCGTGCCGAGCTTGAAGTAAGCGAAGAAGAGATGAAGCGACATGAGCCACGCAGCCACCGGCAGGAAATTCGGCCAGCGGGGGTCATAGAGCGAGAGAGAGCCGACTACAAACGATCCCCACGCACCCGCCGAGAGTAGCACATTGGCGTTGATGACCCGCTGGCCGAGCGCCATCAACGTCTTTCTCAAAATCGGGTAGCCGACCCAGAAGAGAACGAATGAGGCGACTGCCAAGCTGAACAGTGCCCGCGGATACGCTGGAAGGTCAAAGAGATTTAGGGGATCGACGATGAGATCGAGGACGGAAAGCCCCATCCCGATCATGCCGCGCTGCTTGATCAGGCCGAAGAGCGCTTCATCATTTGCATATTGCTGGACCTCAGTTGTCGATACACTGTAACCGAGCTTCTCGACGGCATCGGCCAATTCGGCGCGACTCATTTTCGAAGTATCCGCCTCTACCAAGACAATGCCATGAACCAAGTTGACCATGACGCTCTTTACGGCTGGGTAGCGCTTGAGCGCCTTCTCGACACTCATCGTACAGAAGGAGCACATGAGCCCCGAGACTTTCATTTGAACATTTTCAGTTTTCATAATATTTCTCCATTTTCATTTCAAAGCAGAGCAACGAACGCCCTGGTGTAGTAAAAACTCACGAAAAGCAGCGCGCAGCCGCTCACCGTCTGAATCGCACGCCGCCAGACTCCAATCCGTGTCAGGCGGATCAATCCGCCGGCAAAGAGGCTGACAATCAGAAAAGGCAGCCCCCGGCCGAGACCGAAAACGAATGCGAGGATGGCTCCATATCCCGGATCGGCCTGCGTTGCGGCCACCGTCATGAGCAACAGCAATGGTGCGGCCGAAGTTCCCAGGCTAAAGATGAACCCGTAACTGAAGGATCCCGCCAGTCCGGGCTTGCGTAGCCCAGCAAGGCGAGCCACGCTCAGCCGGGGTCCCCAAAAGGCGAGGATGGCAGCGGCGAACGAAAGCACGGCCATTGCCAGCGCCCAATAGCGGCCAAACGATTCAGTGAGAATGGTTCCGAGTCGGTCGGCGACAGCGCCGAGAAGCGTCAGGTTCACGACAATGCCGAGAAAGAACGCCAGGGCAATGAGAAATCCCGCCTTGCGGGTCTGACTCTCCGAAGCACCGACGACACCCGCCATACCGAGCCCGACCGGCAGCGTGCAGGGACAGACCCCACTCGCGAGGATTCCGGCGATGAGGGCGATTCCGAGGGATAGCAGCGATCCTTCGGGAAGGCTTGAACCGAAGCTGCGAAGGAAATCTTCAAGTGTCATTTCCTCCCCCTCCCTGCCTTGAAGCCTTCGCATCGATCTCTTCCGTAAGGCGCTTGGCGGCTATGGGCGCTCGCGCCTTATATCCGAGCGCGTTGATAGCGGCGACGAGATTTTCGGAAGACAGTTTTTTATCGACGTATCGCACTTTGACGTTACGCTCGGCAAGACCAACCTCAGCGCTCACGACGCCTTCGATATCCTCTAGTGTTCTCTTGACGCGGGCAGCACACGCCGCGCAGGTCATCCCCTCAACGGGGATGAGCGCAACCTGAAAATCGCTGTCTGCCAAGGCGGCTTGAAGCTCCGCTTGCTTAAGCCGTTCAGTCGGTACCGCCAGACGATCATGCAGGAGAGCATACGCCCCGCCAGCAACCGCAAGCAGGAACACGCCGAGCACGATCCACCGCGACAAGTAGCCGCCGCCGAAACCTTTGCCTTCCGTTTCCG
>JANLIC010000273.1 GCA_024654125.1 Sulfuricaulis sp. | reverse complement strand
CACCCGCCGGTCGTTTTGAGTTTTGCTTCGAGCAAGAACATATTAATTACCATCTGTCTTGTTTTTCTGATATCGAGTATTTTTGGTTGCGCGACCCATGATGCAGACAATCCTAAAGACAAACTCCTGATAGGGTATGGCGAACCTCAGGGAAAAGTATTGAAAAAGATTGGTTCAGCTGGACAACTGTTATTTCGGTTCACAGCTGAAGGTCGTGATTACGAAATCCGTGCGAACAATGCGCATCAAGGAGACGTCGAGAGTCGCTATTTATTGATATTCGAAGGTAATCATCTCGTATCCGTTGTTACGGCCGATCAGGGCTTGAAGCTATGGGGAAAATTCTTCGGCAACTTCGCGATGAGGGTGTCCTGAATTTTGTGTAAACGGGTTTTCGTTTAACTTCTCTTAACGCTGTGGCATCCGCTCTTCGAACTGGATGGTAAACCGGTTCAGCGCCGCCTTCCAGTCCCGAATCGGCATCGTCCATTTCTGGCTGATATTTCGAAGCGCCAGATAGAACAGTTTCAGCAGCGCCTCGTCGCTCGGGAACGAGCCACGGTTCTTGGTGACCTTGCGCAGGCTCATGTTCACCGACTCGATGGCGTTGGTGGTGTAGATCACCTTGCGGATCTCCGGCGGATAATCGAAGAACGGAATGATCCGGGGCCAGTTACGCCGCCAGGACTGGGCGATCGGCGGATGGCTGCTGTTCCACTTCGTCTCGAACTCGGCGAGCCTCGCCTCGGCCTCTTCGGCGGTGGCGGACTGGTAGATGCGTTTGAGATCAGCCGCCACTTGATGGCGCTGCTTCCAACTGACGTAGTTGAGGCTGTGGCGCACCAGATGCACGATACACAGCTGCACCGCCGTCTTCGGATAGACTGTCTCGATGGCTTCCGGGAAACCCTTCAATCCGTCCACGCAGGCGATGAAGATATCCTGAACGCCGCGGTTCTTCAGTTCCGTGACCACCTGCAGCCAGAACTTCGCGCCCTCGGTCTGGGCGATCCAGATGCCCAACAGTTCCTTCTCACCGGCCAGATTGATGCCCAGCGCCAGATACGCGGCCTTGACCCGCACCGCCCCGGCATCGCGCACCTTGACGTGGATACAGTCGAGATAGACGATCGGATACAACGCATCGAGTGGACGCGCCTGCCACGCCTTCACTTCCTCCATCACGGCGTCGGTCACCGTGGAGATCAGCGTGGGTGAGACCTCCGTGCCGTACATCTCCTCGAGGTGGGCCTGGATCTCGCGCACGGTCATCCCGCGGGCGTAGAGCGACAGGATCTTGTCGTCGAAGCCGGTCCAGCGGGTCTGGTGCTTGGGGATGAGCTGCGGCTCGAAGGCGCCGTGGCGGTCGCGGGGAATCTCGATCGGCAGTTTGCCGAAGTCTCCTTTCAGCGTCTTCTGGCTCTTGCCGTTGCGGGCGTTGCCGGTGGCGTTCTCGACCGGTTCGTGCTTGCCGTGGCCCAGGTGCTCGGCCATCTCGGCCTGCAGGGCGCGCTCTACCAGTGCTTTGGTGAGTTGCTTGAGTAATCCGTCTTCGCCGATCAGGTCTTCAGGCTTCTTGTAGTTGGCGAGCAGGCGGTCGATCAGTTCTGGGGGTAATGCCTTGTTCTCTACGGTCATGGTTTCTCCTTGTTGGGTGGCAGTCTCCTGCCAGATGACCGTTTACACAAACTTTTTTACACCCCCGCCTACCAGTTCGGCCTGGAGTGGAACACCAACCGTTCGCGTTCATTCCGCTTCGTGGTAATCGACGAGGCCTTCGGCCGCGGCTCCGACGAGAGCGCGCGCTACGGCCTGGAGCTGTTCAAGAAACTCAACCTGCAACTACTCATCGTCACGCCCTTGCAGAAGATACACGTCATCGAGGACTATATTTCCGCCGTGCACTTCGTGCA
>JANLIC010000037.1 GCA_024654125.1 Sulfuricaulis sp. | reverse complement strand
ACCAGGTGAACGTGGATGTTCAGGTCGCGGGCAATGGCCGTGATTTCGTCGACGAAATCCTTTTGCGCGTTGTAATCGTCCTCGCCGCGAACGCACTTCATCAGCGAGTCGATAACGACGTGCCGGCACTTGAGCTTGTCGGCGGCGTACCGACACACGGCATAGACCATCGCCGGCTTGACGGTGCCCTGCTGGTCGTAGAACCAGAGTTTGCCAACGAGCCAGTCGAGCATGTTGTCGACGGCACGCTCGGCCGGCCGGGCGCATTGGGAGGTTTGCCGCGCCATCCGCTCCAACTGTCGAACTGGCTTCATCTCGAAACTGGCGATGCAGGCTTTCTCGCCCTGCCGCAGCAACCCGAGCACGACATGCGACAGGAGCATCGACTTTCCCGAGCCGTTGGCGCCGGCCCACATCGACACTTCGCCCGGCCGAAGCTGCACCTGATCGAGCGTCTTGCCCCACGGCAGCGCGGCGACCGCTTGGGCGGTCTTCGTGAACAGCGCGGCTTTCAGGGATTCCCGGTAGTTCTGCGCCGGAATCACCTTCGCCTGCGTCTCCGATGCGTGCATGTACTCGGCGAAGTTGTCGCCAATCAGCATCTCTGGAGGTACGCGGGCGTTCATTGCGCTCCCCGAGCGGCACGAAGCGCAACCGTAGCGATGATCTCGGACGGGTCAGAATCGGGATGAACGTGCGGCCCTACGGCCTTCGTTGCCGCTTCGATCTGCGCCTCGGTCGGCTCGGCCCGTGTCATGGCTAGGGAATACGCGGCAACGATGCGCGCTGCCGTGATCGAGTCGACGCCGTGTTTGTTGCCCTCCGCCATCGCAGCCCTGATAGCCGCTTCGTGTCCCATCTCGCCCGCGTTCATATGTCCCATTGCGTCAACCGCTCCCCGTCGAATTGGATGACCACTTCCGGCGCGCACAGCGACAGCAACACCGGCTCGAAATCCATCGCCCGCTCGAACACCGGCCACCCCGATTCGTAGCTGTCGGCATGCACGAACACCGGCAGCCCGTGGCAACCGCGCAGATCGAGCGTTCGCGCTTCGCCCTCGGCGACTTGCAGGTAGAACCACCAGGCTTTGCCCCGGCGGTCGTAGCCCGGCGTGATGTCCGTGCCGATGTCGACGCCGCCGACCGGCCAATGGGCAAGGCGGGCTTTCACGAGGTCGTCGTGGCCGAGCATCAGATGGCCCCGGCCCACGGTTCATCGCCAGACGCGTCGCCCTTGCGCCTCGGGGCGCTGTTCTGCGCCTTCGTCAGCCAGCCGACAACGAATCGCTCGACGCCGCTTGCCGTCTTGCGGTTGCGTGGGTTGGCATCGAGCCAAGCCCGCATCGCAAGCAGCTGCTGCGGAACATCCACGGCAGGGAAGGACTCGGCCCACCGATCCACGGCATCCGGCAGGACTTCGTGCTCGGAGCCGTCAACGAGGGTCAGGGCGCAAACCGGAGGGACTGCTGCAAGCGTCGGCGACGACGCGTCCTCCTTTCCCTTCCTTCCTTCCTTCCCCTGTGACGCGTGCTTCACGCGTGCTTGACGCGTGCCCGGAGGGGCTGGAATCGAGGACGCAGACTCGCGGTTGTTGATGATCTGGTGCTTGGCGAACGAGGGGATCTCGGCGTATTGCCGGGAATCAACGTCGTAAGGCAGCACCAATCCTCTATCAACAAGCTCGGCAGTCAGCGTACCGATGTCGCAGTTGTCGCCTGGGAAGTAACGCAGTTTCATCGTCCCCGGCTTCCACTCCATCCGCCCTTCTCTGTCCGCTTCGCACCAGCAGGCGATGTAAAGCAGTCGCGCCGTCGGCGACAGCGACACGATGTCCTCTGACGTGAAAAACTCGGGCTTGATCGTGCGAATGCGGGCCATCTAGACCCCGCAAGCCCGCGCGATCTCGCGCAATGCGCGGTCGCGGTCGGCGTAGTGCAGCCCCGGAAAGGCGCGGTCCAGATTGGCCTTCATCTGCTCATACAGCGCGTCGTTTGGCTGTCCGGGGCTCTGCACCCATAGCGATCGCACGAAACTCATGTGACGCTCGAGCGGGTCGACTTCGGCAATCTTCACGCGCGCCTCCACTCGAAGTTATTCCCGACCTTGCGCATCTCCACTTCGCCCGCCATGACCAGCAGCTTGAGCATGTCGCGCGCATGGTCGAGCGATACGCCGGCACGCTCGGCAATCGCTGCCGTGCCCATCCATTCGTCGGTGATCGCGTCACGGACGGCGGCAAGGCCCAGGGATTCGCCGGCCTGGGGCATGCGCGCCCGGACCTGATCGCGGCCGGGTAGATCAACTGCACGGAGGATGTCGTGCGCGGTCCATGCCATCGGGTCTAGGCGCATCAGAGCGGCGCCCGCCAGGTAAGCCGCTGCCCGCCGACCCGGCTCGGCGCCCGTGCGAAGTCATGCGAGCCCGGCCTGCGCTGCACGACCGGCGGCGTATACGGCACCATCGGCACGTCGGCGAATGACGGCAGCGCAGCCCTGCCGGCAGTCGTGATAGTCAGCGCCGAGCCGCGTCCGCGATGCACCAGGCCCTGCGTGATGAGGGCGCCGATGGTGGATTCGGCAGCGATGCCGGAGGCTGTCCGTTTGATGCAGGACAGCGCGCCGCGCATGTGGGCGATACGGCCATCGGCAATGGCACGCAAAACCACCAGCTGCACCGATCCGAGGGGGCGCCTCATGCCCGTGCCCTCGTGAGCATGGCCCTGCCGATCAGCACGAGCACGGTCAACAGGCCGACGCAGGCGAACAGGTCGCGCAGCATGGCTTCGATTTCAGGGAGGGTCATGCGACGTTCCGCAGGGTCGGCTGCACGCTGACCAGCCGTTCGAGCCGATCGGCAATCACCGACTGCGCCTTGACGGCGGCGATGTACTCGCGTTGCAGCTTGGCGCGCTCGTCCTCGACTTCGACCGGCTTGATTTCGTAGCCGGCCTCGCGGGCGATGAAGTCCATCGCTGCATGCACGCCTGCACGCCTGCCACGTTGCAGCAGGAACACGACCTGTTCGGGCGTCAACCGCTCGCGCCGGCTCGGATTCAGGCAGTCTTTGAGCCACGACGCAGCGGCATCGACTGCCATCTCGGGGCGCATCTCGGAGCCGACTTTCTTCGCCCCGCCGGTCGCCGCGACCACGAACCCGATCGCGTCGAGAATCGAGTCGTGCATCAGTTCCAGTTGCATGCTTTCACCTTGACGGTTGTCAGGCCCATCGGGCGATGAATCTTTCGCAAGTGCTTGATTTGATTGCGTTCCGCGCATCGCCCGAAATGACGG
>JANLIC010000264.1 GCA_024654125.1 Sulfuricaulis sp. | reverse complement strand
AACGCACACCGAGTTGGCGCTATTCCTCGCGCTGGCGACGGTGATGACCGTGTTCGTCATCGCCATTTCCTATAACCAGGTGATCGAACTCTTTCCCACCGGCGGCGGCGGATACAAGGTCGCGACGCGCCTGCTCGGGAAAACCCCCGGGCTTGTTTCCGGCAGCGCACTGGTGGTGGATTTTGTGCTGACGATTGCCATCTCCATCGCCGCCGGTGTGGACGCGTTATTCAGTTTTCTTCCGGTATCCTGGGGACCTCTCAAGACCGGGGCCGCCTCACTGGCCTTGTTGATGCTGGCAGTTCTCAATTTGCGCGGGGTCAAGGATTCCATCAAGGTGCTGCTGCCGATCTTCATCGGGTTTGTGACGACGCATGCCTTTCTCATCATTTACGGCGTTGGCCGGCATGCGAAAGACATCGGCACCCTGTTCCCGGAGAGCATTGCCGAGGCCCAGTCGCTGTCGGCCGAGACGGGGATAATTTTTGTTATCGCGCTGTTCGTGCGCGCCTATGGCATGGGCGGCGGCACCTATACCGGCATCGAGGCGGTATCCAACAACGTTCATATGCTGAAGGAGCCGCGCGAGCGCACCGGCAAGCTGACGATGCTCTACATGGCCATATCGCTCTCCTTTACTGCCGGCGGCATCATCTTGCTGTACCTGCTGTGGAACGCGCAGCCGGTCGAAGGGCAGACACTCAATGCCGTGGTTTTCGGCGCCATCCTCGCCGACTGGCCGGTCTGGGGTGGGGTGCACACCGGCGAGATCCTGCTGGTCGTTACTCTGATTTCCGCCGCCGGCTTGTTGTTCCTGGCGGCCAACGACGGCTTTCTCGGCGGCCCGACCACGCTGGCGAACATGGCGGTGGACCACTGGGTGCCGCACCGCTTCTCGCAGTTGTCAGACCGGTTGGTTACCAAGAATGGCATCATGTTGATGGCCGGTGCGGGATTTGCCGTGTTGCTGTTCAGCGAAGGCCGCGTGGAATACCTGGTCATCCTCTACAGCGTCAATGTGTTCCTGACTTTCTCCCTGACGCTGCTCGGCCTG
>JANLIC010000262.1 GCA_024654125.1 Sulfuricaulis sp. | reverse complement strand
CTTCAGCCCACAGGAATACCGATGACTCGTGCATATCGCAATTTGGGTTAAGGAAGCCCTGAACAAGTGTTGAAAAATTGTAATTCCCTCTCCCCTTTCAGGGGGCGAGGGGACTTAATCAGAGGTTCCTTAGCGGCTCAGTCGCTTAACCCAACTACTCTGCAAGCACCGACACATCAAACCGCCGCGAGCGGCAGGCCCATCGCCTGTGCGCACGCGGCCAGGCGTTCGTCGTACGTGGCCAGCACCGCCATCTGGTTTCGGGAGCGCAAATAATCCACGGTCGCGAGATGAAGGGCGTCGAGGGTCCGGACGGCGACAGGAAACGGTTCCAACGCGCGCACCAGCACCGTCGGCGACAATTCCATGAACGAGACGCGCGCAAACAAGGCGCGCGCCCCGTCGGCGTGTGTCTTGGTCAATCCGCGCGCATGGATGCGATTCCAGAACTCGTACTCCAGTAACCGGCTCGAGACGAGCGTCTCGCGCCAAAGGTCCGGCGCTGGCACGCGATCCTCGCCGAGGAAATGGGCGAGCGCGACGGACGTATCGAGGTAGATCATCGGGCGTCGCGGTCGGCACGCAGCTCGGCGAGAATTTCCGCGAGCGGCGCGACCGGCTGACGCGGCGGCGGCTCGTGCGTGACGTTGAGCGCCGGGCTCATGAGTCCGCAGCGCACCATGTCGGCCAGTACCGCGTCCGAAACGTGGGCGCCGACTCCCGCGTGGGGGGGGACGATTTCGGCCACCACACGATCGCGGTCAGTCACGAGCACGGTCTCACCGCCGGCCGCCAGTCGCACGTACTCGCTGAGTTTATTCTTCAGAATCTTCAAACCGATAACTCGCATAAGACCATAGTAGCTTCTGGTAGCTACTTTTGTCAAACAGCGACGGCCAAGGTATTTCTAATGAGGCCGCCAGGCATCGCCCTCGATAACAACGCGTGATTACCCGCCGCACATGTACGGCGTGGTGAACTGGACGTTGGTGGACAACGTGCGCTAGCTGCCGCTGAAGGTCTCGGATATCTACCGGCGGCTGACGCTTTGATCCGATTCTCGGTGGCGGTCTTGGCCGCTAAAAAACCCATAATATGAGCACCATCGCTGTCCATCTTCGTGTACCGTAACGGAATGTTTAAACCCGACAAAAAAACGGTGCTTCTGATCCTGCTGGCGGTCGCCGTCATCGGCGCCATGTTTTACGCGCTGTACGCCACCGGGATGATCGATCTGCTCACGAACAAGAAACGCCTGCTCGAGTTCATCAATACGAACCGCGCACACGCCGCCACGATTTTCATCGGCCTGCAAATCGTGCAGGTCGTGGCCGCGCCCCTGCCCGGCGAAATTACCGGGTTCGTGGGCGGCATCCTCTTCGGCCCGGTGTGGGGCGTGGTGTATTCCACCATTGGATTGACCATCGGCTCGTGGCTGGCGTTCATGCTGGCGCGCCTGCTCGGCCGGCCGATCGTGGAGCGCCTTGTCAGCCGCGAGATCATCGAGCGTTACGACTACGTCATGAAGCACAAGGGGCTGTTGCTGGCGTTTCTGATGTTCCTCATTCCCGGTTTTCCCAAGGACATTCTTTGCTACATTCTCGGCCTAGGGCACATGAACCAGCGCGATTTTCTGCTGGTCTCGGCCACCGGCCGGCTGCTCGGCACCGTGCTGCTTACCATGGGCGGAACCTATTTTCGCGATGCGAAATATGCCGCCCTTTTCACGGTCGTCGGCGTGAGCCTGCTCGTCATCCTGCTGGTCATGATCTACCGCAACCAGATCGAACGCCTGCTGCGGCGCCTGGCCGGCGCTATGCACAAGGGAAAAGACCAATCCGGCCCACCCGGTCAGTAAGATTTTTTCTGTCCCAGCATTCCGATTTATTATCGGAGTTGAAACGACTCTCCCCCAGCAACCCTTCCCCGATCCTGGCACGGGAACGGCGGTCCGGCCCTGCAGAAAAAATAACTGAGTATTTTGCTCGGTTATTGCGCCTTGCGGTTGGCGCAGGGGAAGCAATTTCATACAGTTGCAGTAAACTATTCGCTTACTTTTATTAAGAATAATAAAAATCATAACGCGGGGAGATAGAAATATTTATGCCGTCAAAGAATCAAGGGCCTGAGGCCGACATTCCCGGAAAGCGCGCCTACACCTCCAAGACCATCAATAACGCCTTCAACGACTTCCTGCGGTTGACCGGCGTAAGCAGAAAAATCCTCGAAAAGTACCGCGATGCCCTGCATGAGGGTGGCGAGCAGTTCAGCAAGATCTTCTACGATTACCTGCTGGCCTCACCGGCCACATCGAAAGTTCTGGAAGACTACCAGGCTGGCGGCGGCAAGATTGAAAACCTGGTCAAGCGTCAGTTGCAACACCTGTGGGAATTGCTTGATGGCAATATCGACGATGAATCGGCGAAACGCATGGCGCACGTCGGCGAAGTTCACTACCGCTTCGGGATTGAACCGGTGTGGATCATGGGCGCCTACCAGCTTTACCTCAATCATCTCCAGGCCCTGATTCGCGGCAGCGCCCGGATCGACGATGCGCATCGCCGTGGACTGGAAGAGCTCGTCACGCGCCTGCTGTTTCGCGACATGGGACTGCTGCTCGAAGGATACTGGGATGCCAGCATGTGGGCGCTGAAGGAGGAAAAAGACAAGGTCGCCAGGTTGCAGGAACAGATCTCGAGCGTGCTGGCCAACATCCCGCAACTGCTGTGGTCCATGGACGTGGTGAACAACCGCCCGCTGTACGTCAGCCCCTCGGCCTACCAGATTTGCGAGATGAACATTGACATGCCCATCCCCTGCCTCAACTGGACCCTGCCCGAAGACCGCGAGAAGGTGAAGAATGCCTGGCACATGGCCATGGGCGGCGAACAGACCGACGTGGAGAGCCGGGTGCAGCAACCGGGCGGCGCGGTTCGCGTTTTTCGCCGGTTTTTTTACCCTTACAAGAACGATGAAGGCCGGGTGGTGCGCATCGACGGCCTGATGGAAGACACCACCGAGGCCAAGGTGATGGTGGACCGGCTGCACACGCTGGCCACCACCGACAGCCTCACCGGCCTGCCCAACCGCACGTTGTTCAATGACCGTCTGGCGCAGGCCATCGCCGCGGCGGCGCGGGACAGTAAAAATGAGATCGCCCTCATGCTGATGGACCTGAACCACTTCAAGGAAATCAACGACTCCCTCGGTCACCAGGCCGGCGACCAGGTGCTCATCACGGTGGCGCAGCGGCTGCACGCCGAGTTGCGCGACTCCGACACCCTGACGCGGCTGGGAGGCGACGAATTCGCGATTCTGCTGCCCAATATCCACGATGGGCGGGAGACCGTGGAGCGGGTGATGAAAAAGATCACGCATTGCTTCAGCA
>JANLIC010000250.1 GCA_024654125.1 Sulfuricaulis sp. | reverse complement strand
GCGTCAATCAAGCCGACATGGGTGAAGGCCTGCGGAAAATTGCCGAGCAGCATGCCGTTCTCCGGATCGATTTCCTCGGCAAATAAGCCGACGTCGTTGGCGTAGGCCAGCACCTGCTCGAACGCGGCCGTTGCCCGGTCCACGTCACCGGCCATGGCATCGCATTCCGCGGCCCAAAAGCTGCAAATGCCAAAGGCGCCCTCCCCGGGCGGGAGTCCGTCGTTCTCAGCGAGATAGCGGTACAGCAGGCCATTGTGCCCGAGCCGTTCCCGAACCCGCGCGCAGGTCTGCTTCATGCGCTCGGACGCCGCGTCGGCGTAGCCGTAGCGCGCCAGCAGCAGCAGGCTGGCATCGACGTCGTCCCCGCCGAACACGCTCACGTAACTGCGGATTTTTTTGCTGAAGCCATGTTCCTCGACGGCCGCGCGGATGGCGTCGCGCGTCTGCACCATGCGTTCCCGCGGGATGTTGAGATGCCCGTGATCATGGAGCTTGAGCAGGCGGTCCAACGCCACCCAACACATGGCCTTGGAATAGGTATGGTGCAAGCGCGCGCCGCGGATTTCCCAGATGCCCTCGTCCGGCTCCTGCCAGCGCCGGCACACGGTGTCGCCAAAGCCCACGAGCATGCGCGCGGTGGAGCGATCGAGGCGTCCACCGCGACAGATATATTCGTACACACCATCAAGCACCTCACCGTAGATATCCAGCTGCACCTGGGTGCGTGCGTCGTTGCCGATACGCACCGGACGCGAGCCGGCAAAGCCCGCGAGATGATCGAGTTCCTGCTCCGGCAGCCGTGTCTCCCCGTACACGTTATAAAGTATCTGCAGCTCGGGCCAGGACATCGCCGTGGAGTGCAGCAGCCAGGACATGAACGCCTCGGCTTCTTCGCCATAGCCCAGATCGTAGAGCGCCTGCAAGGTCAGCGAGGCGTCACGCAGCCAGCAGTAGCGGTAATCCCAGTTGCGCACGCCACCCAGCTTCTCCGGGAGTGAAGTGGTGGGCGCGGCCACCACGGCACCGGAAGGGGCGTAGGCCATGAGTTTGAGGCACAGCGCGCTGCGCAACACGGCTTCACGGTACGGCCCCTGGTAGGTGCAGCGCGCGGCCCAGGTCTCCCACCAGCGCAAGGAAGTGTGCAAGCGGAATTCCGCCGCTTCACCCAGTGGCGGGATGAACGCCGGATGGCCCTCGCTGTACACGGCCGAAAGTCGGTGGCGATCGCCCTGGCGCAGCACATGCCGGGTACAGGCCTCGGCATGATCGGCACACAGCTTCAACGGCAATTCGCTGCGCAGGATGAAGGCGCGCCCGCCGTCTTCATAGTAAAAACCGAGCGCGCCGCGAAAGCGCAGCTGCGGGGTCCGGCGCGCATAATCCGGCCGCGGATCGCAGATCACCTCGATCTCGACCTCGCCCTCGAGGCATTCGACGATGCGGAGAATCTGGTGCTCGGCCCACAGGCTTTTCCGTTTTTCCGCTTCGGAGGCCACCGGCATGAGGTCGATCAGTCGGACCACGCCGGTGGTGGTGCGAAACGTGGTTTCGAGCACGTTGGTGTCGCCGATATAACGGCGCGAGGCGCTGAATGTTGCCGTCGGCCGGACCGCGAAACGTCCGCCTTTTCCCGGGTCCAGCATGGCACCGAACAACGACGGACTGTCGAAACGTGGCCAACACAGCCAATCGATCGAGCCCGTACGCGAAACCAGCGCCGCCGAGCGGCAGTCGCCGATGATGGCGTAATCACCGATTGTTGGGGTTCCCGCGTTATTCTTCTGGACGCTGTCGGTTTCCATGAGGTTAAAGATATGACCCGAAACCGGAGCCGGGGTTCGCTGGCTAGATGTGGCTATTGCTGTCCGATCCGCATGCGTTAGTTACCGTGTACATGGACTCGATTTCACGCGCAAAACGTTTCTCGATCTCGCCGCGCTTCAGTTTCAGCGTGGGCGTGAGCAGCCCGTTTTCCACGGTCCAGGGAGCGTCCACTCGCGCGATATGGTGGATACGCGTATAGCCAGGAAAGTCATGGAGTTTGACATTCGCGCGCAGGCACAGATCCTTCAGGTCCATTATCTTGCTCACGGTGAGCAATCCCAACTTGGGCCGTCCTTCGCCGATCACCATGACCTGCTCGAAGGCCGCGTCGCGCAGGATCGCCGCTTCGGCGTCCGTGGGCGGGACCTTCTCGCCGTTGGACAGGACGATGATGTCCTTGACGCGCCCGGTGAGGTAGACATTGCCGCCGCGGATCGCGGCCAGATCGCCGGTGTGCAGCCAACCTTCCTTGTCGATCATGGCGGCCGTGGCGTCGGGGTTATTCCAGTAACCGAGCATGATGTTCGGCCCGCGTGCCAGCAATTCGCCCTTTTCATCGCAGCGCAGCTCGACACCCTCGATCGCGCGCCCCACGGAAGCGGGATCGTTGTCGTTCATTCGATTGGCTGCCAGCACCGGCGAAGTTTCAGTGAGCCCGTATCCTTGAATGATCGGCAATCCGAGACCGATGAACACCCGTGCGAGGTGTGGAGAAAAGGCCGCGCCGCCGACGATAATCATGCGTAGGCGTCCGCCCAGGCGCCGGTAAAGTTTCTTTGCCACCAGCGTCTTGAGCACCGGCCACAGCAGTTTGTCCGTGAAAGTTGATTCGCCGCGAAAGCGCCGCCAACCGACTTCCGTGGCCTTTTCGAACAACTTGCGCTTGGGCGAGCCGGGCGCCATGGCCTCCTGCATCCGGCTATAAATGCGCTCGAAGATGCGCGGCACGCTGATAAGCGCCGTGGGTTGCTGCTCGTGCAGGTCGTCCGCCAACTGACTGATCGAACGCGCGTACACCGTCTGCGACCCGGCCCAGATCGCGGCGTAGTAACCGCAAGTACGCTCCAGCGTATGTGACAACGGCAAGAAAGAAAGAAACCGGTCGGACGGGTAGGCGGGCAACGCGCGCATGGAGGCGATGACGTTGCTCAGGATATTGCGATGCGACAGCATCACGCCCTTGGAACGTCCGGTGGTGCCGGAGGTGTAGACGATTGTCATCAAATCGTCGGCTCCGGCCGGCGACCTCGGCGGCACGTCCGCGGC
>JANLIC010000024.1 GCA_024654125.1 Sulfuricaulis sp. | reverse complement strand
AGAGCAAGTCTATGGCTCACAACTCATGAACCAGCAGGAGCGCGATGATTATCGTGCCCAGATGCGCGCCGCGAAAACCGGCCAGGAGCGCGATCAGATCCGCCAGGCACATTACAAGCAGATGAGAGAACGCGCCAAACAACAGGGTGTGACACTGCCGGATGAATCGCCAGCGCATGGAATGGCGCCGGGCATGGGTTCCGGCAGTGACATGGGTGGCCCCGGCGGTGGCGTCGGACCCGGTAGCAGGCGAATGAATTAGCTGGCGTAACGAAAAATGTGACGGTATCGCATCGTGTCATGGTAAACATAATTACTCATTGGAAGGGGTGAGTGCTGGGAAACCGGCGCTGACCCTGAGGTTTCCCCACATCTTTTCATCCCTCACCCCGCTTGCGCAAGCAGCTCACGCAATCGCTCCGACGCGTACCGGGGTGGTCCAGACGATCGGGCACGGCCATGGCGCAGACACGCCCAGCCGATCCACAGCGCAGAGTAGCGCGTCGTCAGTGACGGCGCGCAGACTTGTGCTACGGTGTTCGCCGTCGCGGCCAGTCCTGCCAGCCACGCCGCGAGGCTCGCGAGTGCATGAATCAGGAGCAGCATCTCCAGTCGTTCGGGCGTGCGGGTGAGCGTGTCCTCGAAGGCGCACCCGTAGCGATGTGACTTAAGGTCGCGAAACGACTGCTCGATCTGCATACGTCGGGCGTAGAGGGTGACGATCTCGGCCGCCGACAGCGTGTCGAGCGAGGGCGAGGCGGCCAGCAACCACGGTTCCTTCTCGCGCGCGGCGATCTTCAGGCTGTGGCCACTTCGGGCGCGTTGTCCGTAGCGGGTGCGCTCGATGCGTCCGCGCTTTCGGCGGCGCACGAGCACCAAGCGACAGCCCAGAGAATGGCGCTGCGTGAGTCGCACCGCCCTGAGCGCGCGCGCCCGCGCCACGGCCTGGGGATACAGCGTTTTGCAGGCAATCCAGGTATCTTCGTGCGCCGCGGCATCGCGCCACGTGAACTGCATGCGATGGCGCACGCGCCCGACCCAGTGCCAACCGAGCGCGGCCACCGCCCGGAACCACGGCGCCCGAAAGCCGGCGTCGGTGATGAGAATGGGGCGCACGGTTTGGGGCAGCAGGGCGTGCAGACGCTTCAAGAAGGCGGCCTCGACGACGGGGCTGTTCTTTCTCGCCTCGGGATGCACCTCTTCATAGACCGTGAGCGTGCGACCTTTGGCCACGATGCCGGCGCGCAGCAGGTGCCAGCGTCCGTCGGATTTCAGTTCGCTCCAGTCGACGATCAGCGTGGGGCGTGGCGAGCGCAACAGCCACGCCATGGCCGCCGCGTAGAGACAGACGCGCACGGCCTGCACGTCGCGATTGCCCAGGAACCGATCCAGCCGTTTGAGCGGCGCCCGAAGGCGCTCGGCGCCCGGCCAGTGCCGGGCGAGCTCCATCAACGTCAGACGCCGGCCCTGAAGCAGCGCTTCGACGGCCAAGAAAAGATTGCGGGCGTTGCGCGCATCGAGGCGCGCGATGACGGGACGTAAGACCTTCTGCAATACTAGGCAGGCGTGCATGGCGGGGTTCCCTCGCGATTGGTAGTCACGAAGGACAAAAAACCTCGTCGTGCACGCCGTTTTTGCCGAGACTACGCGATAAGTTGCCGTAGACTCAAGGAAAGATGTGGGGAAACCTCAG
>JANLIC010000023.1 GCA_024654125.1 Sulfuricaulis sp. | reverse complement strand
ACGCCTCATGGGAACGCCGGCTTCGTTCAGGATATCCCGAGCGGCCAGCGTTGAGAGACGTTCATCCACCATGTGTACTGGCAAATTGTAGCGTTCCTTGAGGCGATGTCCAAACGCCCGGGCGGCGCGGGTCATGGGGTTGTCGCCGCCGTCCATGTTGAGCGGCAGACCGACCACCAGGGTATCCGGGCGCCACTCCTCGATCAGCTTTGAAATGCGCACCCAGTCCGGGTTTTTGGCGGAACCGCGCAGGGTGGTCAGGGGCTCGGCCAGGCGCAAGTGGCTGCTGCCAACGGCGGTACCAATGTATTTTTCTCCGTAGTCGAAGGCCAGATAGGTACGGGTCTCCGCCGTCTTGCTATCGGACATGGTCGTGTTGGACCAATGTGAGGTGATCTTCCAGGCGCCTACCTTCCGGCGTCGGCGACCGCCTCGCGACGATCGCATCCCCGCTGCGCGGGGGGAGCCCCGGAGCGTCGCCCGAGGGACCCGCGCAGCGGGATACGCCCGCGAGCAGAGAACAGGCTCCACCGGCGAAGCCGGTGGAGAGGACCGTGGCGAGTCGGGCACGGTCGACGCCATTCGCGGGCGCGCATCCGCCTCCGCGGTCGCACCTGCCGCTTCGCGGCAGGCACGGCTCCGCGCTCCGGCGTCGCGCCGCGGATGCCAGCAACCGCAAACGGGGCGGCTGCATCCCGCACAGCGGTCGCATCCCCTGGAGGGGCCGGCGCGCCGGAGCGTTGCCCCCGCGGGCCCCCGAAGGGGATCGCGCAGCGGAGGCGATGCCGACGACCGCAGGGTGCGCGCCCCATCCCGCCTCGGGGTCGCATCCCCACGGAGTAGGGCCCCGGCTCCGCCCTCGGCAGTCGTCCACTCCGCGCTGTGCGGTCGCCATCTCCCTGCTCGCAGTCGCCATTCAAGCGTGGCCCGCCTCACCCGAAAGCATGGTGAGATCGACGCCAACAAGTCCGGCGGCGGCCCTCCAGCGTTGTTCCACCGGCAGATCAAAAATGATGTCCCGGCCCGCGGGCCCGGACAACCAGGAGTTTTCGGTGATCTCGCGCTCCAGCTGGCCCGCGCCCCAACCGGCGTAGCCCAGCGCCACGATGAATTTCTCCGGACCGCGGTTTTCCGCGATGGCTTCGAGGATGTCACGTGAGGTGGAGACGCCGAACCGATCCGTGACCGAGAGGGTGGATTCCCATTCGCCCAGCGGTTCGTGCAGCACGAACCCGCGGTTGTTCTGCACCGGACCGCCGAGAAAAACCGCGTTATCGGCATGACTGGCCTTGTCCGGGGCAATGCCCAACTGGTCGAAGATGTCGCCGAGATGCAAATCGGTCAGGCGATTGATCACAATGCCCATAGACCCCTCCTCGGAATGTTCGCAGATCAGCGTAACACTGCGTGCGAAATTCACGTCCGCGAGGCTCGGCATTGCAATCAGGAAATGATTGGTGAGTGAGTCAGAACCTTTCATGACAAACAGTATCCGGCAGACCGGCGCCGGACTCAAGACCAACGTGCTTTAAGAAAGCGTTTTATATGATCATCTACCGCAAAGACGCGAAGGACGCAAAGAAAGGCTCGTGAGAATAAAACACAAAACCCTTTGCGCTCTTTGCGTCTCTGCGGCAAGCAATATTATTCAGAGTTCTAATTCTCGCTCGACAGCCCGGATTCGTTGAATTTCCAGGTGCGCGTGATGTGCAGGACGTCCAGATCCTCGCGAATCTCGGGAGGAAACGGGGCGAAGGGCGCCGACAGTTCCACAATGCGGATCGCGGCGTCGTCCAAGATTTTCTGGCCGGAGGAGCGGCGCACTGAAATGTTGTTGATCGATCCATCGGCGTTGAGCGCCACGTCGAGCAACAAATTGCCCGTGAGACCCCGGCGCTTGGCCTCATCGGGATAATTAAGATTCCCGATGCGCTCGACCTTGGCGCGCCAGGCATCCATGTAGGTGGCGTATTTGTATTCCTGCGTGCGCGCGTTTAAGAACTTATGCCGCGGGCGTTTCTGGAATTCCTGCCATGTGCGGCTGATCTCGGCATTGAGACGTGCGCGTTCTTCCTGTGTTTTCGCGCGCGCCATGAGGCCCAGGTTCGGCGGTTGCAATTGCAAATTCTTTTTCTCCGGCTGGCTTTCCTGCTCTTTGATTTTTCGCAAGTCTTCGAGCGAAAGCATCGTGATCAACTCGCGCTCGGATTTAACGCGCTTCTGCGGTTTCGACTGGAACGTCGGAAAGTCGCGGTTGACGGGGCTGATCTCGCGCACCGGCAACGGGTTTTTTGCAATCTCGGCGGCATCGCTGTCACCGCCGCCTTCCTGGTTGGCCTGCGCGAGAAATTCCGGATCGAGCGTGCGCTTGTCACTGGCGGTCTGTACCAGCGTGATCTCCAGCGTGGGCAGTCCCGGCAGGTCACGCAGCTTGGGCAATGAAAAGGTCACGCCCAGGACCACCACCATATGCACCAGAAACGAGCCGAACATGCTCACCCCGAAGCGATCGATCTGAGAAAGACCTGGAATTGTCTGGGCCATCATGTGTGGAAAAAAATCACCAATCGTTTTCGATAGAAAAAAGTATATCCTAACGTCGGCGCCTTGCCGGCTGCCGCGAGAGCCGGGCGTCAATGGCGTCCATGAGTTTGGCGCTGATACGCAAGTTGTACAACCGGTCGAGCTCGCGAATGCAGGTCGGGCTGGTGACGTTGATTTCGGTCAGGTAGTCGCCGATGACGTCCAGCCCCACGAACAGCAGCCCCTTTTCCCGCAGCACCGGCCCGACCTGCGTGCAGATCCAGCGGTCGCGTTCAGACAGCGGCACGCCGACCCCTTTGCCGCCGGCGGCCAGGTTGCCGCGGGTTTCGCCTTCCGCCGGGACGCGGGCGAGGGCGTAGGGAATCGGTTCGCCGTCGATCAGCAGAATGCGCTTGTCCCCCTGGGCGATTTCCGGAATGAAGCGCTGCGCCATGGCGTAACGCGAGGCATTCGCGGTCAAGGTCTCGATCACCACGTTCGCATTCGGGTCGCCGCGGCGCAGACGGAAAATCGATTCACCGCCCATGCCGCCGAGCGGCTTCAGAATAATGTCCTCGTGTTCGGCGAGAAAATCGCGTAGCCGGCCGCGCGCGCGCGTCACCAGCGTGGGTGGGGTGCATTGCGGAAACCAGGCAGTGAAAAGTTTTTCGTTGGCATCGCGCAGGCTGCGCGGTTTGTTGACCACCAGCACGCCGACGTCCTCGGTGCGCTCCAGAAGATAGGTGGTGTAGATATACTCCATGTCGAACGGCGGGTCCTTGCGCATCAGGATGACATCGAGCTCGGACAGCGGCCCGGTGCTGTCCTCGCCCCACTCGAACCAGCGGTTGGTGTCGTCGAACACTTTGAGGGTGCGTTGGCGCGCAAAGGTGTGGCCGTCGCGCAGGAACAGGTCACCCTGCTCCATGTAGCGTATCGACCACCCGCGCGATTGAACTTCCAGCAGCATGGCGAGCGTGCTGTCCTTGTAAACCTTGATGGACCCGATGGGGTCCATCACCACGCCGAGGCGGATCGTCATGGGGGTCGCTGATGAACCGCTGTCAGGGGGCAGCCTGCTTAAGATTGTCCGCGTCCTGCGGAGGTGCCTGGGCCGCGTCGCGGGACTCGCGCGCCGCGGCGAGCAGGGCGAGGCGCGCTATCACGCCATAGGCATAAAAACGGTTGGGATTGGCATCGGGGGATTGATGTGGATCCGGGTAGGTACAGGTTTCGGCGAAGGCGAGCGGTTCGAAATGCATGCCCGGTGCATTGAGGTTTTCATCCGGGCGACGATCGGTGTGCACGCGGTAGAAACCGCCGATCACATAGCGGTCAATCATGTAGACCACCGGTTCGGCCACGGCATGGGCGGCACCCCAGGTCTCAAAGGTGTATACGCCTTCCTGAACCATGACGTCCTGTACCGCCTGGCCTTCCTTGAGGTGCGCCATTTTGTTCCGTTTTTTGCGATTGAGCGCACGCACTTCGTTGGCGTTCTTCACTGTCATGATGGCCATGCCGTAAGTCCCGGCGTCGGCCTTGACAATGGCGAAGGGCTCCTGGTCGATACCGTATTCACGGTATTTGACACGAACTTCGGCCAGCACCTCGTCGATATAGTTGGCGAGGCATTCTTCGCCCTCGCGTTTTTCAAAATTGATCCTGCCGCACTTGCGAAAAACCGGATTGATCAGCCACGGGTCCAGCCGTACGAGCTCGGCGAATTCCCGGACGATCTGCTGATAATGGGTGAAATGGCGCGACTTCAGTCGCTTCCACCACCCCAGCGACACGTGTGGCAGCACCGGTTGCTCGAGATTTTCCAGGAGCCGCGGCAAGTTGCCCGACAGATCGTTGTTGAGTAGCACGAAGCAGGGCGTGAAGCCGGACACTGTTATTTTGTTGTTCTCGCGCACCAGCGGTTCGAGCTTGATGTGTCGGCCAGATGGCAGGTCAATGGTTTTAGGTTCATGCAAGTCGGGCAGCAGCGAACCCACGCGTACGCGCAGGCCGGCCAGGGTCAGGATTTCGATAAGGGCCGCCAGGTTCTCAAAGTAATAGGTGTTGCGCGTGTGATTTTCCGGAATCACCAGCGCCCCCCCGGCGCTGGGGCAAATGCGCTCGAGGGCGGCTTGGACGGCCTGGACCGCGAGCGACTGGAACGCCGGGTTGAGATTATTGAACCCCCCCGGAAACAGGTTGGTGTCAACCGGGGCGAGCTTAAAGCCGGCGTTGCGCAGATCCACGGAACAATAGAAAGGGGCGGGCGTCAGCCGCCACTCGGATCGGAACCAGCGTTCGATCCCGGCCTGGTTTTGCAGCAGATGGGCCTCGATTTCCTGCAGGGGCCCGGTCAGGGCCGTGGTCAGATGCGGGACGGCCGCCCACGATTCATTGCCCATGTTTCCCTGTCTTGCCTGCCATGATTGACTCTGAGCCCATGGTAGCCGATTGGTTCTTCCGGAGGTATGCCCGGAAGGCGATCAGGCATGATTCCTGCTTGTAATACGGCCATTTTTAATGATTCTGCCTCTACCAGGTCCGGCCGGGGTGGGACCGAGCGGGTATTTCGAACGTCTTCCGGGGTATGGGCTATATTGTGTAGGAAGCGGCCGCGGGCGGTATGTGCATGGATTTGAGGGAGAATTTGTGCTACCAAATCATTGTTGTAGCAAAATAACCGCACAAATTACATCACCCACCGATTCGGTTCCACGCGGTGGGGTTGTGAACAGCGTTCAGCATGCAGGATGTCGGAGAGGGCAGCGCGTGTGAGTATCAAAGTAATGATCATCGATGACAGCAACACGATTAGACGCACAGCCGAAGCCCTGCTCCGCAAAGCCGGATTCGAGGTGTTTACGGCTGCCGACGGGTTTGAGGCCATGTCGATGATCACGGACAACCATCCAGACATTATTTTCGTGGACATCATGATGCCGCGGCTGGATGGGTACCAGACCTGCCAGCTGATCAAGAACAACAAGAAATTCCGGGACACGCCGGTGATCATGCTGTCGAGCAAAGACGGGCTGTTCGACCGCGCCCGCGGACGCATCGCCGGGTCGGAAGAACATGTGAACAAGCCATTCACTCAGGAAGAACTGATCGATGTCATCAACAAGTACGTGCACTGATCTAAGCGAATGGCCTGGATAGTTTTTCCAAAAATTGCATGAATGGAGCGAGATATGGCAATAAAAAATGTATTGATTGTTGACGATTCGGCGACGGATACGCATCTTCTGGGCGAGATGCTCAAGAAAAACGGTTATACCGTCCTGACTGCTACCAGCGGTGAAGACGGTATAGCCAAAACGAAAAAGGATAGGCCTGACTTGGTCCTGATGGATATCGTGATGCCGGGCATGAGCGGTTTCGAGGCAACACGTGCCATTTCCAAGGACCCGGAAACTTCCTCCATCCCGGTCATCATCTGCTCCACCAAAGGCCAGGAAACCGACAAGGCCTGGGGATTGCGCCAGGGCGCGAAGGATTACATCGTCAAACCCATTATCGAGAAAGTATTGATGGAAAAGATCAGGGCACTTTAGAGCATGGTCCAGACCAGACAAGATCCGTTCGATCTGCTGCGTAAGATGCAGCAGGAAAGTCTGGAGAATGCCCCGGGGCTTCCACAGGAGGTCGAGGTCACCAAGCTGTGGTCGGGTGTTGCGTTCCGGGTAGGTGAGATCATGCTGGTGACACCGTTGGAAAATGTGCTCGAGATCCTGCCGCCACCGCCGATGACGCCGGTGCCGGGCGTGAAACCATGGTTGAAGGGCGTGGCCAACGTACGCGGGAACCTGATCACGATCGTTGACTTGCCGGAATATTATGGCAAGCCGCCGGTGTACATGGATGACAAGGCGCGGATGCTCATTATGAACGTTCCGGGTCTGAACGCAGGACTGCTGGTGAACGACGTGCTGGGGTTGCGGCACTTCGATGAGGACCTGGAACGCCAGGATCTGTCCGGGTTGGACGATCCGGTGCTGGTGCAGCTGAACGGCGCGTTTTTGCGCGACAACGTGCTGTGGGGAGTTTATGACATGCGTTCGCTGGCGGAAAGTCCCAGCTTCCGGCATGTCGCGACCTGAGGCCGCGATTCGGGCACAGACATTTATGATGAAAATCTCAATATGAGATGAGGTGACAATATGGCTAGAAAGAAATCTTCCCAGGACGGACAGATGGATCAACCTTCCGAAGACATCATCGATCTCGCGGACGGCTCAGTTCCGACCGCGCCGGCGGACCAGTTTGTCGATGTCGGCAAGCAGGCGTCACCCCTGTTCTCTGGCGGCATACTGAGCATGATGACCGGTCTGCCTTTCCTCCTGGGCGGCATGGTCATCGCCATGATTGCCTTGATCTGGTTGCTGGCGATCAACGCCCAGCGGTCCGAGCGCGAATCCAAGTACATCGAGCAATCCTCGCAATTGCTGATGTTGTCGCAGCGCCTCGCCAAGGACGCCCGCGAGGCGGTGCTGGGCCAGCCGATCGCATTCAAGACCCTCAAGGATTCGCGCGACAAGTTCGACTCTATTGTCACGACGCTGCGCGACGGCAATTCCGAGCAGGGCGTGGTTCCGAGTCCGTCGGATATCGCGGAAGGCCAGTTGAAGGAAATCATCAAAATCTGGTCGCCCAAGCAAAGCGAAGGTCTGCGCGCGCAGGTGGACCAGATCCTGTCACTGGAAAAATCCCTGTTCAACATGCACGACTCGGTATTGGCCATCAACCAGTTGAGTCCGATGCTGTTGACGGTTTCCGATGAACTTGTAGAATTCGGCGCCAAGGCCGGTATGAAACAGGATCAACTTTACCTTGCCAGCCGCCAGGGCATGCTGTCGCAACGTATCGCCAAAGACGTCAATCTGTTCTCTCAGGGTGGCAACGAAGCCGCGGTCGCGGCAGCGCAGTTCGGCAAGGACGCCAAGCTCTTCAAGGAATCCGATGGGAAACTGCGTAAGATGGCACCGTCCGGCATGCGTGAAAAGCTCGATGAATCCGCCGCCATCTTCGGCGAGATTAACAATCACGTGGAAGGAATCCTGGGCAACGCGGCGGAACTGTTTGTGTCGCAGCGCGCCAGCCAGACCGTGTTCGAGCAGTCCGACCCGATGCTCAAAAAATCGTCGGAACTGGTGGACGCCTATTCTCAACTGGCCGAGCAACGTGCCGGCATCCGTACATCGATATTCGTGGCCGGTTTCGCCTCCCTGCTGTTCCTGTTCCTGCTGGCCCGCAAGCTGGTCGCAGACGCCCGCGATCGCGCGCGGCAGAGCACGGAGCAGAACCGCCAGAGTCAAGACTCGATTCTGAAGCTACTCGATGAAATGGGCGACCTCGCCGACGGCGATCTCACGATCCAGCCCGAGGTAACCGAGCAGATTACGGGCGCCATCGCCGACTCGATCAACTACGCGGTGCGCGAAATGCGCAACCTGGTCATGCGCATCAAGAACGCCGCGCAACAGGTGGCCGTGGCTTCCGAGCATTCCCGTCAAACGGCGACCGAGCTGACCGAGGCCGCCCTGCGGCAAGCGGCGCAGATCACCGAGGCCACCGGCAAAATGGTGGCCATGGCGCGTTCCATGGAAGACATGTCCAAGAGCGCCGAGCGATCCGCCGAAGTGGCGCAGGGTTCGGTGTCCACCGCCAAGCGTGGCTCTGCGGCAGTGCAGGACACGATCAAAGGCATGGATGAAATGCGCGAGCAGATCCAGGAAACCGCCAAGCGCATCAAGCGTCTCGGCGAGTCCTCGCAACAGATCGGTGAAATCGTGGAACTCATCAACGACATCGCCGAACAGACCAACATCCTTTCGCTGAATGCCGCGATTCAGGCGGCCATGGCGGGTGAGGCCGGACGCGGCTTTGCGGTGGTCGCAGACGAAGTGCAACGACTCGCGGAACGTTCGGCCGAGGCGACCAAACAGATCGCCGACTTGGTGAAAACGATTCAGGCCGACACCAACGAAGCGGTGGCCTCGATGGAACAAGCCACCAACGGTGTGGTGCAGGCGACCCGCCTGGCCGACGCCGCCGGTCAGGCGCTGGGCGAAATCGAATCGGTGTCCGAACAACTCTCGAGCCTGATCGTGAACATCGCCCGCGATGCCCAGCGGCAGTCCCAGACAGCGACCGACGTTTCCGGAAGTATGGCCAAGATTCAGGAGACCACCACGCTGACCTCGTCGGGCAGCCGGCAGACGGCGGAAGCCATCGGCAAGCTCTCCGATCTGGCGCGCGAGCTGCAGGCTTCCGTGGCGGGCTTCAAGCTGCCAGTCTGACGCCGTCCGCCCAATGGCGCGGTTTAGCCAGGGATATCGCGTTTTCCGAGACAGAAGGAAGACGGAACGCCGCGGAGTTTTGCTATACCAATGAGCACTCACAGCAAAGTTGACCTGAGCACGTTGGGCTGGGTCAAGACCGAGATCGACGAGACGCTGAAACAGGCGCGGCTCGCGCTCGAAACGTTCGCGGAAAATCCTTCCGACAAGACCCGCCTGCGTTTCTGCGTTACCCACTTGCACCAGGTGGTGGGCACGCTGCTGATGGTCGAGCTCGACGGCGCGGCCATGCTGGCGAAAGAAACGGAAGCGCTGGCCGAAGACGTCATCAACGACAAGGTGACGCCTGACTCCCGGGCGCTCGATGCCCTCACGCGCGGTATCCTGACCCTCCCCGATTATCTCGCGCGCCTGCAGGCGGGCCAGGCGGATGTCCCGCTCAAGCATATCGGCCTGATGAACGAGATGCGCGCGGTGCGCAAGACCACGCCCATCTCGGAACTTGAACTTTTCTCCCCTGACCTGTCGGTGCGCCCAGCGCCGTCGGAAACACCCGTGGACAAGCTCGCGGAAGACGAATATCGCGAACTGGCCAAGCAGCTCCGAGGCGGATTCCAGTCGGCGTTGCTCGACTGGCTCCGGGATGTGACCAACAAGGCATCGCTGAAGAAAATCGCGGAAGTCTTCGAACAGTTGCAGGCCAAAGCGGGGCCCGCGGTCCTCGAGCAGTTGTTCTGGGTCACCGGCGGGTTTCTCGCCGCCATCGAGGATGACGGGCTCGACATCACCGCCGAGCGCAAGAAGCTGTTCGCCCGTCTCGACCAGCATTTAAAGAAAATCATCGACGGTGCCGATAAATCGACGCTGCGCACCTCGTCCGAGCTGCTCATCCGTGCCCTCCTGTGGGAAATTGCGCAAGCGAAATCCCGGGCCCCCCGGGTCACGCGGCTCAAGCGCGCCTTCGATCTCGAGTTTCTACTGTTCGGTGACACCGCCGATGCGGCCGCGACGACGGATGACTTGCCGACACCCGAGGCGCTGGCCTCCGTCTCCACGGCGCTCGGCAAGGAGATCGAGGCGGCGCAGGATCTGATGTCCACCTATTTCGATCCGGAAAGTCATGGCACGGCCTCGCTCGCGCCGCTGCTGGAATCGTTCCACAAGATGTCGGGCACTCTCGACATGCTGAACGTGCCGCTGTTGAAATCGCTGGTGGATGAGCTATCGCTCACCTGCCGCGCCGTGATTGACAACAAGGTTATGAATCCCGAAAGGATCTCCATGCCAATGGCGGAAGCCCTGCTCATGGTGGAGAGCAGTACCCGGGACATCAGCCGTTCGCCGACCGAATGGAAGAACCAAATCGAGGAAAGTATCCGGCATTTGCATAGCTTGCATTCGCCGGAAGACGCCGAGACGATGCCAGCCTCTGACGGCCTGGAAGTATCGGATGCCGAACTGACCGAATCCGACTACAAACAATTGCTGAGTGTCGTAGCCAGCGAAGTCGGCATCAATCTGGGCCGCATCGAGGAGGCACTCGAAAGCTTTGCTTCCGATACCACGCGTCTTGAATCACTGGATGAAGTGCCCCAACTGCTTTCCCAGATACTCGGGGCAATGCAAATTCTCGGCCAGACGCGCGCCGCCGACCTCGTGGAGGTCACAAAAGGTCACGTGGACAACATCTGCCGTGGCCTCCTGGTGGCGGACAGCGCGATCATGGATGGACTCGCCGTCTCCGTGGGTACCATCGGCGCGTACAACGAAGGCCTGCGCGCCGAGCGGCAGAATTTGGATGTGCTGATCGATTCGGCATTCGAGGAATTGGAAACGGCCCTGGCCAGCGGGCATGGGCGCCAGCGTGACCCGGCGCTGCTGATCGATGGAATCCGTCTGAGTCTCGAATCCTGGCTCGATGACTGCGAGAACGAAGCGGCACGGGAAACGCTCACGCACCAGCTGGAAGAGCTGATTCGCCTGGCCGAGGACCAGGGACAGGACAAGATAGCTCGGATCAGCACGGAAATGAATCATTTGCTGACGCTGGTGGCGGAGGATCCGTCACAGTTGTCGGAAGAAATTATTGAAACCCTGAAACATTCGTTCACGGCCATGTCTGCGCTCGCCGGGCGACGCATGACCTTGCGCACGACACCGGCCATGCTGCCTGAAACCCACGCTGAACCTGGACCCAAAACAGTGCCGGCATCACCGATCAAATCCCGGGAGATTAAAAAAGCCACCACGCCGAAGCCGGCCACGCCGTCATCCCTTCCGACCCGCCCCGCGGCGGATGCGGAATTCGATGCCGAGATCATGGAGATCTTCGTCGAAGACGCGCGTGACGTGCTCAAAAACATCCGCAACAATCTCATCGTCTGGCGCGACGACACCGAGAATCAGAATGCCCTGACCGAACTGCGTCGCGGCTATCACACGCTCAAGGGCAGCGGCCGCATGGTGGGCGCGAGCGAAGTGGCGGAACTTTCCTGGGATGTGGAAAACGTCCTCAACCGTATTCGCGAGGGCAAGATCGTCCCCACTACGGCCATTATTGACCTTATGCAACAGACGCAGGACGCGCTTCCGCATCTGATCGATGTGCTGGCCGGAGGCCCGGCGCACGGCATTGACGTCGATGGATTGCGCGAGATCGCCCGTGCCCTGGCGAATCCCGGTGGCGCGCCGGCCGCCACGCCCAGGACGCGTGCGGTGCCCACGCCGGAGCCGGTTTCCCGAGACGAGCCTGGAGATCTTCCGAAACTCGATCGCGCTTTGCTGGATATTTTCACCACGGAGGCCTTCGGTAATCTCGACAATATACGCCAGCAGATTGCGCACTGCCGTGAGACCGGCAGCGCGTGTTTCGTGACCGAACCGTTTTTCCGTTCCGTGCACACTCTCCAAGGCAATGCCCGCTCGCTGGGCCTGCATGTCATGTCGCAGGCCTGTGCGGAAATCGAAAAACTGCTGCACGCGCTCAAGAGCGAAGATCTGCCATTGAATGAAACTTATTTGGGGCTGGTGAGCCGGTTCGAGTCCGCCGTCACCCGGCTCGTGGAACTGATGAACAGCAGTGCCACGTCTTCCGGCACTCTGCGCCAGGTGTTCACCGATCTCGCGCGCGAACTGCGCGCGGAGTGCCAGCACGTCACCAAATCGGATCATGAACATTACGATGCCCTGGTAGTGCCGGCCGCGCCAGAAAGAGAAATCGAGGCAGACGTCGCGCCGGAGCCGGAACTCGATGAGACGCCAGCCGCACTGTCAACGACATCATCTCGTCCCAAGGCACCGAAAACCCCGCCGTCCATAACCGCGGAACCGTCTGAGCCCGAGCAGCTCGATCCGGAGCTGTTGGAGATCTTCCAGGAAGAGGCCACCGACATTTTGACAGCGATCGAAGAGACGCTGACCCGCTGGCAGAGCCGGCCGGAAGACCGGGGACATGTCGCCGAACTCAAGCGCTCGTTGCATACGCTCAAGGGCGGGGCGCGCATGGCCGGCGCCATGGCCATCGGCAGTCTCAGCCATAATACCGAGACGTTGCTAAAGAACATTGAAGACAGCATGGTGCTGGCGGATAACGACGTGTTCGACCTGCTGCACGAGGCCCATGACATGCTGGTGGTAATGCTGGACAGCGCGCGCGAAGGCAGGCCCGTCCCCCCCACCAGCCTGTTGAACGCCAAGCTGGTGGAATTGTTCGTTGGTGAAGACCTGCCGTACGATGAATTCGTTTCCGAGAACGCTCCAGAATTGCCGACAAGTGAGTCTGCCGAGGAACCTTCCGCCGAACCGGCGCTGGAACCCGAAGCGGTCACGCAGGAGACCGAGGCCGTATCGCATGCCAGGCCGCTGGCCGCTGGGGAGGTCATCGAGGAACGGCACGATCTGCCCGACATCGTAGAGAAGACATTGCCGGATAAGATGGAGCGGCGCGGCCAGATACGCGTCAACACCAGCCTGTTGAACGATCTTGTCAATTACGCGGGCGAGGTAAGCATCTCACGCTCACGCATGGAGCAGCAGATATTCAGTTTCCGCGACAATCTGGGCGAACTGTCACGCAACATCGTGCGCTTCCGCGAGCAAATCCGCGAACTGGAAATCCAGTCCGAGTCGCAGATTGTTTACCGCATGGAGCAGGAAGCGGGTATCGAGGGTCGCGCCAGCGATTTCGACCCGCTGGAGTTTGACCGTTTCAGCCGTCTGCAGCAATTGTCGAGATCCTTGGCGGAAAGCCTGCACGACCTGGGTACGATTCAGAATAACCTCGGTACTTTTGTCGGCGAGGCCGAGACCGTGTTGCAGCAGCAGGCGCGCATCAACACCGAGCTGCAGGAAGGCCTGATGCGCACGCGCATGGTGAGCTTTTCGACGCAGGCCGCGCGCCTGCGCCATATCGTTCGCCAGACCTCGCGCGAGCTGGGCAAGCGCGTGGAACTCAACCTCGAAAACGCCGAGGTAGAGCTCGATCGCAACGTCCTCGAGCGCATGATCGGACCGTTCGAGCACATGATCCGCAACAGCATCGACCACGGGATCGAATCCGAGTCCGAGCGTCGTCGAAAGGGCAAACCGGCACTCGGGCGCATCAACATCGTATCCTCGCAAGAGGGCGCGGAAGTCATTATTCGTTTCTCCGACGACGGCGCCGGTCTCAACATCGCGGGAATTCGCGA
>JANLIC010000192.1 GCA_024654125.1 Sulfuricaulis sp. | reverse complement strand
ATCGAGGCTCGGGCCAAGGCCCAAAATGGCGACGTGCTTGCCGGATTCTGCGGCGCGATCCGGAATAACGTCACGGGTCGCCACGGCAATCAATGTGAGTCCATGATTATTGCGCTCAACGTCCGATTCCGGGCCTTCCTGACCGTACCATTCCGTGACACACCACCCGCACTCTTGAAGCAGTGACTTGAATTCGTGCTTCGTGTAGTGCCGGTAGTGGAATTCATAAACCTTTCCGGGTTCGTACTCGTAAGGCATCACATCTTCGTTCGGCACACTCGCTATCAACGTCGGAGCAGATACGCGCAGGGCTTTCAGCAGCGGGCGCGGGTCTTGCAGGTGTTCGATTGTCTCGAAACAGACAGCGGCGTCGTAGTCGCCTAGTTCTCCTGGGGCGTTACCGTTCGCTTGCAGGTACTCGCCGCTATGCGGGTAATGCTCGCGCCCGTAGGCCAGTGCTTCGGCGTCAATATCGTAACTACGGATAAGGTGCCCACAATCAGCCATTATTTTGCTGCCGTAGCCGATACCAGCGGCGAAATCCAGCATACGGCTGCCACTGGGAAGAATCCTTGCCGCGAATTCATATCTATGCCGATGATCGGCGCGTATGCCTTCCAGAGTTTCCGCAACTTGGCGTTCGCCCGCGCGCATCATGCCGACACCATTACGATGCTGCGCCTGCGACCGTATGTATTCCCAATATTTCTGAGCGCCAAATCTGGGCGCTGTCTTCCTATTTTAGACGCGCTGATTTTTGCTCGCGTCTCTGCGCTTGCTGTTCGCCCCGTGTGCGCCACTCGCAACTTAGCGCGCGTTTCATCGCTTATTTGGCGGACGGCATTCGCGGCACTCAACTTTCGGCAGTGCTCGGCAAGTTTTACATTTCCTTTGCGCGCTGCGCTCTGCTTTGCCCGCGTTTCGGTGGAGCTTTTCTTCCCACGAAGAGGCGATTCCTTTCCTTTTTTCGCAGCAGACATTTTCATCCGCGCCGCTTCGGTATGGTTATAGCCGACTGTACCTTCGCCGCCATCGCTGCAATTAGCGAGAACGTAACCCTCGGAACGCAACTGCTTTATCGTTGAAACCTCATCGTCCAGCGCATGCTGCTCCGACTCGCAATGGAACACAAAAATCCCGATGTTGGCACGGCCATACTTTTTTACTACGCGGTTGTGATGCGCGTTACGGCCACAGACGGTGGCATGGCTGCGCTTGTCGCAACCCTTTCCAACATAGAACGGACTCCCGTCTGGCTTGCAATGAAGGTAAATATAGAATTGCTTTTCCATGCGTCATTTCCTCATCCGAAATTAAAAAAGGTGCGGGTTACGGTTCCCGCGCCAGCCGGGATGAGCAGCTGGCCGTATTCACTTAAGGATTAGCTGTAGGGGCCAAATGCGGGCTGTGCAGCACGGCCGCAACTCCGACGACGCCGACTGAGGTGACGCCGGTGGAGACGGTATCAGCCGACACGTAGCGCTTGTTGCCGACGTAGCCGACGCGCTTGGTGACTTCCTTGGTGGTGCCGGCAGTACGTGGCGTGGCCGCCGGCAGGCTCGCCAGCGCTTCCGTGCCGAGCAGGTCGGCGTTGGCCACGCTGGTCATGGTGCCGGTGACATCGCCTTCCTTGACCACCAGCGTGACGACCGTGCCGGTGGTGGTGACAGCGCCGTAGGAGGCGATGAACTCGACGCCGCCGTAACCCTGGCGGTCAACTACCACGCCGGTTTTGGTGGCGTTCGCGCCGATGGCGGCGGGAGAGACGACGGTTTTGGTGCGAATATCGTTGTGCATATCTTTGATGGTCATTTCAATTTACCTCTTTCGGGTTAGATGTTTGCTTCCCACAATGAAAAGGGCCGCCGAAGCGGCCCCTCTTACTGCCTGCCTGCTTACGTCATTACGACGTGGCGCACTTCATCCACTTGATTGCTTCGTAATTATTGATACCGGCACCGAACCGGCGGCGGAAGTTGAACTTCGTGGTGCCCTTGGCCGTGATGTTGTCGCGGATCAGGGTGGTACCGGCGCGATTCACGATGGTGTAGCCGCGCTTGAAGTTGCCGAAGGCGAGGCTCAGCGAACCGGCTCCCAGATCGGCCACGTTGTCGTCAATCACAACGGGGCTGCCGAGGAAGCGGCCACCGAACCCAGCGGCCGGGTCGGGGTTCCACAGGTAGAACGCACCGGAGGCATCCTTGAACTGGCGCATAACCCCCAAGGTGGCGTCGTTGCACAGCCAATTCGCGCCGGGCCGATACTGCGCCTTGAGCGCATGCTGCAGGCTGATCACCTTGTCGGCCGGGTTAGTGCTGGCGAATCCGGCGGTCGCGCCGGACAGGATGTACCCCAGGTTGCCCCACGCATACGACGAGTTGGCGACCATCGTATACGCAGCGATACCGCGGGATTTCCCGACACCATTGCCCGTGATGTACTCGACGTTCGCGCCTTCCGCGAAACCGATAGCCGCTTCATCGGCCAGATCGGACTCCAGGTTGATGCGCGAATCTTCGAGTGTCTCGTTGAAAATCCACGGCTCGACTTCCGCCGTGAACACTTCGATGGCGACCTTGGCAAACTTCGGCTCGGTGGTTTCGCCGCCAGTCGCGCCGTCAGCCACGCGCCGCATGGACATGCCGGACGTCTTGACCAGCTTTTCGTACTTGGCGGTACCGATGGTGACGACGTTGGCGACCGACGCCAAACCTCCCATCGTCTGCGCGACGCGATCGATCGCCAGATCCATTTCGGGCATGACGAGATAACCGCCGTCCGGGTCCGAGCCGGTATTCATGGCCTTGCGCTGCAGCTCTTCCAGACCGTCGGTGCGGCCCTTGCGCAGGTAGGCGTTGAACGCCTTGCGGTATTCGGCCTGCTCCGGGGTAACGTCGTTCTGGCCAGGTTGCGGCCGCCCGGCCTTCTTCTCGACTTCGGCTATCTGCTTGCCGAGATCGGTAAGGTGAGTGTTGATTTTCTCGACCTTCTCGGTCAGTTCCGAGGGCGCGTAGCCCTTGGCTTCGATGGCGGCGAT
>JANLIC010000177.1 GCA_024654125.1 Sulfuricaulis sp. | reverse complement strand
CCCAGAAAATCCGAGACGGCGGGTGCCAGCTGATCCGCCGAATGTATCTGCACGCCGGCGTCGCGCTCGAGCGTCATCTGGCAGATCTCCTGAAAGTTGAACATGTGCGGGCCTAACACCACCGGCTTGCCGACGGCGCAGGCCTCGAGCAAGTTGTGGCCGCCTCGCGGCACCAGGCTACCACCGATGAAGGCGCAGTCGGCGGCGGCGTAGAACAGTTGCAGTTCGCCCATGGTGTCGCCAATCAGGATTTCGACCGCGGGGTCGAGCGTGCCGGGGGTTTCGCTGCGTAAGGCGATGCGAAAGTTCTTCTTGCACAGCCGCGCCACGGCGGCGAAGCGCTCCGGGTGACGCGGTACCAACACCAGCAGCAGATTGGCGAAGCGCGGCTGCGTTTTCAACGCCGCGAGCGCCGCCAGCACCGCCTCCTCTTCCGTCTCGTGCGTGCTGGCGGCGAGCCACACCGGCCGGTCCTGGCCGCCCCAGGAAAGACGCAGTATTTCGGCGGCTTCGCGCAAGCTGGCACCGATGTTTAATTCGAATTTGATGCTGCCGGTAACGTCAACGGCTTTCGGCTCGGCGCCGAGGGCGAGCAGACGCTGCGCGTCCGCCTTTGATTGCGCCGCGAAACGTGTCACCTGTGTGAGCGTGGCGCGCGCGAGACCCGCGAAGCGCTGGTATTTGCGCATCGAGGATTCCGACATGCGCACGTTGGTGACAAACACCGGAATGCCGCGCGCGCGGCACAAGTGAAAAATGTTCGGCCACAATTCGGTTTCCATGACGATGGCCAGCACCGGTTGGGTGCGGTCGAGAAAGCGCGTAATCGCCGAAGGGTAATCGTAGGGCGCGTAGCAGTGCGCGGCGCGGCCGGCGTACAACTCGCGCACCTGTGTCGAACCGGTCGGCGTCATGGTGGTGATCAGCAGCGCGTGATCGGGGTATCGCTCGTTGAGTTCATGCACCAGCGGCGCCGCGGCGCGCGCCTCGCCGACCGACACCGCATGGATCCAGATGACGCGCGGCGTGATGAGCGGGTCAATGAAGCCGAATCGCTCCGGGATGCGCCGCCAGTAATCCGGGTTGCGCAGCCCGCGCCACGCCAACCGCAGGAAAACCAGCGGCAACAGCAGGCGCAGGAACCAGATGTAGGCGTGGCGGCTCATCTC
>JANLIC010000166.1 GCA_024654125.1 Sulfuricaulis sp. | reverse complement strand
CGTGCCGCCGGCGACATGCGTGTCAACCGGCTCCAGGATTTGCACAAGGAGCTGGCGACATGAGCCGCGGAGCAGGGACCCGGCGCGCAGCGCCGGGATGCGACCGGCGAATTGGCGCCGGCCGCCGACGTCATGGCGTTTGGATCTTTGTCGGCCTTACGGAGGCGGCGACATGAGCCGCGGAGCAGGGACCCGGCGCGCAGCGCCGGGATGCGACCGGCGAATTGGCGCCGACCGCCGACAATGTGCGTTATGATTTAGCTATGAACCTGTCGGAGGTGGCATGAAGAAGACCCCCATGACGGTCGCTGGGGCCGAGAAACTGAAAGTCGAGCTTCAGCGTCTCAAGACCGCGGAGCGCCCACGCATCATTCAGGCGATTGCCGAAGCGCGTTCACACGGCGATCTTTCGGAAAATGCCGAGTATCATGCGGCCAAGGAACAGCAGGGATTCGTCGAGGGCCGTATCGCCGAGCTCGAGCTCAAAATAGCCACGGCTCAGATTATCGATCCTAAAACGGTCAATGCCAACGGGCGAGTGGTTTTTGGGGCCACGCTTAGCCTCAAGGATGAGCAGGCGCGCCTCGAAGTGACTTACCAGATCGTCGGTGACCACGAGGCCGATATTGCCCTAGGGATGATTTCCATCAGTTCGCCGATCGCCCGCGCGCTCATTGGCAAAGAATTGGGTGACGTGGTCGAGGTCCAGGTGCCGGGCGGCGTTCGCAGCTACGAAATTCTGGAAATACGCTACGTCTGATTATTTTCTCTTCCTTCGATCAATGGGGAACGCGATGCGTGGTTTCTCTGCGTGACGGCAAATCACCGCTATCCGCCCGATCTCCTGCACCGCCTCCGCCCCGGTGGCATCGTAGATCTGTTCCAGCAATTCGTGCCGCCGGTCGCGCTCCACGCCCGAAAGGCGGATTTTGATCAATTCATGAAAATTAAGCGCTGGCGAGATTCCCCTGATCAATGCCGGTGTCATCCTGGTATTCCCCACCTGCACCACGGGTTGGCGGTGATGGGCCAGTCCTTTTAAATGTTCTTCTGTTTCGTGGTCAATGACATATCATATATATATGGTACGTACGCATACTTTCTCATGAACCGCCACATCATACCGCCGCTCACCTCACCCGTCGCCCCATGACACGGACTCGGAGTAGCCAGCGCTGGCTGGCGCGGAATGCCAGGGATCAATACGTCAAGCGCGCGCGCCAGGAAGGCGCGCGCTCGCGGGCGATTTACAAGCTTGAGGAAATCGATCGCCGGGATCGCCTGTTTCGTGCGGGTATGACGGTCGTGGATCTGGGCGCCGCGCCCGGCGGTTGGTCCCAATACGTCAAAGGCCGCGTAGGCGATACCGGCCGGGTGCTGGCGCTGGATATCCAGCCGATGGAGCCGATTGTCGGTGTCGATTTCATCGAGGGCGATTTCACCGAACAGCCGGTGCTAGACTTGTTAATGCAGCGTCTACAGGGGAAACCGGTCGATCTTGTAATCTCGGATATGGCCCCCAATATGATTGGGGTGGCCTCTGTGGACCAGGCTCGCGGTATGACCTTAGCGGAACTTGCCCTGGATTTTGCCGACAAAGCGCTGAGGCCCGGAGGCTCCCTGTTGATCAAGAGCTTCCAGGGCGCGGGGTTTAATGAGTTTCATCTGGCGTTGCGCCGCCGTTTCGAGAAACTCGTGTCGCGCAAGCCGCTGGCATCGCGCGCGGAGAGCAAGGAAGTTTATCTTCTGGGCAGGGGGTTTAGGTAGCCCCACTACGTTCGTCTTGACGTATTATTAGCCTGTCTGATCAAAATCGTTGTGTGCCGTGAGACATGATAGGAAAATGCGGAAATTGAATGAATCGCGCCGAATCGGGCGCGGCGGATAAGAGCACAGAGGATAAACATTGAACAATCTCACCAAGAATCTTCTATTGTGGCTCGTCATCGCCGTTGTGCTGATGTCGGTGTTCAACAATTTCGGCAATCGACAGATTTCCACACGTCCCCTGGAGTACTCCGCGTTTCTGCAGAGAGTGAAGCAGAACGATGTGGATCGTGTCACCATCCAGGGACGCGAAATTGTCGGCAAGTTCAAGAGCGGCGATTCATTCACCACCTACAGCCCCGAAACCGATAACAAGGCGATGATCGGGGACATGCTTGAGCATGGCGTCACCATCGAGGCCAAGCCGCCGGAAGAGCAATCGTTGTTGCTGACCATTTTCATCAACTGGTTCCCGCTGTTGCTGCTGGTCGGCGTGTGGGTGTTTTTCATGCGCCAGATGCAGGGCGGAATGGGTGGGCGCGGCGCCATGAGCTTCGGCAAGAGCAAGGCGCGCATGCTGTCCGAGGAACAGAACAAGATCACCTTCGACGACGTGGCCGGCGTGGAAGAGGCCAAGGAAGAGGTGGGTGAACTCGTGGAATTCCTGCGGGAACCCTCCAAGTTCCAGAAACTGGGCGGGCGGATTCCCAAGGGCGTGCTCATGACGGGTTCGCCCGGCACCGGCAAGACCCTGTTGGCCAAGGCCATTGCCGGCGAGGCCAAGGTCCCGTTTTTCTCGATATCCGGCTCCGATTTCGTCGAGATGTTCGTCGGCGTCGGCGCCTCGCGCGTGCGCGACATGTTCGAGCAGGCCAAGAAGCACGCGCCCTGCATCATCTTCATTGACGAAATTGACGCCGTCGGCCGCCAGCGCGGCGCGGGGTTGGGTGGTGGTCACGACGAGCGCGAGCAGACACTGAACCAGTTGCTCGTCGAGATGGATGGTTTTGAAGGCACCGAGGGCGTGATCGTGATCGCCGCGACCAACCGCCCGGACGTGCTCGATCCGGCGCTGTTGCGCCCGGGGCGTTTCGACCGACAGGTTTACGTGCCGCTCCCGGATATCCGCGGACGCGAGCAGATTCTCAAGGTGCACATGCGTAAGGTGCCGGTGTCGGATGACGTGGACGCCAACATCATCGCCCGCGGCACGCCGGGTTTTTCCGGTGCGGACCTGGCCAACCTCGTGAATGAAGCGGCACTGTTCGCCGCGCGCGCCAACAAGCGCCTGGTGGACATGGTTGATTTCGAAAAGGCCAAAGACAAAGTGGTCATGGGCGCCGAGCGTCGCTCCATCGTCATGCCGGAAAAGGAACGCATGAACACGGCCTACCACGAATCCGGCCACACGGTGGTGGCCAAGATGCTGCCCAACACCGACCCGGTGCACAAGGTGACCATCATCCCGCGCGGACGCGCGCTTGGCGTCACCATGCAGTTGCCGACCGAGGACCGCTATAGCCACGATCGAGAAAGCCTGTTGTCCACCATATCGGTACTGATGGGTGGGCGCATCGCGGAAGAAGTGTTCATGCACCAGATGACCACCGGCGCCGCCAACGATTTCGAACGCGCTACCGATCTCGCGCGCAACATGGTCATGCGCTGGGGCATGTCCGATGTGCTCGGCACCCGTGTTTACGGCGACAACCAAAGCGAAATATTCCTCGGACGCGACGTCATGACGCACAAGAACATGAGCAATGCCGTAGCCGAGATCGTCGACACGGAAATCCGTCGCATCGTCGATGAGCAATATACGCGGGCGCGCACCGTCATCGAGGAAAACCGCGACAAGGTTGAAAAAATGGCGAAAGCGCTGCTCGAATGGGAGACGCTCGAATCCGACCAGATCGAGGACATTATGAAGGGCAGGGAACCGCGTCCGCCGGCGGGTACGCCCAAGGGCGATGCCGGCACCCCCAAGAAACCGAGCGACAAGCCTGTGAAGCCGCGTCTCGATTCACCCGCCGGCGAACACTGAGAGGCTGTGGAAAGTGTATAGCGCAAAGTGAAAAGTTTACTCCCTTTGCACTTTTAACGATTAACTTTTCACTGTGGTTACGGCTATTCTCGACTGCAACGGTCGCCAACTGGATTTATCCCGCCCTGCCGTGATGGGCATTCTCAACGTCACCCCCGACTCTTTTTCGGACGGGGGTATTTTTTTGCCCACGGACAAAGCAATCGCGCAGGGCTTACGCATGATGGAGGAAGGCGCAGATATCATCGACATCGGCGGTGAGTCCACCCGTCCCGGAGCGCGGCCGGTTTCGGTGCAGGAAGAGATTGATCGTGTGCTTCCCGTGCTGGAGACCTTGCGTGCGCAGATCCCGCTCCCCCTCTCGATAGACACCTCCAAGCCCGAGGTGATGCGGGCCGCCGTGGCGGCGGGCGCAGGATTCATCAACGATGTGCGCGCCTTGCGTGAGCCCGGCGCGCTGGAAGCGGCCGCCGAATTGGGTGTCCCGGTGTGCCTCATGCACATGCAGGGAAAGCCGCGCACCATGCAGGAAAATCCCCGGTATGACAATGTCGTGGCCGATGTCACCGAATTTCTGGGTAAAAGGCTGCAGGTGGCGCAGACGCAGGGTATTCCCGCCGTCCGGCTCGTGATCGATCCCGGCTTCGGCTTCGGCAAGACACTGGAACATAATATAGAATTACTGCGTGGCCTGAAGCAGCTGCGAGGCCTGAGCTCAGCGGTGCTGGTCGGACTCTCGCGCAAATCCATGATCGGCAAAGCGCTGGGACTCCCGGTGGATCGGCGTCTGTACGCGAGTGTGGCGCTGGCCGTCATGGCGGTGCAGCAAGGCGCGAGTATCGTGAGGGTACACGATGTCGGTCCGACGGTTGAGGCGCTGCGCATGTGGGCCGCGGTGTATCCGGAAAGCAGGAGAGAATAGAACATGCACAAGCAACGCCGTTTTTTCGGCACCGATGGTATTCGCGGGAAAGTAGGCGAAGAACCGATCACGCCGGAAACCGTGCTCAAGCTCGGTTGGGCCGCGGGTCGCGTGCTGGGCCAGGGATCAACCGAGCATGCCGTGATTTTGATCGGCAAGGACACGCGCGTATCCGGTTACCTGCTGGAATCCCTGCTCGAAGCCGGGCTCTCGGCCGCCGGCGTGGACATCCGCCTGCTCGGACCGATGCCGACGCCCGCGATTGCCTATTTGACCCGCACGGCACGCGCCCGCGCCGGGATTGTCATCTCCGCCTCGCACAATCCCTTCGACGACAACGGTATCAAGTTTTTTTCCTCCGAGGGCACCAAGCTGCCGGATGACGTCGAGCTTGGCATTGAGGACATGATGCAGCAGCCGCTGGTGACCGCCGGCCCCGACGCGCTGGGCAAGGCCTGGCGCTACGAAGATGCCGGTGGTCGTTACATCGAATTTTGCAAGAGTACCTTCCCACACCGATTGAGCCTTGAAGGACTCAAAATGGTCGTGGACTGCGCGAATGGGGCGGCCTATCACATTGCACCTCTGGTTTTCAGCGAACTCGGTGCCGAAGTCGTGGCGGTCGCCAATGAGCCGGACGGTTTCAATATCAACCACGAATGTGGCGCCACCTATCCGATTTTTCTCAAGAAGACCGTGTTGGTGCACAAGGCCGATCTCGGGATTGCCTTGGACGGCGACGGCGATCGGGTAATGATGGTCGACAGCCGGGGTGAAATCGTGGATGGCGATCACCTGCTCTACATCATTGCCACGGACCGGAAGCAGTCGGGACGGTTGCACGGCGGGGTGGTCGGCACGCTCATGAGCAATCTCGGACTGGAGCACGCCTGCGGCAGGTTGGGCGTTCCTTTCAAGCGCGCGGAGGTCGGTGACCGTTACGTGCTGAGCATGCTGAACGAAAATGGCTGGGAACTGGGGGGCGAGACCTCCGGCCATATCATCTGCCTCGATCGCGCCACCACGGGTGATGGCATCATCGCCGCACTCCAGGTGCTGGCGGCCATGCGTGGGTCCGGTAAGACCCTCGCCGAGCTTAAGAGCGGTCTCGAGATCTATCCGCAGACCATGATTAATGTGCGCATGACAAGGGGTTTCGACGTTGCGGAATCCGCGCGCGTGCAACAGGCGGTCAAGCAGGTGGAAAAAGACCTGGCCGGCCAGGGGCGCGTGGTGCTGCGCGCCTCGGGAACCGAGCCCGTGATCCGCGCGATGGTCGAGGGCCGCGACGCCGCCCTGGTTGAACGTCTTACCCGCCATCTTGCCGAGGTGGTGAAAAGCGCGTCAGAGGAAGCGGCATGATGCCGGGGCGCAGGGCAGTTGATGGGGTTTGTCCGGGGAATATCCGGATTCTTTTCTTCATGTTGCTTTCAGTACTTGCGTTTACGACACACGCACAGGGCGGACCCCCTCCGCTGCTAACCGCCGCCGACAACGGCAGCGTTGCCGAGGTGCAGGCATTGCTCGCCAAAGGTTCCAATGTAAATGTCCAGAACAATCTGGGACGAACGGCGCTGATGCTGGCAGCCGGACGCGGACATCGTGCGGTGGTTGATATGCTGCTTTCCGCCGGTGCCGATGTGGCGCTGCGAGACAACGACGGCGATACCGCTCTCAAGTATGCTGCCTGGAATGACGACGTGGCTGTCATCCAGTCGTTGATTGACAAGGGCGCGGACGTCAACGCCGTGAGCCATTTCAACATTTCCCCACTCCGTGTCGCGGCGACCAGCGGCCATACGCAGGTGGTCAAGTTGTTGCTGGAGCACGGTGCCGATCCCAACATTCGCGGGAAAGATGGATTGACAGCGATCTCGTTTGCCAAGGCCCGGGTTCATGTCGAAATCGTGGAGCTGCTGCGCGAGGCGGGTGCCGACGAATAGCAGGCGTTTTTTTCTATCATCGCGTTGCGAGTCGTTTCATTCCTATAAAATTGCATTCCGGGTCCGGCATCGGTAACATCGCGCCCGTTTTTCAGCCGATTCGATACGAACACGGGGAGGACCCATGGGCAAGCGCCGGCCGCTGGTGGCGGGAAACTGGAAAATGAACGGTACGCGGGCGGAGTCCGCGGCCCTGCTGGACGGGATCAAAAAAGGCGTCAGCGCATCGTCCAAGGCGGAGGTGGTTGTGTGTCCGCCGTTTATTTTGATTGCGCTGGTCGCCGAGAAGCTGGCGGGCAGCCCGGTGGCCTGGGGCGGACAAAATTTATCCGTGCACAAGTCCGGGGCTTATACCGGCGAAATCTCCGGGCCGATGCTCAAGGATTACGGTTGCACTTATGTTATCGTCGGCCATTCCGAACGGCGTACGCTGTATGGTGAGAATGACGTTTTTGTGGCGGAAAAATACGGCGCGGCCCAGGCCACCGGACTGATGCCGATTCTGTGCATTGGCGAATCCTTGCATGAGCGGGAATCAGGGCAGACCGAAGCGGTGGTAGCTCGCCAACTGGACGTCGTGTTGGACAAGCACGGAATCGGCAGTTTTAAGACCGCCGTGATAGCCTATGAACCCGTATGGGCCATCGGAACCGGCAAGACGGCGACACCGGCGCAGGCCCAGGAGGTGCACCGTTTCATCCGTCAGCGGCTGGCTAGCCGGGACAAAACCGTGTCGGAGAGCCTGCGTATTCTTTACGGGGGCAGCATGAAGGGCAGTAATGCCAGGGAACTGCTGGCCCAGGCGGATATCGATGGAGGCCTGATCGGGGGTGCGTCGCTGCAGGCGGATGAATTCCTGACGATTTGCCGCGCCGCCGACTGAAAGCCGCTTTCGAATGATTAATCGGCGACACTTGCACGTCCGCGTGCGTTGGAGATAGTTGATGAGAGACATCGTACTGGTCATCGATATTATTTCGGCGGTGGCGCTGATCGCGCTGATCCTGCTGCAACAAGGAAAGGGCGCCGATATCGGCGCGGCCTTCGGCAGCGGTGCCTCACAAACATTGTTTGGCGCCCGTGGTTCGGCCAATTTTCTGACGCGTACCACGGCGATTCTGGGAACGGTGTTCTTTCTTTCCAACCTAGGATTGGCCTGGCTGTATGCGCATCAAACAGTACCGACGAGTGTCACCCGGAGCGTGGTCATCGAACAGCCGGTGAAGACCGAGACACCGGCACCACCGCCCGAAGTTCCCGTCGCACCCACGACACCGGAGGTGCCAAAGTAAATGGGGCGCACGCGAAGCGTGCATCGGCTCGCTTCCCTCTTCCTCAGGGATAGGGAACGAGGGTGAGGGGTGGGCAGTCCGGCTAAGTCCTTTCCGGTATAATCTCTTTCCAGTAAATTCCGCCGAAGTGGTGAAATTGGTATACACGCTACCTTGAGGTGGTAGTGGCGCAAGCCGTGTGGGTTCGAGTCCCACCTTCGGCACCATTCTCCAACGCATGATTCATCTCGATGCCGCGTGAATCGGATGGCATTTGCGCGAATGGTGGCAGCCGTATCGATAGGTGTATTTTATACCCCCAGAAGTGACTTAACCCTTTGAAGGATATTAGTTTGTGACCCTGCTGGTTGCTTGACATCCTTTGCAGCCGGAGCCTAGACTCGCCGGCACCTTTCAATTCATGTGCGGATTGTAATCCGCCGGCCTATCCCCGGGGTTCAGATGCTGCAAGGTTATCTCCCCATCCTGATTTTCATCGGCGTCGCCCTGGTCATGGGTGGAGTCATCGTTATGGCCGGCCGCGTGCTCGGTCCGAATCGCCCCGACAGCGCGAAACTTTCTCCCTACGAGTGCGGGTTTGAGGCGTTCGAAGACACGCGCATGAAATTCGACGTCCGTTACTACCTCGTCGCTATTCTCTTCATCATTTTCGATCTTGAAATCGCGTTCCTTTTCCCGTGGGCCGTGGCACTCCAGGAAATCGGAATGTTCGGCTTTCTTTCCATGATGGTGTTCCTGGGCATACTCGTCGTCGGTTTCATCTACGAGTGGAAGAAGGGGGCCCTGGAATGGGAATAGATAAGATAGTGGACAATTCCGCCGAGAACGGAATGGGGCGCGCTTTAGTGCGCCCCGCCGGGGTACAGGCCATGGATGGTCTGTATCAAAAAGGCTGGGCCACTACGCAGGCGGACAAGCTCATCAACGCTGCCCGGACGGGATCGCTCTGGCCGATGACTTTCGGGCTGGCCTGCTGTGCGGTCGAGATGATGCACGCGGCCGCCGCGCGCTACGACATGGACCGCTTCGGCATTGTCTTTCGGGCCAGCCCGCGGCAGGCGGACGTCATGATCGTGGCCGGCACGCTGGTGAACAAGATGGCGCCGGCATTGCGCAAGGTTTACGACCAGATGGCCGAACCGCGCTGGGTGATCTCCATGGGCTCGTGCGCCAACGGCGGCGGTTATTACCATTATTCCTACTCCGTGGTGCGCGGCTGCGACCGCATCGTGCCGGTGGACATCTATGTCCCGGGCTGCCCACCGACGGCCGAGGCCCTGCTGTACGGCATCATTCAGCTGCAAAACAAGATTCGCCGCACCAACACCATCGCCCGCTAACGGCCGAGGGATCCGAACCATGACTGATTCGAATCAGGACCTTGCCGCACACGCCCGGGAATTGTTCGGTGGGGCGATCACGGGTGCGCGCGAGTCGGCCGGCCAGCTCACCCTCGAAGTGCAGCGCGAACATATTGTTCCGGTCTGCACTCGCTTGCGGGACGACCCTGCGCTTGCCTTTTCCCAGCTGATGGACCTGTGTGGCGTGGATTATCTCGACTACGGGAGGGAATCGCCGGCGGGTCCCCGACCGGGACCGCGTTTTGCCGTGGTGTATCAACTGTTGTCACTGAAGCACAACCGGCGTCTGCGGCTGCGTGTCTGGCTGGACGATGAATTACCCCTGATTGCCTCCGTGACCGGCATCTGGAATTCCGCCGCCTGGTATGAGCGCGAGGCGTTCGATCTTTTCGGAATCGTGTTCGAGGGACACCCGGATTTGCGCCGTATTCTCACCGATTACGGATTCGTGGGCCATCCGTTCCGCAAGGACTTTCCGCTTATCGGCCAGGTCGAGATGCGTTACGACCCCGAGAAGCAGCGCGTCGTGTACCAGCCGGTGTCGATCGAGGCGCGGGTTCTGGT
>JANLIC010000158.1 GCA_024654125.1 Sulfuricaulis sp. | reverse complement strand
GTGGAACAGCCTCGATGTCTGACGTTACATTTCGCGCAGGACCGTCAGAGGACTTTGACGCACAATGCGGCGCGTACCCCAATAACCGGCCAATCCGATCAACAATCCTCCGGCAAGCGGCGCGGCGAGCCACACCGGCCACTTGAAACTGTATTCAAGCTCGAAGGCGCGCGTGTAGAGCATGTAGACGATGAGTTCCGTGCCGATCGCGGCGAGCAGGCCGGCGAGCAGGCCGAGCACAAAGAATTCAGCGAAGTGCGCGGCACGCAATTGCTGACGACTTGCGCCGAGTGTACGCAGGAGCGCGCCTTCATGAAGGCGCTCATCCAGGCTCGCGGCCAGCGCCGCGAACAGGACCGCGAATCCGGCGGCGAGCACGAACAGCAGCACCAGTTCCACCGCAGCCGTCACCTGCGCGAGTATGGACCTTACCTGCGCCAACACCTGATCCATCTCGAGCACCGTCACCGCCGGGAAAGCGCGCACCAGCGAAGTCAGCTGCGGCTTCTGATCTGGTCCCAGATAGAAGCTCGTGAGAAAGGTGGCGGGGAAGGAGTCGAGCGTACCGGGCGGGAAAATCATGTAGAAGTTGGGGTGGAATGAATCCCATTGGACCGAACGGATGTTGGCCACGCGCGCTTGCAGTTCGGCCCCGGCAATTGAAAACGTCAATTCATCTTCGATACCGATCCCCAGTTTTTTGGCGAGCCTTTCTTCGACAGAAACCCGGTTGCCGGGCGTGGAACGGCTCCACCACGTTCCACGCACGAGACGATTGTCGGACGGCTTGGTGTCGGTCCACGTGAGATTGAGTTCGCGCTGGGTGGCTTCGTTGCCGGACTCCTCTTTCGTCACGTCCTTGACCACCGGTTTGCCGTTGATCCCCGTAAGGCGTCCGCGCACCATGGGATAGAGCGTGCTCGTTGGAATCCGTTTCGTCGTGAAAAACTGCTTCAAGGCCGGCACGTCCTGCGGGAGGATGTTGAATGCAAAATGGTTCGGTGTATCGGGCGGCAGCTGTGTCTGCCAGGTGTTCAGGAGATCGGTGCGCAACAGGGCGATCACCGCCATCGCCATGAGCGCGAGTCCGAAGGCGAGAATCTGACCAATGCTCGTGCGCGTGCGACGCCACAGGTTGTTCATCCCGAAACGCCAGGCCACGCCGACGCGTTTGTGCACGCGCCGGCCCAGGGCCAGCATGACTCCGGCGATGGCGGCGAGTGAGAGGGCCGCAGCGAGACTTCCAGCCAGCACGGAAGCCGTGAGGAGCAGGTTTCCGGTGAAACGCCACATCAGTATCAGAATCGCCAAGGTGGCGGAGCCGTAGACAAACCAGGCTGTCGGCGGCAACGGCGCCAGCTCGCGGCGTATGACCCGTAGCGGCGAAACCTGCTTTAAGCGCAGCAATGGCGGCAACGCGAAGCCGGCGAGTGCCAGCAGACCGGTGAAAAATCCGAATGCCACCGGCGCGATGCCGGCGGCCGGCAGACGTGTGGGACGCAAGTCCTTGAGCAGATAAAAAATGGCTTCCTGCGTGAACCAGCCGAACACGCAGCCGATGACACTGGCGATCAGTCCCAGCAACAGGAATTGCGGCACGAACAGCGCCACGAGATTCCGTTGCGTGGCGCCGAAGCAGCGCAGCATGGCGCTGATGTCGAAGTGCCGTTCACTGTAGCGGCGCGCCCCCATGGCAATCGCCACGCCCGCCAGGATCACGGCGAGCAGGCTGGTGAGACCGAGGTATCGTTCAGCGCGTCCCAGCGCACGCCCGAGAGAACTATCGCCGTCGCGAACGTCGAGCAGCTGATGGTGAGGTCCGAGGCGTGTCTTGAGCCAGTCCTTGTAGCGTGTCAGATCGGTATCGATGCCGGCAAATAGATAACTGTAAGTCACGCGGCTGCCCGGCTGAATCACGCCCGTGCGACCGACATCATCCCGGTGTATCAGCACGCGTGGCGCCAGGGTGAAGAAACTACCACCGCGTCCCGGCTCGTAGGTGAGCACGCGCGTGACAATGAAAGAGGCGCTGCCGATTTCAATGCGCGCGCCGATGGCCAGGTCCAGCGCCTGTAATACACGCGGCTCGGCCCAGGCGGTGCCGGGCAGGGGGATCTCGTCAGTTTTCGTTTCCGGGGCATACAAGGCAGGTGCCGTCCGCAGCACGCCGCGCAGGGGATAACCCACCCCGGCGGCCTTGAGGCTGGCGAGCTGTAATTTTTCGCCATGCACGACCACGCTCGCGAAGTCGAGCGTTTCAGCCTGACGCAGGTCATGATCGGTGGCGGCCTTGAGCCAGCTAGTCGGCACCGGCTCGGCGCTCGTCAAACGCAGATCGGCGCCGAGCAGGTCCGCCGATTGATAGGTCATGGCACGATTCAGTCGATCGCTGAAAAAGCTAATGGCGGTGACGGCGCTCACGGCAATTACTATGGCGGCAGCCAGGATGCGCAGTTCACCGGCGCGCCAGTCTCGCAGCAGCAGGCGCCACGCCAGGCGGAAAAGATGCAGGTCGCGCATCGTCAATGGCCCTTCACGATGCGCCCGGCATCCAAATAGATATGACGTTCGCAGCGCGCAGCCAAACTTTCATCGTGCGTCACCAAGACCAGCGTTGTGCGTTGTTCCCGGTTGAGATCGAAAAGTAGGTCGATGACGCGTGCCCCGGTAGTGCTGTCGAGATTGCCGGTGGGTTCGTCGGCGAACAAAATAGCGGGTTTCATGGCGAACGCCCTGGCAATTGCCACGCGCTGTTGTTCACCACCTGAAAGCTGACGCGGATAGTGCGCAAGTCGCTCACCGAGACCTACGCGTGTGAGCAATCCACGCGCATCGCTCTCTGGGCCATCCTGGCCAGCCAGTTCGAGCGGAAGCATGACATTTTCGAGCGCGGACAGTCCGGGAAGCAGTTGAAAGGTCTGAAACACGAACCCGACCTGTCCGGCTCGTACGCGTGCGCGTCCATCTTCGTCAAGAAGATCGAGGCGCTCGCCGGCGAGCATCACCTCGCCTTGCGTAGGGGAATCGAGGCCGGCCAGCAGCCCGAGCAGGGTGGATTTGCCGGAGCCCGACACGCCGATGATCGCCACGCGTTCACCGGCCTTGATCTCGAGATTCACACCCGACAAGATGTCAAGGAAGCCTTCCGCCGTTTCGACTCGCTTCGAAAGCTGATTGGCAGAAACCATAATTCCATTAAGGTGTTTAGACATGCGTCGTATTTTGTTGGCAGTACTGTTGTTGATCGGATTTTTTTCCTTGCCTGCCGCGGCGGGCGCATTGCTCGTGGTAGGTGACAGCCTGAGCGCGGCCTATGGCATGGAAGTACAGTCCGGCTGGGTGGCCTTACTCGGCAAGCGCCTTAAACGGGAAAACCACGAGTACCAAGTCATCAACGCCAGCGTCAGCGGCGACACCACCGCGAATGGTCTGACCCGGCTTCCCCGTCTACTTGCCGAACATAATCCCACCATTGTCATCATCGAACTCGGGGGCAACGATGGTTTGCGCGGCCTCTCGCTTGAGCAGATGAAACATAATATCAGCGCAATGGTCACGAAAGCCAAGAACCGCCGCGCACGGGTAGTTCTGGTCGGAATACAGCTCCCGCCGAATTATGGCAAAAGCTACACTGAAAGGTTCCAAGCCATTTACCGCGAAATTGCGGCCGATCAAAACGTGGCATTGGTACCGTCTCTGCTTGAGGGGGTTGCCACCCGGAAAGACTTGATGCAACCGGACCGGATACACGCCAATGCCAAGGCGCAGCCGCGCCTGCTGGAAAATGTCTGGGCGCCTTTGCGCTCCTTACTGGAGCCAGAATCGCGAGGCGTGTCAGCAGGCCGTCATGCGGGTGGGAAATAAATAAGGACCGGTGTCCGTTCGCCAGGCGTCGCAGACACCGGTCTGTATTTCAGTGCTTACGTGCTGAGCTTCTTTTTGATCGCGTCGATCACTGCTTCGCTCGAGGTGGCGCTGACCGTCAGCAGCAGGCCTTCCTTTTCATAGAAACCGATGAGTGGGGCGGTTTTCTTATTATAGGTATCGAGCCGGTGGCTGATGGCCGCCTCGGTCTCGTCTTCGCGCTGAATCACAGGGCTACCGCACTTGTCGCAAATACCTTCTTTCTTGGGCGGCATGCTTTTGACGTTGTAGATCGCCTGACACTTGGTATTTGAGCAGGTACGGCGGGTGGTGAGCCGGTCGAGAATCACATGGCGCGGCACGTCAATGTTGACCGCCATGTCGAGCTTGATGCCGTTTTTCACCAGAAGCTTTTTGAGTGCTTCGGCCTGGGGAATGGTGCGCGGGAAACCATCGAGGAGGAAACCTTTCTTGCTGTCGGGTTCCTGCAGACGCTTTTCCATTATGCCCATGATCAGCTCATCCGGTACCAGGTCGCCGCGGTCCATATAGGCCTTGGCCTGCTTGCCGAGATCGGAACCGGCTTGCACCGCGCCGCGCAGAATGTCACCGGTGGAGATCTGCACCGAGCCGTCCAGCTGTGTGAGTTGCTTGGCAACCGTTCCCTTGCCCGCCCCTGGAGCGCCCAACAGGATCAACTTCATAATTATTCCTCTCTCTCTATATATTAAGTAACGGTGAAATTCGGCAGCAGTCTTGGTTGCCCCGCCGCGAAGGGGCGCATTTTGCCCTTTGTTCACCGGCAAGATCAACTGGAAATCGCGAGTATTTTTTCAGTGCACATAATCCACCGTCCTTTCCATTCAACCGCTTGGAAAAGGGATGTTCTGTGGGCTTACACACCGACAAGATCATTTATCAGCGCCTTGATTGGCTGTTCATGCTCCTCGATGCTGGCCGTCAGCCGGAACTGTGCCAGGGCCCGGTGCAGGTTATGACCGGGCCGGTCGACCTTGAAGTAGTGATTTCCTTCCAGGTGGTCGGTGAGGAAACGCAGGCCCAACTCGAAAGGAATGAGCCGAATCGCATCATATAGATACTCGAAATCTGCTCGTGTCAGGAACCCCCGGGTTTCAGCCAAGTAATGTTCCAGAACTGCGCGCCCGATATCGAGATCGAAGCGCACCGAGGCAATATCCTCGGGCGATTCACCGGCGGTGTTGGCGCAGGAGCGCAGGCAATCGCCGATGTCAAACTGGATCAGTCCCGGCTGCACCGTATCCAGATCGATCAGGCTTACCGCCTTGCCGGTCTGTATGTCGAATAGAAAATTATTGAGTTTGGTGTCCCCGTGGATCGCTCTTACAACCAGCTTTCCCTCACCTCTGGCTTTCTCCAGGACACGTGTGAGACCCCCGCGCCTTTCCGCGAACGACAGGCCTTGGTGCAGCTCACGGCTCGCCCCGGACGGGCGCGGGCGAGCCGTGGCTTGCAGGAAGCGCGCAAAATAGCCAGGCGCATCGTGAAAACCCGGAAGCGTCTGGTGCAACTTCGCGGGATCGAGATCGTGGATGAGCGCATGGAAGCGGCCGAGGGCAAAACCGATTTCCTCGGCCTGTGCGATATTGCTGATATTGTCATACGTGCGCGTATGCTCGATAAATTCCTGCGCGCGCCAGAACCCGCCCTCGGCATCGATTGCGAAATTTCTGCCATCGCGGGCCATCAATATTTCAGGCACACGCAGCGTGCGCCCGGTGGCGCTGTCGGTAGCAGCGCGCTGTTGAATATGCCCGCTCAGCACGCGCAGGTTTTCCATGATGCGCTCGGGATGCGGGAAGACGTGACGGTTAATCCGCTGCAGGATGACCTGGCGGTCGGTAGCGGTGGTCACAACAAAGGTATCGTTGATCAGTCCCCGCCCATGCGGGTGAATAGCGCTGATTCTTCCGTCCAGAACGAATTTATAGGCAATGTCTTGCTCAATAGACATGACGGATTTGACGGGCGAGCCGGCGCGGCATTAGGCTGAGTCTAGCTTCTCGGGCATTTCGGCGAAATGTCCCGGGTGGTTTTCCTGGAAACGACCAAGACAAGGAGACAGGTCATGCGCAAATTCATATTTGTAGTTCTGACAGCTTTCATCGGCCTGGCCTCGGCCCAGGCGGCGATCAAGGGAGAACCGATCGAATACAAGTCAAATGGTACCGTTCACAAGGGTTTCCTGGTGTATGACGACGCGATCAAGGGCAAACGCCCGGGCGTACTGGTGGTGCCCGAATGGTGGGGCCACAACGAGCATACGCGCAACAGTGCCCGCAAACTTGCTGAACTCGGCTACACCGCGCTCACAGTAGATATGTATGGCGACGGAATAACCGTGAATAATCCGGATGATGCAAAGCGGTTGTCCGGTGAACTGCGTGAAAATATTCCACTTGCGCAAGCACGGTTTGATGCGGCATTCAAACAATTGCAAAAGCATGTAACGGTGAATTCTAAAAAAATTGCTGCAATAGGTTCCTCGTTTGGTTGTTTTGTTGTTCTGGAAATGGCACGTATTGGCGAAGATTTGAAGGGAGCTGCATGTTTTACTGGAAATTTGAGTACCCGGAATCCAGCCAAACTTGGCAAGGTCAAGTCCAGAGTGCTGGTGTTGAATGGGGCTGAGGATCCTTTTGTACCGGCAGAACAGATTGCAGCGTTCAAAAAGGAAATGGAAACTGCCAAAGTAAATTACAAATTCGTGAATTATCCTGGCGCTAAGCACAGCTTCACCAATCCTGACGCCGATGCCTATGCCGCCAAGTTCAAATTGCCGCTGGCCTACAACGCCAAGGTCGATCAGGAATCCTGGGCTGAATTGCAATCGTTTTTGAAGAGCGTCTTTAATTGATTGATGCGCTTAGCGACGGATTTGGTTTGCTGGAAATGCGGCGCTTCGTTGGCCGCACTGCCTTTGCCTTTGAGCCGTGAGGGGGAATGCCCTAAATGCCGCGCCTATCTGCACTGCTGTCGGTTATGCCAGTTTTTCAATCCGAACGTGGCGGAGCAGTGCGACGAAGACCGCGCCGAGGAAGTGCGCAACAAGGAAGGCGCGAATTTCTGCGACTGGTTCAAACCCCGCCCCGAGGCGCACCGCCCGCGTGGCAAGGGGAAATCACAGGCGGCCAAGTCCCGACTCGATGATTTTTTCGGTGGGGCTCAAACCTCCGGCGGCGATGCGGATTCTACGCGGGATAAACTCAGTGATCTTTTCTCCCCCGGGAAGAAATCCGGAAAATAATGGAGGTTCGGCGCTCTATAAACTCGGTGAATGCCAGGACTGTGAGGTGCTGAATGCGACGCTGTGCGTTCGCATTGAGTCGCTGACAGAAAGAGAAATTTCCCATCAGAATCACTTCCTGGGTGGACGCTATGAGAACCTCTACGTTGTGCCCGATGCGGTTCCGGAAATGCGAGTAATTCTGGATCTGGCGACGGCCCAGGCGGCGCATGTTCTGAATCGGCCGAAAAAAGATCTGCGTATGGGTTGGTGGTTCAATATCATGCAGTCGGGTGATGTCACTTATCCGCATACGCACGATGAAGATGATGAACTGCTTTCCGGCGTTTATTACATCGTCGTGCCGCCCCATTCCGGAAAGCTAGTGTTGACGAAAGGCGCGAAGCGCGTGGAAGTTGAACCCCGGACGGGAAGTTTCGTGTTTTTCAAGCCGGATGTGCTGCACGAGGTTACGCGCAACGAATCCGACCGCCCTCGAATATCCATCGGATTTAACGTCCGGCCAGCACAGCCTTGAGGTTTTCGGAAACGAATCGAGTGTGACTGGTATAATAGCCGTCGGAGTTGGCCAGACAGCCGCTGCCCGGCCACGTTCGCGAGGCCGAGTGGAGGAAAGTCCGGGCTCCACAGGGCAGGGTGCCAGGTAACGCCTGGGCGGCGTGAGCCGATGGAAAGCGCCACAGAAAATATACCGCCGAAGTCCGCAAGGACTGGTAAGGGTGAAATGGTGCGGTAAGAGCGCACCGCGCGGGTGGCAACATCCGTGGCAGGGCAAGCCCCACCCGGAGTAAGGCCAAATAGGGGAACGATAGTGCGGCTCGCACTGTTCCCGGGTAGGCCGCATGAGGCGCTTGGCGACAGGCGTCCCAGATGAATGGCTGTCCCCGACAGAACCCGGCTTACCGGCCAACTCCTTTTTTCAC
>JANLIC010000145.1 GCA_024654125.1 Sulfuricaulis sp. | reverse complement strand
GTGCGACGCCCGCAAGGCCCGGCGCACCGACCCGACGCCGGAGCAGGTGGCGCGGGCGACGAAGAACTGGTTCGCGCCGCCGTTTCTGACGCGCTGGCTCGAGCAGGCGAGGCGGGCGTGAGCTACACCATGCCCATCAAGAGCGACGAGCGCCGGCTGTACGAAGCGGTCGCCTCGCTGGAATGCCAGCGGTGCGGCGCCAGCGGAACGCAGGTAGCGCACAGCAATCAGTTGAGGGATGGCAAGGGGCGCGGCATCAAGGCTTACCCGTGGCGCGTGGCCGCCCTCTGTGTCGCATGCCACGCCGACATCGACAGCGGCGCCCGGTTGAGCAAGGAAGAGCGCCGAGAGGCTTGGGATGAAGCGCACCGGAAGACGCTTGGCGAACTGTTCGCCCGTGGTTTGGTGAGGCCGGTATGAGCAATTGGCTCGAATGGTGGGTCGGCGTCGGCCAGCAAGAGCAACTGGAATCTTTGAACTACAGGAGCATGAACCATGAGCATTGCGACTTTGATTCTCGGCGAGAGCGGGTCCGGCAAGAGCACGAGCCTGCGCAACATGAACGCGGTGGAAACGCTGCTGATTCAGTCGGTGCGCAAGCCGCTGCCGTTTCGTTCGACTGAATGGAAGCCGTTCGACAAGGAAGCGAAGAGCGGAAATATCTTCGTGTCCGACGACTCGCGGACCATCTGCACGCTGATGCAAAAGACGAAGCGCCCGATCATCGTCATCGACGACTTTCAGTACCTACTTGCGAACGAGTACATGCGCCGCAGCGAGGAAAAGGGCTTCGAGAAGTTCTCGGACATTGGCCGGCACGCATGGGACGTGCTGACCGCTGCGAGCAACCTGCCCGATCACGTCCGCGTGTACATCCTCGGGCATACGCAATCCGATGAATTCGGGCGCGTGCGCGTCAAGACGATCGGCAAGCTGCTCGACGAAAAGATCACGGTCGAAGGCATGTTCTCCATCGTCTTGCGCTCCCAGGTGCGCGACGGCGAATACCTGTTCTCGACGCATAACAGCGGGCAGGACACGGTGAAGTCACCCATTGGTCTGTTCGACACCGACACCATCCCCAACGACCTCGCCGCAGTTGACGCGGCGATCTGCGATTACTACAGCCTCACCACCACGGAGCAATGAGTCATGAGCCGCACCTACACGCTTGACACAAAAGCCGCCACGCAGGCCGACAACATCGTGAGCCGCATCGACCAGACCGGAAAGTACGTCGGCACCCTGACGCGCGTCGAAATCGTCACCTCGAAGAACGAAACCGAGGGCGTCGAATTCTCGTTCAAGGCCGACGACGGCGCGACGGCGGATTTCCTGTCGCTGTGGACGTACAACGCCAAAGGCGAAGCCCTGCCGAGCCTCAAAACACTGAACGCGATGATGACCGTCGCACGGGTCAAGTCGCTCACACCGACCGCCGGTCAGGTCGAAAAATGGGACTCGGGCAGCGGCCAGCGCGGCAAGTTCGCGGCGACGATCTTCCCGGAACTGACGAACAAGCGCATCGGCCTGCTGCTCCAGCGCGAGGAATACGAAAAGCGCGACGGCAGCACTGGCGCGAAGGTCAACATCGTCGGTTGCTTCGACCCGGATAGCGAACTGACGGCATCCGAAATCCTCGCGCGCAAGACCGAGCCCGAGACGCTGGCACGGATGGCCGCTGCTCTGCGTGACAAGCCGATGAAGAGCAAGGCGGCCACCGCCAGCACGCCGATGGCGCCGGCCGGCTTCGGAGACGACGACATGGATATCCCATTTTAAGGGGCTGACATGCTGAAACTCTACGAATGCACCGGCATGGTTGCCGAGGCACTGGATACCGGCTTCGACCCGGAGACAGGGGAAATGTCGCCCGAGCTTGCCAACGCCCTCACCGTGTTCGAGGGCAAGGGCCAAGCCGTGACCGCCTACATCCTGAACGTCGAGGCCGAGGCCGAAGCGGTCAAGGCTGCGATTACCCGGCTCACGGCTCGCAAGCGGTCGCTGGAGTCGCGCTCGGACGGTTTGCGTCGCTACCTGCGCGAGAACATGGCGACAGCCGGCATCAAGCGAATCGACGCAATCGACGGCACGTTTTCCGCGCGGCTGGAAGTCGGGCGCGATGAGTCGGTCGAGATCGACGACGGCGTCGTGTTGCCCGATGCCCTGTGCCGGGTGAGGGTCGAGCCGGATAAGGCGAAGGTGAAGAACGCCATCAAGGCCGGCGAGCCCGTACCGGAAGGCGTGCGGATCGTTCGCAAAGACCGGTTGGTCATTGGCTGATGCTCAAGACCTTCGTGCTCAGAGATGACATTCACTGTCGCCAGTTGTACGCCTTCCTTCGGTCCAATTGGCTGCGCATGGCGCAATCCGGTAAGCCGCTCGGCGTCATGGTGGCAGAGCACAAGGCGCGCAGGAGCAACCCGCAGAACAAGAAGCTATGGGCTGTGCTCCATGAGATTGCGGAACACGCATGGGTCGATGGCAAGCAGTACAGCGCCGACGCCTGGCACGAGCACTTCAAACGCCAGTTCATCGGCGTTGAAGAGCTACCAGGAGGCGCAACCGCAGGCATCAGCACGGCGACGCTCGACGTTGACGCATTCAGCGAATACATCGAGCGAATCCTGCACTACGCGACAACGCAACTCGGCGTCGTCATCGAATGAATCACCCGTCCGCGCGTGCCACCCCTTTTGCGAGGAATAGCGAATGAACCTGCGTGAAGCGTCACGGCTCGAATACAGCGCACCCGCAAGTCCGCCAATCGAACAACTCTACCTCGGCGCCCTGCAACGCATTGCCGACGCGACGGAACTGATGGCGAAGCGATACGACGAACTGCTGCGCGACCGGGACTACTGGAAGCGACTCGCGGCCGAAAACGATGCTGCGTGCCAGGGGCAATCGAAGCGCAACGCCGCATTGCAAGGCGTCATCACGAAGATGAAGAAGGCGCGCACGGAGACAGCATGACCACTACCCTAACGCCCGAGCAGATGCGGGCACTGGCCGAGCGGATCGCTGCTGACGCTGCAGAGTTAGAGCGCAACGCCGGCAGCTATGGTCGTATCCAAGACTTTCGCGCCGCCGCCGACTTCATGCGCCAGTGCGCGGAGGCCGGGCCGGTCGCGTGGGTGAATGTCGCCGACTCCTACGAAGGGCCGTACACGTACAACGGACTGGAGTTACTGGCAGTCGGACGCCACCCGCTTTACCTGCA
>JANLIC010000138.1 GCA_024654125.1 Sulfuricaulis sp. | reverse complement strand
CTGGCTCAGGGATTTTTCCGTGCGCTCCTGCATCAGCTCGGCTTCGTAATCATTGAGCGTGACCCACGTCGCCTGTTCCAGGAAGGCCAGCAGGTCCCGGCCGTTGAACAGCGGCATCCCCTGACCGGGATCGAATATGAAGGGGATACCGGCCTCGCTGAATTGTCGCGCGTGCTGAATCATGCCCTCGCGCCCGTCGGGAGAAACAATCCCGAGCTTGACGCCCTTGACGTCAATGACGTGGGTCTCATGAGAGCGGTTCATGGCACCGGGGTGAAACGCGGTGATCTGGTTGTCATCCATGTCGGTGGTGATGAAGGCCTGGGCGGTGTAGGTGTCGTCGCATATCCGAATGTGTCGCCGGCTGATGCCGTGCTTGTCCATCCACTCGGCATAGGGTCCGAAGTCCTTACCGACCGTCCCCATCGGCAGGGGATCGCCACCGAGGAGCTTCAAGCTGTAGGCGATGTTGCCGGCGCAGCCGCCGAACTCGCGGCGCATGTTCGGCACCTGAAATGAAACGTTCAGAATGTGCACTTTATCAGGCAGGATATGATTCTTGAATTTATCCTGGAAGACCATGATGGTGTCGTAGGCGAAGGAACCGCAAATCAGAGCCGACATGTTTACTCCGTGGTTATTTTTTAACGCGTGGATTGTGGTAACCGCCCGGGATTGTCGGTTGCGTAAACCGTGTTTGCAAGCTCACCCCGTACCCGTTGCATGCTATCGCTTCGCGGTTTCTCGCCGGTTTTGATTAAAGAATTTGTTGTAAAAACCGGGTGGGGGTTTTAAGGTGCCTGGGATATGCCGGTTAGCCCAGCTGGCGAGTTCCTTGAAGACCGGCAACAGTTCTGTTCCTTTGGACGTCAAATGGTACTCGTAACGCACGGGGTTGCGCTGATAGGTCTGTTTGCGAATCAACCCGGCCTGTTCCAGGCGCCGGAGTCGGTCGGCCAGGATGTTGCTGGGAATGCCTTCGGGTGAGTCGAGCAACTCGTTATAGCGGCGTTTGCCCAAGAACAGCACGTCGCGCACCACCAGCAGCGACCATTTGTCGCCCAGCAGGTCGAGGGCGCTGGCTACCGGGCAGGGGGATCGGCGACAGGCGCGTGAATCTGCGGATTTGGCTTTTTTCACAGGCGAAATTTAACACCGTGTTTAGTAACTTGCAATTTAAAAGTTACGGAGGTAGATTCGCTCTCGTAACTTGCAAAATTAAAGTATCTAACTGATGTCGGCACTCCGGTGGGCTTATATAAGCCCAATCTGGAAAGTCGAAAAAATCAACCCGATGCGGGCAAAAAGAATCACGGAGGAAACATGGCAACACGACCAACCGAACTGGAAATATTCTGGATCAGCGGCAGCCCATATTCCTGGCGCGTGCTGCTAGCCTTGGAGATCAAGCAGTTGAAGTACCGTTCGCACCTGCTCGAGGCCTCGAAGGAGGAACACAAGAAACCGGAATTCCTGGCACTGAACCCGCGCGGCAAGGCGCCGGTGCTCAAGGATGGCGACACCGTGCTCTACGAGTCGCTCGCGATCATGGCCTATCTCGACCGCCAATATTCTCAGCCTCAGCTGTTCGGACAGACCGCCGAGGAGACCGGACGGGTGTGGCGACAGATTTCGGAATATTCGTCTTATCTGGATGGACCGCTCAATCGCGTGGTGCTACCGATTTATTTCGACAAGGTGGCGGATAAAAAAGAAGATATTCGCGCCGCCGCCAAGTCCGTGCATACGGAACTGGCTCGTTGGGAGGAAGGAATCGGGGACGCCCCTTGGCTGTGTGGCATATCCATCAGCGCCGCCGATGTCGCTGTTTATCCCTTTCTCAAATCATTGTGCCGGGCGGCGTCCAAAGAGACGGCAGCACCGCTGCAACTGGGGTTTCTACCGTTTGAGTCGCGCTATCCGCGACTCGCCGCGTGGATGGGGCGCCTGGAGCGGCTTCCCGGTTACGAGCGCACCTATCCGCCGCACTGGCGGACTTGAGGCGCGACCGCGACCTGTATCCCCCCAGAGTGATAGCTCTATTAGGGAAGCTCTGAAAAAGTACCTGAAATGCGTATCTCATGCGAAGGCGCGAAGTTCGCGAAGTTTTTTCTGTTTGATTCATCGGGGTTTTGCTTCGCGTCTTTCGCGTCTTCGCGTGCAAAAAATCTATAAATCAGAACTTCTCAGCCATCACGGGACGATATGGCGCGGGAGTCCCGAATCCGTCCTGGATTCGGTGGCCCGTCGACAAAAGAAGGCCTGAACTCGCAAAACAAGAACACCGACCAAGAAACTCATGGACTTCCTATTCAAACATTCATCACCTCGTAACGGTTCGCGGAGCATGGCCTTTTATAAAGGCATTTTGCGATGGCGCTGGTGGATCATCATCACGAGCGTTGCAATGGCGCTGGTCGCCGGCAGCGGCATGCGCTTCATTGAGTTCAGCAACAACTACCGCGTCTTCTTCAGCCCGGAAAATCCGCAGTTGCAGGCCTTCGAACAGTTGCAGAACGTTTATACCAAGAGCGACAACGTTCTGATTGTCGTGGCGCCTAAGGACGGGCGGGTGTTCACGCGCGACACCCTGGCGACGGTCAAGTGGATTACCCAGGAAGCCTGGAAGCTGCCGTACTCCAGCCGGGTGGACTCGATCACGAACTTCCAGCACACCACCGCGCGCGGGGACGATCTGGTGGTTCGAGACCTGGTGGAAGACCCGGCCGCGCTGGACGATGCGGAGCTGGAGCGGATCCGGCAGGTGGCCCTGAACGAGCCGCTGCTGCGCGACCGCCTCGTCTCGCCCCGGGCGCATGTCACCGGCATCAACGTCACGGTGGTCATGCCGGAGAAAAACCTGACGGAAGTTCCCGAGGTGACGGCGCAGGCACGCGCCCTGGCCGAGGCCGCGAAGGCGCGTGATCCGGACGTCGAGGTGTACCTGACCGGCGTGGTGCTGATGAACAACAGTTTTGCCGAGCAGTCCCAGAAGGACATGGTGACGCTGGTTCCGATCATGTATGGGGTGATCGTGGTCATCATCCTCCTGTCGGTGCGCTCGGTGGCGGGGACCGTCGGCGCGCTGCTGGTGATCGTGTTTTCCATCGTCACAACCATGGGCCTGGTCGGGTGGCTCGACATTGAGCTGACGCCGCCGACGGCCTCGTCGCCGACGGTCATCCTGACGCTGGCCGTGGCCGACAGTATTCACATCCTGCTGACGCTGTTCCATATCATGCGCCAGGGGCAGGACAAGGAGCTTGCCATCGTCGAGAGCCTGCGCATCAACGGTCCGCCGGTGTTCCTGACGAGCTTCACCACGGTAATCGGATTCCTGTCCCTGAATTTCAGTGAAGTGCCGCCGTTCCGGGACCTGGGCAATATCGTGGCCATCGGCGTGACTGCCGCCTGGGTGTTTTCGGTGCTGTTTCTGCCGGCCTTCGTGGCGGTGGCACCGGTGCGGCTGAAGCCTCGGCGCGAGCGTGCCTGGCGCGCCATGGAAGGTTTCGCCGGATTCGTCATCCACCGCCGCCGGCTGCTGCTGTGGGCCTCGTTGGCGGTGGCACTCGGACTGCTCGCGCTCATTCCGCGCAATGAGCTTAACGATCAGTTCGTGAAGTATTTCGATCAGACGGTGGAGTTCCGGCGCGCCACCGATTTCGTGCAGGACAACTTGTCCGGCATGTACCAGGTGCATTATTCGCTGGGGGCGGGCGAAAGTGGCGGGATCAGCGACCCGGCCTATCTGCGCAAGGTCGAGGAATTCGCGACGTGGTACCGGTCGCAGCCGGACGTGGTCCACGTGCACACGCTGACCGACACCATGAAGCGTCTCAACAAAAACCTGCACGGCGATAAACCGGAATGGTACCGCCTGCCCGATTCGCGTGAGCTGTCGGCCCAGTACCTGCTGCTCTATGAATTGTCCCTGCCGTTCGGGCTGGATCTCAACGATCAGATCAACGTGGACAAGTCCGCAACGCGGGTGCTGGTCATCATGAACAACGTCACCACGAAACGCCTGCTGGCCCTGGAGGACAGCGCCCAGCAGTGGCTGCGGGACAACGCCCCGCCGGCGATGTTCGCCACCGGCACCGGGCCGGCGGTGATGTTCTCGCACATCAGCGAGCGCAATATCCGCAGCATGATCGGCGGCAATGTCATGGCCCTGGTGCTGGTCTCGGGGCTGATCATGATCGCCGTCCGCAGCCTGCGTTTCGGGTTCGTGAGCCTGATCCCGAACTTGATCCCTGCGGGCATGGCCTTCGGCGTCTGGGGCCTGCTGGTGGGTGAGGTGGGGATGTCGCTGTCCGTAGTCACCACGCTGACCTTCGGTATCGTGGTCGACGACACCATCCATTTCATGGCCAAATACCTGCACGCCCGTCGTGACAAGGGCCTGGATCCGTCCGCGGCCGTGCGCTACGCCTTTTCCACGGTCGGCATGGCGTTGTTCGTGACTTCACTGGTGCTCGTCATGGGTTTCTTCGTCCTGACGTATTCGGCGTTCTGGCTGAATGCCAGCCTGGGCATGATGTGCGCGCTGACCATCGCGCTGGCCCTGGTCGCGGATTACCTGTTGTTGCCGCCGTTGCTGATGAAACTGGAGGAGGCCGGGAAATGAAATACTGGATAGGGGTCGCGCTGGTGCTGTTCGCCGCGCCCGTGGTGCTGGCGGAAACGCCGCAGGAAAAGGGGCTTGCGATCGCACGTGAGTCCGATCGGCTTGATCAGGGTTTCGGCGATTACACCGCCAACATGGAAATGATCCTGCGCAACCGCCAGGGCGAAGAAAGCGTGCGCCGCCTGCGCATCTCGACCCTCGAGGTCAAGGGCGACGGCGACAAGAGTCTCACGGTCTTCGATGACCCGGCGGACGTCAAGGGCACGGCGCTGCTGACCTTCACCCACAAGACCGGCGAGGACGACCAGTGGCTGTATCTGCCGGCGCTCAAGCGCGTCAAGCGCATCGCCTCCAGCAACAAGTCCGGACCCTTCATGGGCAGCGAGTTCGCCTATGAGGATGTGGGTTCGCAGGAGATTGAAAAATATGCTTACAAGTACCTGCGCGACGAGACCCATGAAGGCAAGCAATGTTTTGTCATTGAACGATATCCGGTGGACAAGTATTCCGGTTATACCCGCCAGATGGTATGGATTTGTCAGCCTGAATACCGCCCGTGGAAGATCGATTTCTACGACCGCAAGGACAGCCTGCTGAAGACATTGGTGTGGCGCGGTTACCGCCAGTACCTCGGCAAGTACTGGCGCGCCGACGAGATGTTCATGCAGAACCACCAGAGCGGCAAGAGCACGCTGCTCAAATGGTCGGATTACCGCTTCCGCGCGGGCCTGCGGGACGCCGACTTCAACGAGGCGAGCCTGAAGCGTGCGCGTTAAACCGGCTCGCGGCCATGAGTTTGACGCGTAATCTCAACCTGCGTTTCAGTATCGCCGGCGGGCTGATGGCGATGGCGACTTTCGCGATGGCCGGCGAGTGGTCCGGTTTCGTGAGCCTGGAACACCAGGGTTTTTTCCACCTCCCGCTGTCCCCGGAGCAGCACCGCACGTATTTTTCAGTGGTCGCCCAGCCTGAGTATTACCACCGCATCGCAGGAACGAAGGATAGCTTCACCTTCGTGCCGTTCGTGCGCGCCGATCAACACGACCCGGAGCGCAGCCATGCCGACATCCGTGAGCTCACCTGGATTAAGGTCGGCGAGGGCCACGAATGGCGTCTTGGCATTCGCAAACTATTCTGGGGCGTCACCGAGTCGCAACACCTGGTGGATATCATCAACCAGACCGACCTGGTGGAAAATATCGATTTGGAGGAGAAGCTCGGGCAGCCGATGGTCAATTTCGCGCTGATTCGTGATTGGGGCACGCTGAATGCCTTCGTGTTGCCCGGCTTTCGCGAGCGCACCTTTCCCGGCGCAGAAGGGCGGCTGCGCACAAGTCCGCGCGTCGACACCGAGCAGGCCAGCTATGAGTCAGCGCGCCAGCGCCGGCATATCGACTATGCCCTGCGCTGGTCGAATTCGATCTCCGGATGGGATATCGGGTTGTCACAGTTTTACGGCACTAGCCGCGAGCCGCGCCTGCTGCCGGGCGTGGACGGCAACGGGCTGCCGGTGCTGATCCCGCGTTACGATTTGATTCACCAATCCGGGCTGGATGTGCAGCTCACCGAAGGCAGCTGGCTGTGGAAGCTCGAGGCCATACGTCGTAGCGGACAGGGGACGACATTTTCCGCCGCCACCGGCGGGTTTGAGTACACCTTCACCGGCGTTTTTGGCACGGTCATGGATCTGGGCGTGATCGCGGAATACCTTTACGACAATCGCGACAGCGCCGCCCCCACGCCGTTCCAGAACGACGTAATGGTGGGGTTACGCCTGACAGCCAACGACGTGCAGAGCAGCGAACTGCTGGTCGGCGTGATCGACGACCGTCGCAGTGCCGCGCGCAGCTTCAATCTCGAGGCTAGCCGGCGGCTTGGCGCACATTACAAGCTGAGCCTCGAGCTGCGCGCCTTTACCGGTGCGCCTGCCACCGACCCCGTCTTTGTCTGGCGGCGCGACGATTACCTGCAACTGGAGCTGGCGCGCTATTTTTAACGTCTAGTCCTGGTCGTGCTCTTTCCGCAGCGCGCCCGAGACACGCCGCAGCAGGCACTCCACCCGGTCGCGGTAGATCATCGCGAGCAGGATGATCAACAGACTCACACCGACGACGGTGAACAGTGCGGTGTAATGCTCATCGCGGAAGAAGGTTCCGCCCATGGTAAGCAACACGGTACCGAGCAGCCGTCCAGTCGCCGAAACGATTAGGAAATCGCGTTGCTGCATGTGGCCCAGGCCAAGCACGTAGCAAAGGATGTCCTTGGGAAAGCCGGGAATGAGAAACATCAGGAACGCCAGCAACAGCCCCTTGTGTTTCATGACGTAGTCGTAACGCTCGATGATCTCGCGGCTGACGAGGCGCTCCACGATGGGGCGGCCGAGCCATCGCGCCAGCATGAACGCCAGCCATGAGCCGATGGTCAGTCCGATGGTGGAATAGACCACGCCCCACAACGGACCGAACAGGATGCCGCCAACGAAGCCCGTAATTTCGCCGGGCAAGGGCGCCGCCACGACCTGCACGATCTGAAGACCAATGAAGAGGGTAGCGGCGTGCGTGCGGTTTTCTTTGATGAACTGGAGCAGGCGATTCTTGCTCGTGAGCAGATCGATTATCCCGGTGGCGTACAGCACATAGAACAAGGCGCCCATGACGGCGACCGCCAGCAGGATTAGAAGCACAGTTTTTTTGTCCGGTTTATACATTCCGTTACCGTACGCGAAGATGGGCAGCGTTGGTGTTCATATTATGGATTTTTTAGCGGCCAAGGCACGCCAGAGCGGGCCGAATCAAAGCGTCAGCCGCCGGTAGATATCCGAGACTTTCAGCGGCAGCTTGCGCACGTCGTCCACCAGCGTCCAGTTTACCGCGCCGTACATGTGCGGCAGGTAGTCGCGCGCAGATTCATCAATCGTGATGCAGAACGGATGGATGCCGGCGCGCTTGGCCTCGATCAGGCTCATGCGCGTGTCCTCGATGCCGTATTCGCCGCGGTAGCCGTCATAGTCGTCGGGCTTGCCGTCC
>JANLIC010000136.1 GCA_024654125.1 Sulfuricaulis sp. | reverse complement strand
GCCGCGGGCAAGGTCACGGTCGTGGGCATAGATGGACGTTACCCGATTATTGACCGGGCGCCGGCGGCAACGGGCGTGAAAACTCCGTCGCTGGGCGGCCAAGGTTCGCTGCCGGCAAAAAATACGCTCCCCGCAACCGCCGCAAATAAAATTTGCTGCACCATTACCGCCATTGACCCGCGCAGCGGGGTGGTGAGCGCGCGCGAGAACGCCACCGGCCGCAACTTCAAGTTCGTGGCCAACAATCAGAATACGCCGCTCAAGGGTCTCAAGCCCGGCCAGGGGGTGTATGCGCATTTTGCCTCCAAGCAAGTATCTCTGGACGGCCGGTCCGCGTGTTGCCGCATCACGGAAGTACCTCCGGTAACAACGAACCTTGGGCAAGGTGGCTCCAACCGAGGTTCCACATCGTCAAGTGGCCCGCCAGGCGGGACGTCAGGTGGCCCATCAGGTGGCTTCGAGCGAAGCGCAACACCGGCAGGGGGTTTCGACCAAGGCTCAACATCCTCACCGTCAGGCAGCCCGTCAGGCGATGCATCAGGTGCCCCATCAGGCGGCTTCGAACAAAGCGCAACACCACCGTCAGGGGGTTTCGATCAGGGCTCAACATCAGCCCCGTCGGGCGGTTTCGACCAAGGCTCAACATCAACACCGTCAGGTGGCTTCGATCAAGGATCACCACCGTCAGGTGGTTTCGACCAACCCTCAGCCCCATCAGGCGGCTTCGACCAAGGTTCAGTACAGCAAGGAGGCTACGGCTCGGGCGGGGGGCAATTGCCAGGCGACCCAGGGGGTTATGGGTACGGGTCAGGGGGAGGGCAATTGCAAGGTGACCGCCCCTGGTACGAGAAGGAATAGAATCCGGCGAGCTAGGGCTCGGGACAAGGCGCTTATGGCTCGGGGAGAGAGAGCAATGGCAAGGCGACGTGGTAGAACGGGGGCGGGAAGCATCGCAAATCCGAAATGGACGCCACCCCCCCAGTAGGAGAGACTATTAAACGATTTATACCCAAATCGCACCCCATGAGGAGATCGCTGAAATGAATTCACTACACGCGCTGTTAACTTCGCTCGCCATTATTGGTTTAACTGCCTGCACCTCGGCCGGCGTCGCCAGCTCCGGCGGGGCGGATATGGATTCGGCGCGGGCGGATGCCTACGACGGGCCCAAGGCCCGTATTGCCATCGCCGATTTTGAAGACAAGATGTCGAGCAGTGGTTACTACCGCGGGGAATACGGCCGCGGCATGAGCGATATGCTTGGGACGGCGCTGTTTCAAACCAATCGCTATATCGTCCTGGAGCGGGAGAAACTCAAGGCGGTGGAAGCGGAAAGAAAGCGCCGCAATTCCGCGACCAAAATCGAGGACGCCGACATTTTGGTCACCGCGGCGGTCACCGGTTTCGATCCGGGGACGGCCGGCGCTAAAGGGAATGTAGGCGGCGCGTTCGGCGGCATGTTGGGTGGCATCACCGGTGCGTTTCAACAGGCGCATGTCGCAATCGATCTGCGCGTCATCGATGTGGACACTGGCCGGGTCATCGCCGCCACCAGCGTCGAGGGCAAGGCTTCGGGCTTTGGCGGCGGTGTCGGTGGGATCGGCGGCAAGCTCGGCGGCGGCCTGAGCGGTTTCGCCAAGGGTCCGATGGAGACGGCAATTCGCAAGATGATTCAGGCGGCGGTGGACGAGGTCGTCAGGAAGACGCCCAAAACCTACTATCGCTATCAACGGTAAGGTTTCCATAACGGATCATAGCCGGAAGACCAAACATGAAGCTTGTAACCGCATCGGTGACGGGAATCGCGCTAGCAGCGTTGCTGGGAGTGGCAACGCCGGCCGGCGCGGACAAACTGAAACTTCAGAAAGATGGGAAGACGGTGGAGCTTAATGCCACGGCGCCGTCCTATGGCCCACCTCCCACGGGATACATTTATGGCGGGCCGTATCCAGTCCCCCATCCGTACTATCCCTACCCGCCACCTTATATGTATGCGCCGTCTCCAGGGGGGAACCTTGCGCCACCTGCTCCGGGAAATTCCACACCTGGCCAGGAGCATATCCCCGTGGGGCAGATAATTATTTTGACAGATCCGGTGAGCGCCGAAGTTTTTTTGGATGGCTTGCGTCTCACTCAGCGCGATGATTTGTCCTACGCCGTCGGCCTGCTGGAGGGCCGGCATAAAGTGAAAGTCCAGGCCAAGGGTTATGTGGCCTATGACAAAACGATCGACGTGTTAGGGGGGCGCGGGAAGTTCCTGACAATACGGTTAACCCCATCGGCGGAAACGCCGGCGAAGCGCTGATGCGCCGCCGGTGAGTGGTAGTGACCACCACCGCACGCTGCGCCTCATCGTGCCGGCAAATGGCAATGGGGTGCTGCATTACGATGAAGGAGGAGGCAACATACATGAACCTAAACTGACTTTCACAATAGCATCGTCGTCAGGTTGGCCGCGATCTGCGAACGGTCACGCCGAAACAATTTATCAATCACTAACGTTACCTGGAGACAAGCCATGAAAACCAATAAGCTAACTTTTGTGACACTGCTGAGCGCTTTATTCATTACTGCCGGCGCCTTCGCGCCGGGCTACGCCGCGCAGAACAATCCGCCGCCTCTTAAAGCAGGAAAACCAGGAGGGGCGTGCACTCAGGCACAATGTCAGCAGGTTTTCGCTGACGCCGGACAGACCTGTACCGACGCCCGAGGCTCCAAAACGTCAAGTGGGCATTGCAACTGCAGTTGTTACGATCCGGGTGGATCAAGAAAGATAAAGAAGTAGAAGCCGCCGCGCCCGCGGCCAAAAGGGAGACCTCAGGGTCAACCTCGATTGACCGCGACGCCAGAAAAGTCAGGCTGAGGACAGCGCGTGTCATTTTTAATCGCAGTCTCAGCTGGGAAAGATTTTGTCACCAACTAATCAGCGAGGTACGTCATGTTTGCCACCAGGATAATCAAAACCAGTATCACCGTGCTCGCGCTCGCGCTGCTCGTGAGCTGTGGAAA
>JANLIC010000132.1 GCA_024654125.1 Sulfuricaulis sp. | reverse complement strand
GCTGTCGGGTTCACCGAGGCGATCGCCAACGACGTGATGACGCAGGAGGTGGACTCTCGCCTCACTTACAACCGCCCCAAGCCGATTGCTACCGCTCCCGCTGACGCGCCTGATGCCAGCGAGGAAGTGCTCGACCTCAGCGGCCCTGAGCTGAAGCTGCTCCAGCCGGGCTACACGCTCGATGACGCGTACGCGAAGTTCCGCTCGATGGCGATCGACCCCACTATCGGGATGGTGCTCGGGCTCGGCCAGAACCAGTCGATCGCCCCCGTGGTCGGCGGACAGTCGCCGTCCGCTGATGCCTCGGGTTTCAGTCTCAATTTGCTCACGAGCAACGCCATTGGCCCTTACATGCCGCTGCTCATGAACAAGGCCACTGCGTGGGGCAAGGTAGTGGACTTCACACGCCAGGTCGTGAAGCACACGCTCAAGGAATCGGTGGAGCTGGTGGTGTCCGGCTCGGGTGCGGACGCGGATCGTGTCGAGTGGGTGGCGCTGAAGCCCGACGATGTCACAGACATCCCGTGTCAGGTGGACATCGACCCGATCTCGGATGCCGAGCGCATCGGTCTTGCCAAGCACTTCCTCGAGGGCGTGATCGGCGGGTACGTGCCCGAACGCATCCTTCAGGAGCGTGGGTACGGCTCGGAGAATGTGGACTTCTGGCGCGAAGAGATCATCCAGGACGCGGCACGACGCCTGCTCGCGCAATACGAAGTTCAGCAGGCGCTACGCGAGATGATCGAGGAAGAGGCGATCGCCTCCAATCCCACCCCGACGATCCTCGGTCCCAACGGCCAGCCGCTCCCACCCTCGACGGGAGAGATGCAGCAGGCCGGTGGAATGCCGCAGGAGCCACGCCCGAGCACGGTGGGCAGGGAGAACGTTCCCGGCTCGGGTGGGCAGGCGGGGCAGAAGCCGTTGAATCAAGGCGTGAGTCAAGCGGCGATGAATGGGGCGGGAGGCTTCTGATGCTCTTCGGGCTCGTTGCGCTTCCAAAGCTCGCCTGCCTCGAGGGCATGTTGTGAGCCAGAACTTCGACGCTCTGATAGTCCAACTTGTGGACGCTGGCACGCCGGATGAGGTGGTATGCCTGGTTGACAAGCGCTGGCCGTTCCAGATCGGTGTGACTGGTCAGTTCCTGCGCGACCTCATCGACGGCGCTGCTCTTCCGGGTGGATTGCCCGATGAGTTCGTCTCGCCGGTGGCCCTGCTCAATGGGGGGCTCGCTTTCGCCTTCTACAACGCGAGCGCCCTTTATCAAGCGGCAGGCCAGATAGAGGACGC
>JANLIC010000126.1 GCA_024654125.1 Sulfuricaulis sp. | reverse complement strand
GGGTTCTACCCCTTTTCCACGGACGGTTGAGTTAAGAGTAATTCCTTCTGTTTAGCTGTTTCAAGTCTGCGCCGGCACCGCGGGTTGTGGAACCGCTCGATGTAGTCGAAGACATCGGCCCGGGCCTCGGCGCGGGTCTGGTAGATCCGGCGGTGGACCCGCTCGCGTTTCAGCATGCCGAAGAAGCCCTCCATCGCGGCATTGTCGGCACAGCTGCCCACGGCACTCATGCTGCAGACGAGATTGTGTCCCTTGAGGAAACGCTGGTACTCGTAGCTGGTGAACTGGCAGCCGCGATCCGAGTGCAGGATCACCGGGGTTCTTGCCTCACGTTGCCACAACGCCATCAGCACGGCTTGGATCACGAGTTCCCGGGTCTGCCGGTGGCTCATGGACCAGCCCACCACGACATCCGAGCACAGATCCTTGACGGCGCTGAGATACAGCCAGCCCTCGGCGGTCTCGATGAAGGTGATGTCGGTCACCCACTTCGTGTTCGGTACGTGGGCACGGAAGTCTCGGTCCAGGTGATTCTCAACACCCGCCGGTCGCGCGCTGGATGATTTCTTGCGCCATTGCCGGCGCACCGGAACGCCCCGAAGACCGTGCCGGTGCATGAGTCGTGCGACGCGGTTCAGGCTGCACGACTCTCCCGCATAACGCAGATCTTCCCAGAGGCGCGGCGCACCTAGCACACCATCACTCGCGGCATGGAGAGCTTCAATGCGTCCGAGCAGACGCTGGTTATCCTGGGTCCGCACGCTGGGCGCACGGACCCGCCAGCCGTAGTAGCCACTCGGTGATGCCTTGAGACAACGGCACATCAGGCGGATCGGGAAGGTGTCGCGGCAGCGTTCGATCATGCGGTATCTCACTTCGATGCTCTCGCGAAGAACGCCGCCGCTTCTTTTAAAAAATCCCGTTCCTTCCTGACCTGGCTCAATTCGCGCTTGAGGTTGGCGATTTCCTCATCCCGGGGCTGGCCCTGGCCCGGGAAGACCTTGTCACCACGGTCTGCTGACTCGCGGTACCAACGGGTCAACAGGTTCGGACTGATGCCGAGATCACGCGCCACCTGACTCATTGACTGCTGACTGGATCTGGCCACCTGGACGGCTTCGTGCTTGAACTCCTGAGAGAACTTCTTGCGTGTTGCCATGACACACCTCCTGGCCCATTATGGGCTTAATGGATGTGTCCGGGGAATCGGGGTAGAACCC